>NZ_JBAHYJ020000136.1:0-24295 GCF_036697665.2 Scytonema sp. PRP1 | reverse complement strand
GGGGGTGCAGACTGGGGAGAAGCGATTGATGTCTCTGTGTTCTATGGACGCACAGCAGAACTCAACACACTAAAGCAATGGTTGATAGAGGAGCGTTGCCGACTGGTAACGCTGTTGGGAATAGGGGGAATTGGAAAAACCTCTCTGGCTGTTAAGCTAGCCCAACAAGTTCAGGGGCAGTTTGAGTACTTTATTTGGCGATCGCTCTACAATGCCCCACCCCTTTTTGACCTGTTGGCTAACTTAATTCAATTTTTGTCTGCAGATCAGGTTCTAGAAGCTGATTTACCAAACAGCGTAGACGGCAGAATCTCGAAACTAGTTGATTATTTGCGCCAATATCGCTGTCTTCTTATTCTCGATAATGCTGAGACCATTCTACAAAGTGGCGCTATTACTGGAAGCTATCGAGAAGGTTATGAGGAATATGCTCAACTTATCAAACGAATTGGAGAAGTTACCCACATTAGTTGCCTTGTGCTAACTTCACGGGAAAAACCGAAAGAGGTAGCGTTACTTGAAGGAGAAGTACTACCCGTTCGCTCATTACAACTGAGTGGTTTAGATGTGGTTGATGGACAAAAAATATTTGAAATCAAAGGATTGTCTGGCTCTGAGTCAGAATTGAGATCCGTAGTTGAGCGCTATGCAGGTAACGCCTTAGCCTTGAAGATAGTTGCAACAACAATTTTAGATATTTTTAATGGTAATATTTATAACTTTCTAAAAGAAAATACGTCTGTTTTTGGTAATATTCGCGAAATTTTAGACCAACAATTTTCGCGTTTGTCAAATTTAGAAAAAAATATAATATATTGGCTAGCAGTTAATCGTGAGGCAGTTTCACTATCAGAGTTGCATGATGATATAGTATCGCTGATACTACCACAACAATTGCTGGAAGCTCTAGAATCTTTGAGCAGACGATGCCTAGTAGAGAGAAGAGCAGCACTCTTCACCCTACAACCTGTAGTTATGGAGTATATAACTAATGAATTCGTACAACATATTTGGGAAGAAATCACCACTCAGAACATTGATTTATTTAGAAGTCATGCTTTAATAAAAGCGACAGTAAAAGACTATATTAGGGATATTCAAATCCGCCTTATCCTCAAACCAGTTATAGATGGACTGCTAAAGATTTTTAGAAATCAACAAATTCTGGAAAATCAACTAACTAAAATTTTAGTAAGGCTACGAGAAACATTTCCGGAAGAACAAAGTTATACGGCTGGAAACGTCCTGAATCTGCTTTGTTATCTGAAGACCGATCTTAGTAACTATGATTTTTCGCATCTGACTGTTTGGCAAGCAGACTTGCGTAATGTGAATTTGCACAATGTAAATTTTGCTCAGGCTAATCTAGTTCAGTCTGTATTTGCTGAAACCTTCCGTGGCATTTTGGCGTTAAGATTTAGCCCCAATCAACAATTTCTAGCTGAGGGGGATATAAATGGTGAGATTCGCTTGTACCAAGTGAGTAATTGGAGACAGTTAAATATCTTTAGAGGTCATACTGATTGGGCAACATCAATTGCCTTTAGTCCTGATAGTAGTATCCTTGCCAGTGGCAGTGAAGACCAAACAATCAAGCTTTGGAATGTCATAACAGGCGAATGTCTTGATACATTGCAGGGACATTCCAAGGGGATATGGTCACTTGCTTTTAGTTCAGATGGGCAAGTGCTGGTCAGTGCTAGTGATGACAAGACGATTAAGATATGGGATGTCAATACTCGTCAGTGCCTAAAGACTTTGCTTGGACATCAGAATATGGTTCGAGCAGTCGTTTTTAGTCCTGACGACAAAATATTAGCTAGTGCTAGTGTGGACAAAACATTGAGGCTGTGGGATGTGAGTACTGGGCAATGCTTGAGAACTTTGTACGGACACGATGAAGGAATCTGGTCTGCTGCTATTAGCCCAGATGGAAGTATACTTGCTAGCGCTAGCGGGGATCTAACGGCGAAGTTATGGGATCTTAACACTGGTGAATGTCTGAGAACTTTGCAAGGTCACTCTGGTTGGGTGATATCAGTTGCATTCAGTCGGAATGGGCAAACCTTAGCAACTGGTAGTTGGGATCGGATGGTAAAGCTGTGGAATGTCAGTAACGGTGAGTGTCTCAAGACTTTGCCAGGACATAGTAATATGGTTCGAGCAGTTGACTTCAGCCCTGAAGGTAATATCCTCGCCAGTGGGAGTGATGACCAATCGTTAAGACTATGGGATGTTCAGACTGGTCAGTGTATAAAGACTATACAAGGATATACCACTAGGATCTGGTCAGTTGTCTCCAGCCCCGAAGGTAATATCTTGGCTAGTAGCAGTAATCGAAACGTGAAACTGTGGGACATCAACACTGGTCAAAACTTCAAAACTTTTGTCGGACATAGTAATGAGATTACATCATTAGCCTTCAGTCCAGATGGTCAAATGCTAGCAAGTGCTAGTGAAGACAAAACGGTAAAAATATGGGATGTCAAAACTGGTGAATGCTTGAGAACATTGCAAGGACATACAAACTGTGTTTGGTCAGTTGCTTTCAGTCCAGATGGTCTAACTTTGGCTAGTGGTAGCCATGACTATACGCTCAAGCTATGGAATGTTTCGACTGGTAAGTGCTTGAGAACTTTACATCAAGAAAATCACGGAGTTTTATCAGTCGCTTTTAGTCCAGATGGCCTAACTTTAGCTAGTGGCGGTCATGACCATACAGTACGTTGCTGGGATGTCTCGGATGGTAAATGCTTAAGAACTATACAAGGACATATAGGTTGGGTTTGGTCAATCGCTTTTAGCCCTGACGGACAAATTTTAAGTAGTGGTAGTGGAGATCATACAATAAAGCTATGGGATGTCTCCAATGGAAAGTGTTTGAGAACATTGCAAGGACATATAGGTTGGGTTTACTCGACCATCTTTAGTTCCGACGGGCGAATCTTAAGTAGTGGTAGCATGGATCAAACAGTAAAGCTATGGGATGTCTCTGATGGTAAGTGCCTCAAAACTTTACGGGGTCATAGTCAACGAGTTTTCTCAGTAACCTTTAATCCCAGTGGGCAGAATCTAATAAGTAGCAGTGAAGATGAAACGTTGAGAATATGGGATGTCTCAACTGGTGAGAGTATAAAAATGCTAAGAAGCAAAAGACTTTACGAGGGTATGAATATCGCCAACGTTACTGGGTTAACGGAGGCGACGATTACCACTCTCAAGACTTTAGGGGCAATTGAGTCTGAACTGGACATAAGCAAAAATGGGCGCGTGTAAAAAAAGTATTACAACCTACTTGCCAATAGCAGTAAATGCAGCCCAATAGAAAGGAGATGCATATGGTTTGTTGGGATCAAAATTTTCTGATGGCGAACTTATTCTTCTAACCTCACGAGTTTGAGTTTTAGCACTATCTGGTGGCAATGAACTTTTCCATTTTTCTAAATCCTCCCAAGTAATATCCCGTAGCCACTTTTGCGCTTGGTTCAGCGCCACTGCTACTGAGACATCTTGACCGCTATTAAAAGCCTCTTGGAGATTCTGCAAGAATTTCATCATCAAATATGCTGTAGATGAATCGTCTACTGTCCACAAACTACTGACTACACAAGAACTTCCAGCATAGAGAAAGCCACTAGGTAAGCCAATATATTCATCGCTCATATTATTAAAGTCTATCAAGCCTGTTTCACAAGCAGAAAGAATCACAAGACGGCATTGGTTAAGGTCAAAAACCTGCTCAAAAAGATTACCTAATGTGAGACATTTGCTTAAATCTACGTTTTTTCTATCCGATATTTTGAGATATTTTTCGGAATCAACATCTACAGGTTCAGAAGAAACATACGCGTCTGCTAGTAGCAAGCAAGAATTTGTAGGCGAGATGAGGTTGAAATAACCGTGACAGGCAAAGTGAAGATAATTTACTTCCTTGAGTTTTGGTGCAGCTTTATATAGTTCATCTTTGGTGGCTTGGCTTTTAGACAATACTTGGGGGGAGGAGAAAAAAGGCAAAATCTGTTGTACTTCCAAGTCGGTGTTAGGAAGGTCTTTTGTTGGGTTTTGAATCGCAAAGATAGATTCAAAATTTGGACGTTCTCGTTGTTGCACCTGTTGTAAAAGTTGGCAACTGGGAGCATAACTTACACCATTTGAGAATTGTTCAAATAATAATTCTCCATTAGTTAAGGGGAGTGTATGGAGAGGAAATAGGTGTAGGAATACATGGGGAATGAGGACAAGGTGCAAGTAAGTTTTTGGTATGAAATTATTGAGGATATTTTCTATTTGTAAGATTTGGGCAAAATGAGTGAAGCGAGAGTTAAGACTATTCCTCCACTCGTTTCTGTTTTCAAAATATTGTGTAACATAGTCTTGAAAGTTGCCCAGCAAAACCTTCAGTATATCATTTTGAACGCATATATTTAGCCTTTGGATATTGTCATGAGTAATAATAAAAGTCTCCCAGCCAAAACTGGTAATATACCACTCGATAATCGCGGTCTGTTCATCCAAATTTGCTTGAAAATGCTCTAAATTAAAGCCATAACCTACTAGCAAATTTTTGTCTCGTAAATAATCGTCTTGCAATTTATTGCGCTGCTGTCGCAATTTTTGGAGATGTTGCCCTAAAGCTTCTGGATTATCGGCTATACCATTTTGAATTTTATCTTGTCCTGTGGCGATTTCGTCTCGCAGTTGTTCTAATTGTTTGGCAACATATGGAGGGAAAATAGTTTTAGAATCACGGTTGAGGATAAGTTCAACTAAGTTGCGAGTTTTGCTACGTTCAACGTATTCTATTGCTTCCACAATGTTGTTCAGTTCCAGACAAGTTTTCACCATGCAGTGGTAGAGCCGATTCCATTGTTCTGCTTGTTTGCGTTTTGTCTCCGAACCAGAAATAATTTCCTCTCGCAATAATTCTGCTGTTTCAATAGCAGAGTTAAGGGTTTTGTATGCTGAAGTAAATTGTTGTGCATCTAAGTAAACAAGACCCAGGTTGAATAATGTTTGAGCATGGTTTTCGGGGAAGGTGTCACGGGTATAAACTTCCAATACGGGGGTGTAAGCAGCTATGGCTTGTTCAAAATTCTGTGCTTTGTCACCCCTTATTCTGTTACGATAAGCATTTCCCAAATTATTTTGCGTCATTGCCCATTGTTGGGGGGAAGCGTCGCGGGTTCTAATTTCACTAGCAGCCCTGAAAGCAGCGATCGCTAATTCTATATTTTCTGCCTTGTTTGCGTCTATTCTGTGAAAGTAAGCGATTCCCAAATTATTTTGCGTCGTTGCCCACTCTTGGGGAAATGCATCACGGGTATAAACTTGTAATGCAGCCGTGGAAGCAGCGATCGCTAACTCCAAATTCTCAGCTTTGTCCCCATATGTTCTATATAAGTAAGCAGCTCCCGAATTCATTTGCGTCTTTGCCCAATCTTCGCTTAAGGCATCACGGGTTTGATAAACTTTTAACGCAGCGGTAAAAGCACCGAGCGCTAACTCCAAATTCTCAGCTTTGTCACCACGTATTCTCTCAGAGTAAGCAATCCCCCGATTCATTTGCGTCTTTGCCCATTGGTAGCGATAGGCGTTGCTGGCGAATACTTCCAACGCCCCGTTAAAAGCAGCGATCGCATCCTCTATATTCTGAGCTTTGTCGCCGCGTATTCTGTATAAGTAAGCAGCCCCCAGATTACTTTGCGTCTGTGCCCAATCGTGGGGGAAAGCATTGCGGGTGAATACTTGCAAGGCGGCGCGGGAAGCTGCGATCGCTAGCTCTATATTCTCAGCTTTGTCTCCACCTATTCTATAGAAGTAAGCAGCTCCCGAATTCATTTGTGTCTTTGCCCACTCTTGGGGATAGGCGTTGTGGGTGAATACTTCCAACGCGGCGGTGAAAGCTGCGATCGCCAATTCTAAATTTTGTGCTTTGTCTGTGTGTATTCTCTGACAGTAAGCAATCCCTAAACTAATTTGCGTCGCTGCCCAATTTCTGGGGTAGGCGTTGCGAGTGAATACAGTTAAGACTACTTCATAACCAGCAATGGCGATTTCTATATTGCTGGCTTTGTCACCTAAATGGAATTGCTGAATTAGGTCGCTAAACTGTCCAATCACGGTTGCACGGTATTGCGCCTCATCTGTCTCGACTGTTGTCCATACATGTGTTGCCCATGTTGCCCACCGCCGCAAAATTTCTGCAAAATCCTGATTGAGATATTCTACATTGTTTTGAAGCAACGGATAAACAACCTGTGGGTTCCCCTCGCTTTCATCCGTTGCTTGTAATAACTTCATCAAAAATTGCATATAAGCTTCGTAGCGCTGTTTGTTGATGTTCATTTTAAATTGCTCACTATATGTATATTTGCTGCTAACCTCAACTTTATCCATTATGTTAATGCGATCGCTACCACTGAAACCTTTATGGGACGGTAATTTTATACCAATTTCAATAATTTTTGCAAAACATCGATCATTTGTAGGGACGCACAGATGTGAGCCCCTATACACTGTAAAGGATTATGAGTATTTGCCGGAAATTGAAGAAGCCTTTAGACATTCTCTAACAAAGGGTAAATAAATTGCGCCTCACCCCCGCTATTTTCTACGACTTGCAATACCTAGTAGTCCAACACATTAATTTTGAAAGCTAGCATCTCAATTTATTCTGTTGGAATTATTAGGTGTTTTTCTAAAAAATTTAAGTCTTTGTCAGATGAGGCCAGAATTCCGCCGTTGCTATGTATTAGTTCTGAATAATTCTTTAAGAGAGTTTGCATTTTAGGAGTTTGATACTGGGGTTTAATTCGTTCTAACACCGTTTTCCAATGATTCTGATTAGGTGCTTGACCGCCAGACTCATAAAGTGTTTCCTTCACGAGTTTATCCAATTCTGCTCCTGAAAATCCCTGAGTTTTTTCTGCTAAGAAATTAAGAATAGTTCCATCGATATCGGAAATATTATAATCCTCAGCTTTTTTTCGGATGATATCCTTACGCTGCTCAGTGTTGGGTGGTATAACGATGAAAATTTCATCGAAGCGTCCTGCTCTGAATAATTCAGCTGGAAGTTTGCTGCGATCATTAGAAGTGGCTATAACAAAAATGGGGTAGTTGTGATCATTTAACCAAGATAAAAACATACCAAACTGCCGCGTCGAAACTTCTGCTCCGTCGTTTCCTACTCCCGAAAAAGCTTTTTCAATTTCATCTATAAACAGGATATTAGGTGCTGATGCTTCGATTGCTCTTAATGCTTGATATGTATTACCTTCTGATTCGCCAACATATTTGGATCGTAAACGTGAAATGTCAAAGTTAATTTGTGGTACTCCCCATTCTTGTGCGATCGCCTTAGCAATAAAGGTCTTACCACATCCGGGATAACCTTCTAGAAGAATAGCACGGGGACGTAGCTTGAGTTGGGGGGAATCTTCCTCAAACCATTTTTTCCGCTCTTTAATCCACTCTTTAATTTTTTCTAAACCCCCAACATTTTTAAACCCTTGACCTTGGGGTGCATCATATTCTAAAACCCCAGTTTTTCTAATTTCTTGTTTTTTGACTTCTATAAGTAACCGACCAGCTTCTTGAGGCTTTGACCATAGTTGTCGTACATTGATCAATCTTGCGGCTTGCTCGGCTGCTTGAAATGGCATTCCTTGGGCTTGTTTTGATAGACTTCTAGCAGTTTCTTCCTGAATCAGCTTTTTCTTCAAAGGAACTTTAAAAACCTTCTGATAAAGTTCTTCCGCATTAGGAAGTGGTAAATCTACAATATGGACACTGTTACGCAGAATAACTGGAATTGACCAAGTTGTACCCAAAATAATTAGAGTCATTCTTGGTCTAGGTCTTTTTTGATCGATGGAAATGACTAATTCCTTAAGCTGGCGAGCTTCTTTATGTGAATCCGGCCCTATAAACACTGACCATTCAGGCAATATATAAGTATGCTGAATTTCAGATTTAGTAAAAACTTGTTTTTCTAACAACTGCTCATGTAGTTTCTGTAACTGTTGGTGCAAGAAATCCAGGGCTTCCTGAATAGAACTTACTTTTCCACCAGAAGCAGAACTCAATAGTTCGTACTTGAATCTACTAGGATCGGTTGGTTCAGTGGAGATTTTCTCAAAGCCTTTGATACTACTCCATCTGAAAAGTTCACCACTTGTAACGCTTGTAATGTCTGAGTTAGATATCAGAGATTGGTGAGCCTCTATCGCGCACTTGATGGCTCGACTCTCTTCTGGAGAACGTAGAAAGATTAGAGGATATTCTGAGAGTAAAAGATCCCGCAGTTCACTTTTGCATTTATTGTAAGGTAATTCCATAGTTATTCATTCTATATATCGGGACTTAAACATTTTTGAGGAATAAATAAGCCTCAAACCCTTGCGGGGTAAGGGAAATACACCAAATGCCCGAAAACGCCCGGAACCCAGATATACCAACAAACCAATCAAAACAACCTCAAAGTCCTTTGGGATATAGGTTTGAGGCTATTTGATCGATGTTTTTTGCCTAAGTCGGGATATATGCTTCGCCTGTAGCGTCTTCATAGGAAAATCGATTTAGCAATTTTGGGTTATCTTTTGATTTGGATGGTTCCCATTTGAAAATATCGCTAGGTTTGGCATTTGGGGAAATTTCTTTTAACAACTGAGGCTGTTGAGGAGGATGAGAAACCTTTAAAGGTTTTAATTTAGTAGATATAACTGCCATCATCTCAGAGGCAGCTTCGACAAATAAACTCCCTAAACTCTCGAATGGATCTTTAAGCAAAGATTCGACCTCAGCTAACGTTTCAACTGAAAACTTCTCCTTACCTAACCCTGTTTGCTCTGACACTGTAGTTTCTTCAAGTCCCAACCCTGCCTTCAAAACTTCTATATGTTGCGGTTTAATTGTTATCCAGTCAGCAAGTTGCCACAATTTGGCTTTCCCACGTTCATTCATTATTCCATTGTTTGCTAGAATTTTATAGCAAAGACCAATCAACAATAGCTTTTCTGATTGTGAGTGCAAATCTGTTAAAGTTGCCACTCGTCCCGGTTTAGTAAAATCATTGGCTATAACAGGATTTTTTTGCAAATTTTCAAATACTAAATGTAGTAATTGATAAGCATAATTGTCTGAATTATCAAATTGACTCAGAGTATTTCGGATCTGTTCTATCTTGACATCTTCTACAGAGCTATTAACTTTCATTACGCTAAACAACATCACCACCAAATTTGTCAAAAAAACTACAAGAGGCGTGATATCGGTTTGCCTGAGCTTCTGTTGAGCCAGTTGGGAAATAAGTTCTTCAACTTTATTAGAGCTAATTTTATCACTGTTCATAGCTAATAAAAATATTTAATAACGGTTTCAAGCAGCAAGATAAGCCAAAAAAGGAGGCTTTAATTTCATTAAAGTTGAAATTTTATTTTCTAACCTAGAATAAAATAAAACAATGAAATTAAAGCCGCATAAATCCTTCAACTATTGTATTTCCCAAAATTACAAAACAGGTGTGTTTAGCAATCCTATCTGGTTTTGTCTAGATAACTTTATCCAGAAACAGCAGAGAAATACTTATTAATTTGAAGAAAATAGTTCTACAGCCCAAGTTACTAAGAAAACTACACAATCAATTAAAATGCCCCACATATTTTTCACCTATCTACAATCAAATGGTTGTTTTTACTGATTTTAGCAAGCGTTTTACAACTCTAGCTACTCTGGTATCGGCTGTGATTTATTGAAAATTTCACTTGTTTGAATCTCCTCATTATTTGCATTATTTGTTAGAACGTACTTCTCAATATTATTACTGGCTTCCTCGACTGAAACTTTTCTGCTTAAAGCTTTTTCGGCAGCTGTCGCTATTATTTCTCCAAATGGTTTGTCCTTTTTGATGTACTCAAGCATCTTGAGCACAATGTCATTTTTAGATAAATTACTGTTCTGTTCAAAAGTGGGTTTTAGCTTTTCTAGAAAAACATCTAGAGTTAAATTTGGTTCAAATTTTTTGAGTATTTCCCAGGCTTTATCTACTATATTCATTGATTTTTACCCTCGGTTTTACCAATCTTAGTTGTGGATGAAAAAACTGAAACTTATATCGATCGCCCTACATATCGTCTTTTTTGGGATATGTAGTAAATACTATCTCAGTCACTAATTGCGTTGAGCAGCACTTCAGACAGGCTCATGTCTTCTATGTCCTCTATTGTCACTGTGTCGCATATATCAAACTTCGCCCCCTTCTTTTGTAGTTCATCATCCAGTCGCTTCAGAAACTGAGTTGCCTGCATATCCTGTCCAACTTGAATAAAAGAAATTGCCAGTTCTTCATCTTTCTGTATCCGACCAGAAGCTGCAATAATCACTTTTTCCACCGCGTCGCTATCGTCTGGCTCACCATCTGTTACCACCAAAATAGTTTCACCATTAGGCTTAGTTAGACCCTCAGCCTTACGCTCAAAGTAGTTATTTATTGCATGTTTTAGTACACTTGCCATATCAGTACTACCCACAGGATCATTTTCTTGAAAAATTTGTATTACTTTACTTGATGTAACATTATCGTAGCGTTTATACCGACTAGAAAATAAATAAATAGTAATGCCATCCGGATCAAACTGTTCGCATTTACTCGCCAATGCAAAAGTTGACTCCTGCATTACCAACCATCTACTTTTACCATCTTTTTGATCTTTGGTAGCCATGCTACCACTTTTATCAATTATTAAAGTATAGTCACGGTTTTCTAGCATGGCTTGTATTCCTATTTTCAATTATGTAGCAATAACAAATTAGCAGTAACAGTAAATTTCCGAGATTAATTAAGCAGAAGAAAATCCTAACTATTTAACTTAACACTTGTTGCGCCTGGCTCAGCTTTGAGCAGAGCATTTATCAAATATTTTTTATTTACTATCAAAAAGAAATACTCATTTACATTTTCTGGGAGTTTTATTCCTAATCTTTTTTTTCATAGTATTTTAATTGTTAACAAATCCTTCATGAAAACAAGTTTTTCACTAAAAGTTGATATTTGCAATACCTAAAAGTTCCCTAAAAGTTCCCCAAAAGTTCTGGTATTGTTTACAAAACTTAGCACTCTTCATACGCCTCATCGCTGGCAAAACCAAAAAATTGATATCATGTCCGGCTAATTACTTATCATTAAAATCTCTCCGCGTCAGCCTAAATGATAAGTCTTTAAGCGGACATGATATGAGATAGCTATTCAAAACCGAATGACACGAACAAAAGCCGAAACACTTGCGTGTTCAGGCTAAGGCATTTTGCCCCGCAGCCAGAAAGAACTTTGTACTGTAGTCCATTCTTCATCTGGTGGTAGAGTGACTACCCGCGCCTCCCGATTCCCATTCCCAGTCAGTGCTATATCTAGTAACTGTTCCAAGGGCTTGTTGATATTCGGTAGCTGCTGCCCAAACCCCTGCCGCACGCCTTCATCTAGCAACCAACTAAAATCACTTGGGTAGGTTGTGGCGAAAAGCTTGAAAGTTTCAATTCCTCCCACTCGGGAACCATCGTTAGAAGATGGCACATAGGGAAATTTTTCTGGCAGGTAAAGTTCTATGTATTCGCCTTCGCGTATAAAAATGTTGTGTTTACCAGGTTGGAACTCTTGATTAGCACCCCTTCTAGGGTATATCTGATCAACACCATAAGCTAATCCTAAGTCAAGGATATAGATATATATAGGATGTTTATGAAGATTTTCGACCTCTAAAACCAAGCGATCGCCTTCTTCAAAAACAATTTGTCCACTATCATTATCTGGTTGAGCTTCTACCCAGCTGCCATCATCAGCTTGTCGCTTCAGAGTCAGTTTCACTTTGTTTTTGAGCAAGCTTTGTGAGTCGGGATTCTCTAAAGCTAATACCGACTTACATCGCACAATTTTTTCTAAGTTTTTTCGCAGTGTAATTGTAGCCCCAACCTCATTTACAGGACGAGTTGGCATGATCACCTGACCACTGTTACCCACTACAACCCAAGTCGGCTGATTTACTACTCTCAACTGAGGCACAGGAGCATCAGAACTGACTTCCGTTCGAGGTGCGATAATATATACCATTACATCAGCAGTTTCATCGCCTTGAGCAAAGCGTAGTAATTTCGACTCTTTAATTTGCTCAATCAACTTTTCTTTAGCCACATCGTAGTTAGTCGGCACTTGGATGTTCACCTTTATGTGTATTTCCCCGTAAAAATGAGCTTCTTCTGTTGCGCGACTTCCTACAGTAATCACACCGACTTGATTCTCTTCCAGAATCTCAGCATCAGATGTCACAGCACGAACAGCAGTAATTTTTACCTTGCCTAGTTTCGGAGTTTCTTTGTCAATTTGCTTGGTTGCTTCAGGGTAAATCGCCCATTCTGATTCCTTAGTTATGCCATGAGCCGCGCCAGCGTTTAAAATAACCTTGTTATCTTTGCGATCGGCAATGGATACAAAGCGCATGGGTTTAATATCATGCACATTGAAAAATTCTCGATCCCGTGCTCCCTCGAGTTGTGGGTGCTGAGTCGATTTATTTTTCGTCACTTCGATGCTGACACGTTGAAAAATATCTCGGTAAGTAGTGCCTGACTGAACTGACCTTAATTCTTTGCATAAGAAGTACGTCAGAGCGCCGTGATGAATTTCACCATTACCTTCTCGTTTCCAGTATTCCCAAGATGACTCCTTAGCACTACAGCCTGCAATGAGAACATAGCGATCGCTGATCGGCAACCAGCCGCTAGAACCAATCTCCCGCGTTCCTCCCCTACTGCGAGTCGTAGACACTGGCGATGGCGGAAGTTGTTCGATGGGACGAGTATCAGGTTCAACCCAGCGATCGTTAGCCCCAAAGGGATCGCGAACAATTCCCCCTGAATGACAAGAGTCAAAAATCAGCGTTATGTACGGAGTCTTTTCGCTCAAACGCAACAACCATTCGTAGAGTTCATCGTCGGTAATATCGCGGTTTTCATGGGGATCTTTGTGTCCAGTATCGTAAGGCATGATAGTTTCGTCCATACCATCTGGTTTGTCTCCCTCGCGATCGGTCATCTGGGAACCATGTCCACTGTAATGAATAACTACAATATCATTGCGGTTTATTCGGTTAACTAACTCTTGTAAAGCTGTCAAGATGCCTTGTCGAGTAGCCTGCTCATCAAGCAGGCGAGTGATATTCTTTTCTGGAAAGCTGAAGTTTTCTTGCAGGACTTTGTTGATTAACTTTACGTCGTTTACACAACCGTCTAATTGCCTGTTAGGAGGCAAATTAGGGTATTTATTAATACCTATTAACAATGCCCATTTATTATTGTTGGCTGCATTATTGCTTACCATGAATTTACCTCTTGCAATTTAATCTGAAATAAATTTTATTTTTCGCCAGTTTTCCAAACGGTAATTTGTACAAGGCAATGCTCACTCAGCTTCGCCAATGAGTGTAAAAGCTGCCCAAGCTCTGGGGTTGTTTGGATATTGTTTCATCGTACTAAGCATTGCACTTCGCAGTGCAGCAGCTTTATCCTGTTTGTGCTCTTGAAAATTGCGGTAAAACTCGGTCATTAACAACACTGTAGAATCATCCGGTACTGACCAAAGAGATACCAAAATACTAGACACACCCGCAGAAATAAATGAGCGAGATAATCCTACTACTCCGTCACCTGTAATCCGACCTCGACCAGTATCACAAGCACTCAAAATCACTAATTCAGCGTGTAGTTCTAGTTTGAGAATTTCTTCGGCTGTTAACCACCCGTCATCCTCACCACAAGAAGCTAAAGCGATCGCACTTCCTAATCCCCGGACATCATCTAGTAAACCGTGAGTGGCTAGATGTATAATTCTTGCTTTCGGCATCTGCTCGACAATAAATGCTTCAGTTGCAACCGAGCTAATAATAGCCTGAGTATCAAACATAGAAGCAATAGCTTGAGCTTCTTTTTGGGCACCAAAAAGAGGTTGTAACTGAAAAGAAGTACCAGCAAATTGGGGAGGTAAACTGGGCATACTTGGATTTCCTACAACCACCACCTCCCGGAGAGCTGCTTCCTTAACTTTTTCTCGTTGCTTTTGTGTTAAACCTAATACTTCTATCGAGGGAGCCGTGAGAATCGTGTGTCGCGAAATCAGATATTTTCCAGTGCTATCTTGTAGGGCGGGAAATGGAACTAGGAACAAAGGACCTTGAGGAATAAAGATGATGTGATCCTTGGGATTGCTGGGCAGAATATCCTCAATTGGTTGAATTAATATTTCGTAAAGTTGTTGTAAGTAGCGATTGTCTGCTGGAGTATTATTAACTATGTTGACCCAATAAGCTTCACGCGCTAAACCAATGGATGTAGTCCTGGCCAGGGTAACAAGCTTCTCTAAAGAACTATTTTGTTGCAGCCATAGAGGTTTGAGGTTAGCTTGACGAAATATAATATCACCTGTGGGCTTGATTACCCAAATGTAGAGTTCTGATTCGCAGGATATTCCTGGTAGCTTGTTTTCAACTTGGACTACATCTTGTTTAATTGAATATTGTACTATGGTAGCATTTTGAGTCTTAGCAATTTGTTTAATTTGCTCAATAGTAGGTGGAGTAATAGCAAATTGCTCTGTTTGTTTAGGAGATAGTCGCCTAGCCAATAACTCCACAAACGCACGGGCACGACTCCGCTCAGCAATTTCTAAAGCAGAATCGGTTTTATTATTGGCAACGAGAACTGCTTGTAAGATATTGTAGGTATGAGTTTGCGTTTCAAAAATTGACACTTTATTAGAGTCGTTGCTACCTAATCCAGCTCGTATAGATTCTTTAACCTGAATTGCTTCCATCAGAATATCCTCTGCTTCTGTAAGATGACCAGATAGCTGGAGAATATGTCCTTTATTACTCAACGCTACCCCCTCCATTTGGCGGTCACCTATTTTCTTTGCGAGCGTCAAAACCTGATTTTGGTAGTTAATCGCTTTGTCGAAGTCGCGAAGGGAATAGTAAGCAATTCCCAGATTTCCCAAATCTTTCGCTTCTCCAACAAGATTATTAATTTTCCGGTTGATGTCTAATGCCTTCTTGTGGTTATCAATAGCTTTGTCATAATCACCCTTGCGATGATAAGCAATTCCCAAACCAGTCAGAGCCAGCGCCTCTCCTTGGCTATCTTTGATATCCTGTGCAATTTCCAAATGCTTCTGGTGGTATTCAATCGCTTGCTCATAGTTGCCCTGAAAAAGGCAAATCACTCCTAAATTTCCCCAAGAGTTTCCTTCCTGTTGGCGATCGCGGATAGTTTGGTAGATTTTTAACGCTTGCAAACTGTACTGAATTGCCCTATCATACTCACCCAAGTCACCGTAAGTAATACCCAGATTTCCTAAAGCTTGCGCCTCGGTTTCACGGTCTTCAATATCCTGTGCGATCTGGGAACTCTGCTCTAAACAATAAATTGCTTTGCCATATTCTCCTTGAGATTGATAAACTAAACCCAAATGAGCCAGAACCTCTGTCTCAAATGAATGGTTTTCTATTTTCCTTGCCATGTCTAAAGCCCGATTGAGGTAATCAATCGCTTTGCGATAGTCGCTATGATAATAGCAATCAATTCCTAGAACAAAAGAAAGTCTGGCAACGAAATCTCGCCAACCATTAGCTGCATTGTGTTGTCCTTGCTCTGCTATGACAACTGCCTTTTCTTCCATCATCTGGAACAAATCTGCATCAAACAGATCTGGGTAACTATCATAAATTTTTTTAATCTCTTCACCACTCGTACAACTCTGTAAAGCTTGGATGAGATGGAGATAGGCTTCGCGGCGGTTTTTAATCATACATCTATAAAATATAGCCTGTTATTCACTTGATTTGGCATTTATATTTGAATTAGTTATGTTTTTTTTGTCTACTACATCCCCTTTTCTATTCCACACGAATACTGTTCCATCAACACTGCTACTAACAATCTTTTGTCCATCTTGACTAATAGCAACTGACAAAACTTCACCTTGATGCTTCTTTTTGAAAGGCTGACCATTGAATTTGTTCTTAGACTGCTCATACCACAACCATACTTGCCCATCAGTATCGCCACCAATGATAGTCTTGCCATCAGAACTGATGGCAAGAGATGAGACTTTAACTGCGGGCTTAACCTCTAAGGCAGGACTATTAGTTGTTGTGCCCATTAGATTCTGCACCAACAAATTTCCACTGGTGTCATTACTAACAATATATTGACCACCTCGGCTAATAGCAGCTATCACAGAAGGATGTGATGTAGGCTTAGAACTTTGACTTGACGGAAAATCCCGAAAAAAAAACAGAGAAATTAGCGCAAGTAAGCCAATAGAAGCAACCAGTATTATCGCTATTCGGATATTCTTTCCTTCATTTATCTGAACGGTTTCGGGATTTTTTTTATATATATTAGGCGGAGTATATGGCAAAAAGTCCTTGTTTTGTACCAAGGTTGACAGCCCTCGCCAGACTCTCGCTTCCTTTAAAGTATTTTCTGCCTTGATTCCAGTGACAACTACCAATGCTTCTGTGTCATGTTCTTCTTTAGGCAAACATTCTGATAGAAGAATATTTGCTAGTTTTTCTCTGTTGGAGTTTGAATTCTCAGCCAACATACAAGCTTTTGTAGGGTTACTATTTTGTGTTGTAGGCACTTCTATATTTCTAATATTATTAAATGAAACTTCAAATCCATATTCACCTCCATTTTTAATGGCATTATCAATTTTATTGTCTAATTGTCCCTGTAATGCAAGAATAGCGATTCCTCGTAACTGTTGCTCATTTTCTTTGTCAGAAATCCAAGCAACAGAGTTGCGTATAGTACGACCTCGATAATCTTTTCTTTGACTTGCTTTCATACCCGTAACAAGTAAAAGTAATTGATTACCATCCCGTGCTAAAAGAAGAGAAGGCGATTCATTTTCGAGCAAGTATTTAAATTTTGTAACTTGACTGGGTTCATTTGCCGATTTTTGACCATTCTCTGTAATTTTCTGCCAAGAATAGTCATGTTGTTGAGAAACACCAGCGCTTTGAACGTAAATTTCCATTTTTAACTCCTATTTTTTAATATCAAGCCTGTCTTGACCTTGCAAAATCTCAAATCCACCAGTATATTTGCACTTTTCAGCAGATTTACGGGCGGCTTCTTTGAGGTATTCATCCCAACCGAACCAACGACGAATGCTGCTAAATAATCCCCGTTTGGTATCTAAATGAAGCTTGAGTACGAAACGTAAGATATATCGTAGTGGCTGATCGCTATCTTGGGGGCTATACTCGGCATTATGATCAATTTTACGGAAGTAAAAATGCGGTCTGCTATCAATTTCTTTAACCTGAGAGAAAAATACAGTTCCTACAGTTTGAACAGGTGTCACTACACAAGCAACTTTAGTTAGCAAATCCTCACTGCTGAACAAACGCAATAAACCACTATATTTATTTTTAATGCGATCTAGTAGCTTTTTTGCATCTTGTTCATTTTGGACATATTTTTCACATCGAACTGGTACAAGGAGAACCAGTTTTGGTTCTTCCAAATCTGCATACGTCCGTTTAAAAAAATCAGTAATTTGCTTAGGATTATTCATCAAATCATGCCATCTGCCATTGTTTTCCATGAGCGCTGGAGTGTCAATGGCAATCAAAACGGCAGCACATTCTTTCACAATCTTATCGACAAATTCCAAATGGCTTTGGAGATAGCCACCAGGAAAATCTTGAAAAATAAGTTGTATATTTGGTTTACGTCCCAATTTACCAAGACCAAACGTAAAAGATTGCGGTTCTTCAGTTCCCTCCAGTCCTCCTGTTGCTTCAAAATCATTTAACAAAGCTTTTAGCTCACCTAAACGCTTTGAGAGCAGTGCCGAGCTTTCTGCATCAGGTGTGAGTTGGAGACCAGTTTCACCAATGGTACTCTCAAACTGCTCATACATGGCAGTTAAGATACTCGTCTTGCCCACACCCCTCTGTCCTAGCATGGTAATCTTCAGTTCTGAGGTCATTGTATTTTCCTGAATTAATTGAGAAATTTTAGAGAGTTTAATTGATTGGCGATTGCTGCCTTTTCTACTGCTTCTAGCCACTCTCGTCTGAGCCTAGTACGTTCACCTAGTAGCTCAAATTCGTCAGGCCATATTGAAGTGCGTTCTTCTCTTAAGAAGATTCGCCATTCTGTCTCGACTTCCTCTGCACGAAGTACACGGTCAAGAAATTCTTCTACTATGGCAAAACCTGCTTGAGACGGTTCGCTGAGTAATTCTTCTAAAGCTGTATTGCATTGATAAACAGCTTCTTCATGAAGCACTTTCAGATTACTCATCACTTGTTGAGAATTGGGATTTTGCGGGAGTTTAAGAGTCGTTTTATCAGGAGTCAAATCATTAAAGCATTTGCGAATTCGGTGTTGGACCATACCACGATAAGATAGCTCAAATTCCGAAAGAATTTGGAAACCGAATTTCAGTCTACAAGGTTGTCCCTCTATAAGTTCTTCAGGTAGTAGTTCAGCGATCGCCTGAATAAAATCAGATCCTCTTGCTTCTGTTAATCCTCCTAAATGACCTTGTTCAATTAACACATTTGCTACCTGACATTTGACTCGATTTAGAGAGTTCTTCAAACCATCATCTAGACCAAGAAAATGTTTTGATAGATGAGCGCGAATTTCATTCAGGTACTCGTTATAGGCGATGTCGTATGCACCTGTCTCATTACGCCTGACTTCAATTTCTTCCAACGATGATGGAAGTTTAGTATCTTCGTAGCAAGCTTTGATAGCTGTCTCTACCGATTCTTTGAAGTCACGATCTTGTCGATCCATCTGTTCACTAAGTTCTCTAAGTAAATCCACAAGTCCGCTAGCAAGTTTCTTCCAAAGCTGTTTGAACAATACCTCAAACTTCCCTGTCTCGGCAGACTGCATGGGTTGCCCTAATGCTGTTCGGGCTTTGTCTAACTCGGTACTAACAGCACTCTGGAGTTGATTGAGGCGCTCTTGGCAAGAAGAAGCGTATTGTTTGTCTAGAGTGGTAATATGAGCAGTTAAGTAGTTAACTACTCGATCCAGAACTTTAGTATTAGCCTCATTAGTATCAGCACAGTTTGCCGTCACACTCTCTATAACTTTGATATGTTTGTCGGTAATATCTTGTATGAGTTGCTGGCACAGAAGAGAGTTATCACCGTAGTTAGAGTTGTTGTCCGTGCGGTTGAGAACCATAAAAGACCACTGCTCGATTGGTAAATCGATTAGAGCTGCACGAGCAGTGTCATAAAGCTTGACATCAACGTCTCCCCAGAAATCCCCAGAAGCTTTCGGCATTCTGACAAAGAGAACAGCATCAATGTCCTGACCAATAGTTCTAACCATCCTCTCTTCATCACCAATACCTGTATCTCCCAATCCCGGTAAATCAACTAGGGCAATCTGCCCAACATCATGATTGGGAAATTGACAGACAATTTTTACCTCTTTCACTGCCAGGTAGTTAAAATAAATACGTTCACCTTGGAGGTTGTCTTGTGCCACATATTCTCGAATTTCATCTTTAGTAATCCGACGAGGAGAAATTTCCCGAAATAGGTGATGGTATTTATCAAAATTCTTATGATATTTGCGAAGATATTCATATTTTGCGCCAACTTCAGCACCTGCAAGGTTACTAGGTAGAGAAGGCAGTACTTGAGAAGCAAACTCTCCAAGGGTAATTGGTTTAGCTCCCAATTTCAACTGTTCATAGTACGGAGCAATCACCTCATCCAAGAAAGACCGCTCTGTATAAAACGTGACCTCACCAAAGGTTTCAAAAGCTGGGTTATGGTGAATTGTGCTGCGGACTCCTGTACAGTGTTGACCACTGCCATCAGGAATTTCTGCCGCCGTCAATCCGGTTAAACTTTGCAATAAACGACTCTTTCCTTGTCTGGCTCGTCCAATCACACCAATGTTGAGAGTATTTCGCGAGAAGCGGCTTTTAAGCTTACTTAAAGCTTCTAACTCAGCTGCAATACTCAATTGAATCTTTGCAAAATCAATCTCTCTCAAACGTCCAACGACTTTTGGGTCATCAACTGTTGTCAATAACTGATTGCGGTAGTCTTCCAGATAGCGAAATGCAGAAGAAATAGAGGTGAGGTTTTCCTCTACCCGTTCGATTCTCTGCGCCAACGGTTGGCGTTTCTCAATAATATCGACGATTTGAGCAGTTCTATTCATAAGTATGTATCAAGTCCATGATTGATGTAACTTCCGTATTCCATTGAGAATGAAACAGTAAAAGACAGATGTTGAGATCCTTAACACGCTTATAACACCCTTAATAATTAGCTGTTAAGCTTTTGGAGATGACGTGTGAGCGTAGTCTCCAGTAATCTTAACCTTTCCTCTAATTTAGCTATCCTCTGATTTAATGGCACTTCCTCAGGACATCCCAAATAATCAGCCAAAGCGCTAACCACCACTTCTGTTTTAGATGTACGATTTCGCTCTACATGATTACTCAACTTGACAAATAAAGATTTCGGAATTCTGACAGCAATTTGAGGTTTAGTCATGACAAATAAATATTTATTCTTTCATGCTATTAACTCGCTGACTAAGTATGACAAATCTAAACCTCAGTTTATGAAAGCTATTTATGGTTGTCGATACAGATAAAGTCTGAAAAGTTCACCTAATGTTCACCTAATGTTCATATAGGGGTTTTGAGCTATTCGTGATAAATTAAGATAGCATCTTGTATGCCAAGAAACTTCCAAAGTGCGATTCGTTGATGACTGAATCGTATGACATTGTCTACTACTTTGATGGTGGATGGGAGAACTCAACAGCGAGCGATCGCACACAGTGACCGCCTTTTGGGCGATCGTAAAAAAACCAGAGGTGGCAAAGTTAGCTCGAGTTCTTCTGGATTTAGTTGATAGTTGCTACCCAACCGCCATCCACACGCAAGTTTGCACCGTTAATGTAACCAGCAAGAGGACTAGAAACAAATGTGACCAAATTCGCTACGTCTTCCACCGTTCCCAATCGACCAGTAGGATTGCTCATCATCCCTTTTAACATATGCTGCTTGATCTGCTCTAAATCTGTCCCCCATCTCTGCGCTGAACCAATCTGAAGCATTATTTCGTTCAATCCCGGCGTAACAATTGAACCAGGGCTTACCGTATTCACTGTGATTCCAGTTCCAGTTAATTCTTTTGCCAAACTCACTGTCAAGTTGAGGTTAGCGGCTTTGGTTGCCGAATAGTCAGCTGTAGGCGTTGGTTGCGTTGCTACACTACTAGACATGTTGATGATGCGCCCCCAACCAAGTTCTCGCATTTGCGGCACTAATAGCAGAGTTATGCGTACCATCGACACAACATTGATGTTGTAAAGCTCCATCCATTGACTGGGTGTTGAGTTCATCCAGTCACGTAGGAAGTAAGCACCAGCATTATTAACCAAAATATCCACAGCCCCAACAGTTGATAAAACCCTATCTACTACTTGCTCTGCCCCTGTATCGGTAGCCAAGTCACCAATAGCAACAAACGCTTTTCCACCATCTGCGGCAATCTCCTGAACGACGCGATTGGCTTGTTTTTCATTCCGTCCATGTACAACTACCGTCGCTCCCTCTTGTGCCAATGTCTTAGCAATACCTTCACCAATCCCAGAGCTACTACCAGTGACAAGGGCACGTTTTCCTTTCAGTTGCAAGTCCATATTCTCTCCTTCCTAAGTTGAAAATTTCTTTGAAGAAACACAGGGGTGTGGGGGTGTAGGGGCGCAAGGCCTTGCGCCCCTACCAACGGTGTGGTTCATTTAGGTGAAAACTGCTATAATTCAATGGCACGTTCATTCACGTTCAACCAACGAGCAGGACCTAAGGCTACATTACCCCAACGCATCACAGTTGCAGTGGCATTTGCGGCAGCACCGAAAGAATAGATGAGAACCAAGTCATTTTCATGAATCTTTCCCCATTGCGCGGCGTGATACAGATTAGCAAGAGGAAGTACAGGTCCAATGTTCCCATACTGAGGGTAGAGATTAATTGTATGCTCTGGCTCAATACCTAGTACACGAGCACCAAACTTGGCAAACCAGGCTGTTGGTGTATTAAAAACAAAGAAGTCAATTTCATCGAGTGTCACATTGGCAGCAACCGCAGCACCCTCGCAACAAGTGAGAACAAAATCAGCAGCTGTATTGCTGATGACTCGATTTGCTCCCTTGTTCGTCCTCATAAATAACCGCAGGTTGCCTTGCCAATCCTCTGCTAGTTCAGTGTAAAATGAGCCACAAGTCTCTGCAGAATGAACGATTTTACTACCAAGAATTCCTTGGTTCGCTTTAACCGCACTCACTACAAAGGCTCCAGCACCATCACCAGTTATCCACGAGATAGTATCTCTTTCATCAAGAAGACGAGAATATGCACAGGAAGTAACTACTAGAACATTGCGATATTCTCCTGCGCGCACTAGTGTACTAGCAGTTTGAAGCCCAACTATAGCACTTGAACACATTGAATTCAGATTCCAAGCAGCACAGCGCAAGCCAAGTTGATTGACGAGGAAGGCAGCATTGCCAGCTACAACTTCCTCAGTACCGAAAGAGGTCACGATCGCTAAATCGATGTCTTCTATAGAGAGATTTGCTGCCTCAAGGGCGTCTCGTGCCGCACGACATTCAAGAGTTAACGATGACTCACCTGAGCCGAGTATTCGTCGCTCAACAGCACCACGAAAAGGATCTGATAGATAAGGCATCATCTCCTGATCAAACTCGTTGCCGGGAGTTGAATCAGCCAGCGAAAATAGCCTTGCCAAACTTTTTTGTTCAGACTGAGCAACTAGCTCTGGATATTTTTCACGGTAGTAATCATTCGTACAGATGTTGCTTGGAAAGTTCAATGCTAGCGAGCGAATGCCTACTGAATATGTTTGCATAACAAATGCCTCCTTAAGAATTTGTAGCGCCTTGCGAAATCAAACTGTCGATCCGACCTTTTATTGGTACAGCCTCGTTCGGATCGATGACTACATCAACTATGAACGGACCAGGAGAAGCGATCGCTTTCTCTAGTGCAGTTCGGATATTAGACTCATGTTCAACACGGATACCATCAGCTCCCATACCGCAGGCAACCTTAACAAAATCCACCTGCGGAATCTCTACATCCATACCTTTGAAGCCTTGTAATGCTGACCCCTGACCGCACATGTTGTAACATCCATCGTTGAGGATAATCCAGACAGCAGGAATCTGGTATCTCACAGCCGTGCTGACCTCACTGTTCATGAGCATGGCACCATCTCCAACAATGGCAACTGCCTTTCCATTACGTGCCAATGCAGCACCTACAACGCCCGTGACGAAATGACCCATAGCTCCAAATCCAGTACTGACCCGGTAACGACCCGGTTGGGTAAATTGCAGCAAGTGAGTTCCCCACGCCAGTGAGTTACCTGCCTCGGTCATCACTATTGCATTGCCTCGACCATTACCTGTTGAATGGCGTCCATGAGTACCTTGGGCCGCACCAAGTCCTTTGCGCGTGTATTGACTTCCTTACGCTCAGGTCGAGGTAATGCCACTATGGCTGCTTGATTTTGGCGCTTTGGGAAGTGCTCCAGCAGCCCCTTTACAAAAACACTCCCACATCTGACTGAATGGCTAACGTATCGACAGATGGATATGCAGTTCCTGGCACCTCCGGGTCGATGTCAACATGCAAAAACCCTGCACAGGGATCATAGCGGGATTCCAGAATGAAGTGAGTTCACCAAGACGCGTTCCGAGTACCAGTACCCGAAGAGGACGGTGCTTTTGCATATAAGTTAAAACTGACGCATGTCCAGCAAAGCCCGTGATCCCCACAAACTGAGGATGATTCTCTGGAAAAATACCTTTGCCACGTGGCGAACACATTACAGCAGCCCCTGTCCTCGAGCAAGCTGACGAATTTCCGCTGCTGCACTCCGCGCACCAAAGCCAACCCAGATGGCAAATGATTCTTGCGACAGACACCCGCGCACATTTTGAAATGGTTTCCTCAGTTGCGGCTGTAAAGCAAAACAGCAGAGATGCTCGTGAAAATGAAGTCTTGACTGAACTTGCTTGAATGTTGGTGGGGATACTCAAGTGTGCTACAAAGCTACCTGGTTGAGCTAAGCCTTTCGCAAGCCTGCGATAGACCTCTGGAAGTTCATCATCGGATTCGAGGGTAGTCGCATAATGAAATAGAGATTCTGAG
>NZ_JBAHYJ020000031.1:0-24877 GCF_036697665.2 Scytonema sp. PRP1 | reverse complement strand
TAAAGAGGTGGCAGCGATCGTTGTCGAAGCGATACAAGGAGAAGGTGGTTATATTGTGCCAGAGGATGGGTTTTTAGAGCGCATCCGGGAAATATGCGATCGCTTTGGCATCCTAATGATAGTTGATGAAGTCCAATCTGGGATGGGGCGCACAGGTCGCTTATTTGCTATTGAACATTGGGGTGTCATGCCCGATATCATTACCACAGCTAAAGGTATTGCCAGTGGTCTACCTTTGGGAGCCATTCTCGCTCGTCCAGAAATTATGACATGGCAACCAGGTTCCCATGCAACCACCTTTGGTGGTAATCCTGTTGCTTGTGCTGCGGCTATTGCTACTCTGCGACTGTTGGAAAGTGGTTTAATGGCAAACGCCACCGAGATGGGAGAATTACTGCAAGCAGGTTTGCATCGTCTGTCGCAGCAATTTCCGCAAATTTCGCCACCGCGAGGAAAGGGTTTGATGGTAGCGGTGGATTTGTTAGACGACGAGGGTAAGTTTGATCCCAAGTTGCGCGATCGCATTCTCCAAGAAGCTTTCTTACGCGGTTTGTTGTTGCTTGGTTGCGGAAAAGCAGCAATTCGCTTTTGTCCGCCTCTGGTTATTGATAGTGACCAAATTCAAACAGCTCTTCAGATCCTTTTTGAAGTTTTAACAGAAATTCCGTGTTAGGCACACATATAAGTTTTCGCACACCAGACGCAAAGACGCTAAGAGGATGTTTGAAAAGTGTTGTATTATACCAAAATTTATCGATTATCCCCCTAAATCCCCCTTAAAAAGGGGGACTTTTACCCCCCTTTTTAAGGGGGGCAGGGGGGATCAAGTAAAATATTTGATACTTCTCAAACATCCTCTAAGAAACTCTTTGCAACTTTACATCTTTGCGTAAGGTTATTATAAATCTGATACCCATCGCCAGAAACACCATGAACCCCGAAATTGCCCGTCATCTTTGGGAATTGCTTTGGCACGACTACAGCACCAGGGTAAGTTACGCCCGCACCTACCAGCAAATGATAACTAATGCGGGTGGGACTGTCGCCAATGACCACATCGCTTTTCGGTCTTTACGGATGGTGGTGGACAGTCCACAGGGTCAGGTTAACTTGGGTATCGATTACTTGGGACAACTTGCTGAAGCTTTGGGTTACCAAGCGGCTGGGGAGTATTCTTTTCCAGAAACCCATCTTTACGCGCGTCATTATCGCCATCCTCAGCAGGAAGAATTCGACTTGCCTAAGTTGTTTATCAGTGAGTTGATTGTTGATGAATTGCCAGAAAAGACTGTCCAACTCATCCATCAAACCGTCTCAGGCGTTAATTTATTCAACTTTTCAGCAATTTTTGAGACATTTGAGGCTGATACTAAACGTCTTGTCAAGGAATTGCATAGAATCTTTACTTGCCCCTGGCAACCTCCCCACCGTTCTGTACTGGAAGAAGTCAACAAGGTCACTCAGTATGGTGCTTGGGTACTACTGCACGGTTACGCAGTCAACCACTTTACAGGCTACGTTAACCGCCAGAACACTCTAGAATACCCGGATATTGAGACTACGGCTCGTGGTTTAGCTAACTTGGGTGTCCCAATGAAAGCTGAGATTGAAGGGGATGTTGCTTGTGGTTTGCGGCAAACGGCAACTCAAGCAGTTACCGAAATTGTAACAGTATCAGAAGATTCCACTGATGCAGAAATTCAAATTCCCTGGACTTACGCTTATTATGAAATTGCCCAACGCTATATGGTGGAAGTGGAACCAGGTCAGCAAGTGCTGTTTGATGGTTTTTTGGGAAGGAATGCTCAGCAGTTGTTTGAAATGACCCGATTAAAAATGAGTTAGAGGATGTTGTACAGTGGTTAATTATCTGTCATCATGACAAATTGTTGCCGTCGAAAAATGCCTGTGTAGCAAAGCTTTTAAAAACCTAAGATACTCAACCCAATATTCTTCCTAATGACAAAATAGCTGTCGCTACATAATAGAGAAATTTGACATCATCTGTACAGTGACTAATTCTCGGTCATTAATAGCACATTAGTGTTGTCGTGACTAATTGATGTCGCTTGAGGCATTGAGCCGAGAATTCTGCATACAATGGAAAACGAAGCTGAAAAGTCTATCCTATATAGGTTTTACGTTTTTACTTCTCTGTTTTGACCAAACACAAGAAGACTACAAGCAGATACTTATTAGTATATATTTACTAATTAATCCAGTCAGAACTTAAATGCCAACTTATGACCCATTGTTGGGATTTGTAAGAGTAAGGGACTTCCGAAAGTTTGGATTTTTTCAGGTGGCGTGTTTTTATACAGAATCTTGGCGATAGCTTTTACGTGAGCATCTAACTGTTTTTTATCTTCTGGGGTCATTAGTCTTGTACTAGAGATTGAACACTTTTAATTTTCCAGAATTCCTGTGTTGATGTTCAGTCCCCTTGTCCTTCACGATAAACACTCACGAATAAAATCGGCGTTTCACCCTCTTTTTGCACATTTGGGATGCTCCCAATAAACCTGTCCAATTCTTATTGCCCTAAATTGCTACGCAGCTTGGCGATGTCACGATGCGGGGGAATACCAAATAGTTTTTTATATTCCCGGCTGAAATAAGACGGGTCATCGTAACCGACGCGAAAGCTGGCGATCGCCACGTCCATGTTTTCGCCGAGCATCAGACGGCGTGCTTCCTGAAGCCGTATTTGTTTCTGGAACTGCAAGGGACTCATTGCCGTAACAGACTTGAAATGAGAGTGAAAGCCTGACACGCTCATGCCGAGTGAGCGGGCTGTATCTTCGATCTTCAGCGGCTGATCAATGTTCTCGCGGATTTGCCTGACGACCCTAGAGATGCGCTGCGCGTCGCCTTCCGTAGTGATAAGCTGGCTGAGCCGTGCGCCTTGTTTTCCTTTTAAAAGCCGATAGATGATCTCGCGGATGATGAACGGCGCGAGAAACTTCATTTCGTCCGGCGTGTCAAATAGTTTCACCAATTTGACGACCGCTTCCAGCAAATCGGCATCAACCGGGCTGACATCCATCGCCTTGACTCTAGCGCCGCTTTTTTTAGTTTCGATGCCGGATTCAATCATCACCGCAGCCACAAGCGCCGGATCGAGGTCTATCCGAAGATTCAAATAAGGTTTTTCCTCGGACGCTTCGACGACATTACTCATAATCGGCAGATCGAGCGTCGAGATTAAGTAATGACCGGAGTCGTAGTGAAATAATTCATCGTTCAAAAGCACATCCTTGCTGCCCTGCGCGATGACGCAGAAGGCGGGCTTTAATACGGATATCTGGCTCTCGGTCGGTTTCGACGATTGATATATGAAAATGCCCGGAAACACTTCCAATAGGCTGTTTTCGGGAGCGAGACGAATCATTCTTTCGATCAGCTCTTCCCGATTGATCTGCATCTTTCGCTTTTCAAGTTCTGCTTCTTTTTGGTTCATAAATTTATCTTAAACGCTCTGTTTCTCTTCAGCACGTTGCGCGGCGGATTTTTAGAGAATTGTCCGGTTTTTTTCGACAAACGTCCTCACGCTATCCGTTCTCACGCCCGCATAATTGAACTCATACGGTATAAAGATTTGGGAAAAGCGTTTTTACTAGTAGAACTTTCTAAAACTTTTAGCAGCATTGCCGCTAATGCTTATATTCACAAAAGTAAGCAATAAGTACAGATCAAGAAGTAAATAAAATGAAGATGAAATCTATATGCATTTTAGCGATGATGACTTTTATGATAAGCGGGCAGGCTTACACACAAACAGAACAAAAAGGACAATCAAAACAAATAGCAGAAATGGAACAAATAACACCAAAGGGATATACAACTTTTCAGGTAAGCGACAACGTTACGATGTATAAGGTGACTTTTAAAAACCAATACAAAATGAATGTTGCGGGACATCTATTTATTCCCAAGAATTTAGATCAAAGTAAAAAACATTCGGCGATTATTATTGGGCATCCTATGGGAGCGGTAAAAGAACAAAGTGCCAATGTGTATGCTGCGAATATGGCTGAACGCGGGTTTGTGACTTTATCTGTTGACTTGTCTTTCTGGGGTGAGAGTGAGGGCGAACCACGCAACGCTGTTGCACCTGATATTTATTCTGAAGATTTCAGTGCAGCAGTTGACTTTCTTGGCACCCGTCCATTTGTTGACAAAAACCGAATCGGAATAATTGGAATTTGTGGTAGCGGAAGCTTTGTTATCAGTGCCGCTAAGATCGATCCGCGAATGAAAGCTATCGCAACTGTCAGCATGTACGATATGGGAGCAGCCAACCGAAATGCACTTAACCATTCGCTGACCCTTGAGCAGAGAAAGAAAATCCAGGAGGAGGCTGGGGAGCAACGTTATGTAGAGTTTACCGATGGTGAAACCAAATACACGAGTGGGACTGTACATAAGTTAGATGAAAACACAGACCCCATCCAGCGTGAGTTTTATGATTTTTACCGTACTCCGCGAGGTGAATACACTCCAAAAGGAGGGTCGCCGGAACTCACAACGCACCCGACGTTAAGCAGTAACGTTAAGTTTATGAATTTTTACCCGTTTAATGACATAGAAACGATTTCCCCTCGTCCTATGCTTTTCATCACGGGTGATAAAGCTCACTCAAGAGAGTTTAGTGAGGATGCTTACAAACGTGCAGCCAAACCCAAAGAATTGTATATCGTTCCGAACGCAGGACACGTTGATTTATATGACAGAGTTGAGTTAATTCCCTTTGATCAACTCACATCATTTTTTACCGAACATTTAAAGTAACGTTCGTTTGGGATAAGAACCCTCAGCTTGCCGTGCCGATAACAGTATGTCTAGCAGTGCCTCATCGAAGATGCCAACTGAAATATCAACCCAGCAGGCAAACAGTATGAAGATAAACATCAAGGTCAAAGACAAAGTTGTTACAGCCACTTTAATCGACAGCAAAACCACTCAGGATTTTGTTTCCCTGCTGCCATTAACGCTGACGATGAACGATTTGTTTGGAAGAGAAAAGTTTGCCCGCCTG
The DNA here is from genome assembly GCF_036697665.2 of Scytonema sp. PRP1. Taxonomy (NCBI): domain Bacteria; kingdom Bacillati; phylum Cyanobacteriota; class Cyanophyceae; order Nostocales; family Scytonemataceae; genus Scytonema; species Scytonema sp. PRP1. Next base: position 19,839 of record NZ_JBAHYJ020000031.1, on the reverse strand, counting down.
CCGAGAGCGATTTCGGGGGAGGGAGAGCGAACCAAAACTTATGAAGTTGGAGACATCATTTACTGGTCTCCCGGTCCTGATGTGGCTATTTTTTATCGCCATGACGGTCAGCAAATTCCCTCACCTGGGCTGATCGTGATCGGCAAGATAGATGCTGGTGTAGAAGCATTTAATGTCCCTAGTTCTATCAACGTGACGGTAGAGCTAATTCAGTAGAAACGTCAAAAAAGATAGAAATGAAACTGCTTGCGACAAAAACTTCCCGAATCAGCAACACAAGGAGTAAAAAATGACAACGAACGAGAATGGAAACTATACAGGAAAGGTTGCGTTTGTAACCGGAGCAGCGAACGGCATCGGTCGAGCTACGGCGCTGGCGTTTGCCCGTAAAGGCGCTCATGTGGTGGTCGCCGACATTTCGGAACAGGGCAATCAAGAAACGGCGCGCATAATCGAAGACCTCGGCGGACGGGCGATCGCCGTCAAGTGCGATGTGACGCGAGCATCGGACGTGAAGGCAGCTCTTTCCAAGACCATCGAAACCTTCGGGCGGCTGGACTTTGCCTTTAACAACGCCGGTGTGGAGCAGAAGAATGCAGCAACAGCGGAAATCGAAGAGGAAGAGTGGGATCGGATCGTCAACATTAACCTGCGCGGCGTTTTTCTGTGCATGAAGTATGAAATCCCGCTGCTACTCAAGCAAGGCGGCGCAATCGTGAACACATCATCGGGTGCCGGCGTCATAGGCATCAAGGGCGGAGCCGCATACACCGCCGCAAAACACGGCTTGATCGGACTCACCAAGTCGGCGGCTCTCGACTACGCCTCGCAGAACATTCGCATCAACGCCGTCTGTCCCGGCTACATCGACACTCCGATGATGGGTCGCTTTACCGGCGGCACAGATGAAGGGCGCGCGAAGGTAATCGCGGAGGAGCCGATCGGACGGATGGGCAAGCCTGAGGAGATCGCTGCGGCCGTTGTCTGGCTGTGCTCGGATGCGGCTGCCTTCGTCGTTGGGCACGCTATGGTCATCGACGGCGGCCAAACGGTGCAGTAATGGTCATAAGTAGTTTTCTCAATCTTTACAGTATTACCAGAAAAGTTTTTGCTGATGCCACATCGAACCGTCGGCGTGCCCTTAGCCGCTGATTGGCAAGTCCACTCTTGCAGAATTCAGTAGTTACCAAAAGAAGGAATAAGATGATTAAAAATAAAGTTGTGATTATTACCGGCTCATCATCAGGGATTGGTGAAGCAAGTGCGAAATTGCTTGCAAGCAAAGGCGCTAAAGTCGTATTGGGCGCGCGACGCGAGCACCAATTGAGACAACTGGTTGATGAAATTCAAAAAGCTGGCGGACAAGCAGTCTATCAAGTGATGGATGTGACTAACCCATCTGATAACGCTGAGATCGTCAAACTTGCCAAGGAAACATTTGGAGGCATCGATGTTATTTTCTTGAACGCTGGCATAATGCCAAATTCTCCACTTTCTGCATTGAAAACTGATGAATGGAATCAAACGGTTGATGCCAATATCAAGGGTGTACTAAATGGTATCGCTGCTGTGTTGCCAACATTTATTAACCAAAAGTCTGGGCATGTTATCACAACTTCATCGGTTGCTGGATTAAAAGCTTATCCAGGTGGTGCGGTGTACGGTGGGACGAAATGGTTCGTGCGCGATTTCATGGAAGTTCTACGCATGGAGTCTGCTCAAGAGGGGACTAACATTAGACATCTCCGAAAACTACGAAAAGGTATCTATGACTTAGTTGCATCAAGCGATCGCATGAATGCAAAGTTAGCCAATTTCTACGGTAAAATAGGTTTTACATACGTTTCCTGTTAATAATTCGGAAAAAAATCTCTTTTTATACTAGCTTTGTTTCTTGATTTTTTGTCGGTAATATCAAAGTTCCAATCCTTAATCTTACGAGCCCACAAATTGTCAAAATAATTTGTTCATATTTGTGGGTATTTAAGCGAAATCTTTCTTGAGCAACTCGAAATATCTTAACCAAGCGTATAACGTGTTCAACGAATATCCGTTCACTTGATAATTCTTTATTTTTTTGTTTTTGTTCAGGGGTTAATTCTTGGTTTTTTGATTTCTTCTGTGGAGTTTGAATTGATGGTTCTCCGATGTACGCTTTGTCGCCACTAAATTTCTGTTTGTTAGCAAAGCCTTTTTTTTGCTCCCTAAATAAGTTGATATCACTTTTTGGACCTGGCGCTCCGGCAGTACAATCTACTATATCTGCCCCCTGAGGTAAAACTATTAGCCTTTAAAGTATGATTTTTCTTTTTTCCTGAATAATATTTTTTTTGCTGTTGATAGTCTTGAGGACGCTCCCGTAACTGTTCACAGCTATCTACTATTAATTCAAACTCTGTTAACAACTCTTTAACAATTTCGTAGTCGCTCGAGTTTTTTTTACCTGTTCTAACAAGCTTGAAGGTAACAATTCCCTTAACAACGGAAACCAGTAGTTAAATGTATCATTCGCAGTTGTCTCGCTCACTCCAAACTGGATACCTAATAATTGAAATGTCGTTAAATGTCGCAGGTATATTAATGTTAACAGTATCTGCTCTTTTGCCGATAGCTTTACTTTACGTCCTCCTCCTGCTTTGATGATTCTAGTTTTTTCTTCTTCTTGCTTGGCTAACTTTTGATTATGAAGTGATTGCGCATTCTGGATGAGTTGCTGTAATTGCTCATACTTGAGACCAATTAAGCGCTGTGCTTCATCCGGATTTTTGTCGATGTGTCCTACTATATTAGTCATGTTTGCGTGACAAAAAGCTCATTTAATATTCTTTTAACACAAAAAGCTTATATTTCGGAGATGTCTAGTGTAGCGAGCGCTCCTGCTTCAATTGTTTCACTATGAAATATTGCAGTCATTGCAGAGATAGCATCTGTTGGAGATGATACCCTTTGTTTGAAAATACTGATACATTTCACTCCCCCTGCTTGCCCGCCATGTTCTAACAATAAAGTGAAATGATATGAGGCGTGTTTTAATTGTGAGATTAATTTTTTGGAATATTGTTATTCATTGAACAACAATGAATAACAATATTCCCGACTTCTTTAAGAAGTCGGGAATCTCAGCGTTTTTATTTTCATAAATCAAATAGGATGGCTATAGATATCAAAAGGGAAACAAGAATGAAGAATTTTTATTCGCCATTCTTTGTTCCTCATTTGCCAATATCAAAGCTGGCTCAACAAATCATCGTAATCGGGCTGCTGAATAAAAATTTTTCATCAAGTCGCACCGAGGAGACCCCGCTTTCACGTAAGTAAGGCTCTTGAGGAATCGGCGCTCCCTGTTTCGTTATTGGGGACTGGCGACAGTTATCAGTTATCAGTTATCAGTTTTCAGCGTAGTTTCGAGTTTTTGGTCACTGTTCAGTGTTCACTGGTCACTGTTCCCAATCCCTAATCTTTAATCCCCAATACCCAGTCCCCTTCACTTTCCAATCTAGGGAGAGATGGCAAATCTCCGGCGGAGAACTTCAAGGAGAGTTGTGAACGTTTGGGGAGGGGGTGCTGTCACTTCAATCCACTCGCCGGATACTGGATGTTGTACCCTGAGTCGCCAAGCGTGGAGCGCTTGACCAGGTAAATTGACTCCCACAGAACGATTGGAACTATAAACCGGATCGCCGACAATAGGATGACCTATATGGGCGCTGTGAACGCGAATTTGATGAGTGCGTCCGGTTTCTAGCTGGAAGTGCATTAATGTATAATTGCCTAAACGTTCTTTGACTTTCCAGTGAGTTACCGCAGATCGTCCCCCCTGTTCTACCGGAACAACTGCCATTTTTTTGCGGTCAATTGGATGACGACCGATAGGTAAGTCAATAGTACCACTTTCCGTTTTGGGCGAACCGAAGACAACGCCAAGGTATTCTCGTCGTGCAGTTTTTGCTTTTAATTGAGCTTGTAGATGTTGATGGGCGAGTTCTGTTTTGGCAATTGCGATCGCCCCGGTTGTATCCTTATCGAGTCGATGGACAATTCCCGGACGTTGGACTCCCCCAATTCCTGGTAGATTTGGACAGTGAGCCAAGATAGCGTTTACTAAAGTACCGTCTTGATGACCTGGCGCGGGATGGACAACTAACCCTGCTGGTTTGTTGAGAATTAAGAGCTGGTCGTCTTCGTAGAGAATGTCAAGAGGGATATCTTCTGGTTCGAGTTCTAGAGGTTGCGCTTCTGGTATTTCTAACGAGATGCGATCGCCTGCTTTGACAGCTATTTTCTTTGACGTGCAAACTTTACCATTGAGTTGGACGTGACCTTGTTCTATAAGTTGTTGGATGCGCGATCGCGATAAGTTTGGTAATTCTTCGGAAAGATAGCGGTCTAGGCGATCGCCCTCTTGTTTGACTTCTAAATTAATTTCGTTCACACTTGGTCTGGATGAATTCCTCGTTCTTGAAGTAAAGCACGGAGTGCTTGTAATTCAGCTTCAGCTTGTTCTGCTCTTGTTTCAGCTTGTTCTGCTCTTGTTTCAGCTTGTTTTGCCCTAGCTTCAGCTTGTTCTTGTTCTTGCGCGAGTTCCGAATAGGTAAGAAACCGCCGTCCATCAGGACGATAAATCTGAAGTTCGCCGTCTGACAATTCAAAGCGTATGCCAAGACGGGGACTTATCCAACCTATCATTTGATCAATTTCTGTTAATTCATTACCAGAACGTAGCCAGCCAGTCAACTCACCTGTGTCTGGGTCATACAAGTAGTATTCTTCCACACCATAGCGCTCATAAAACTTGTATTTACTGATCATCTCTTTGGCGCTATTGCTGGGGGAAAGGATTTCAAACACCACTTGTGCGGGAATATTGTCTTCTCGCCACTGTAGATAGGAACCTCGGTCTCCTTTTGGTCTACCAAAGACAACCATAACATCAGGCGCTCTACGGGTGCGGTTATCACCCTCAACGGGATACCACAGTAAATCTCCAGCAACGAACACATTGGGATCATTCTGAAATAAGGTATCAACTCCTCCTTGAATAGTTACAATCCAGCGATACTGCTTTGTGTTGTCTGCCATTGGCTGTCCGTCGCTTTCAGGGTAGATAATATCTTTTTTGTTGGAAGATGACAGCTGAGTAACCATTGCTGTAAGTCCTATTTTTACAGATAGTATTGTTAATTTTAACGAATCACCGAGGAAGGCAGGGATTTAGCGGCGAAAGCGAGAAATGAGGCGATACAAACGCAGGATACTCCAGAGGAGCAGGCTAGCAACTATACCAGTTGTAAGGCTCGACCAAAACGCATTTGTTTGGAAAAAAGGGATGTCTTGGGGTGGGGTTTCTTGGGCAACAATGATAGAGGATGCTATTTGACTGGTTGCTAATCCAACACCTGCGATCGCCACAGTATTGTTGAGATTTCGGTCTCTCTGTGCTTCCTCTATCTCCACCATCCCGCGAATAGTCGCGGTTACGTTTTCTAATATGACTAATCCTGGATTCAGACTGAGATAGTCTTTTTCTAATTGCACCTGATATTTATCCTTAGCTACTTTGCTAAATTCCTCTAAAAATTTCTCATTTTTAAAAAACTCTTCTTTACACCGCTTGTTTTCGTAGTTACGCCAATTCACTTCAACTGTATGTTGTTGAGTTTGCAGCAGATTTATTTCTTGGACGTATCTAGATACAGTATTAATGTTTTTTTGTAATTCAATTTTTAATTCGTTTAACCCTTTTTTTGATAAATCTGATATACTATTAATATCGATTAAACTATGTTTATATTTTTGCAATAGCTGTAATTTGAGTTCTCTTCCCTGTTCATAAGCCCAAAGTATTTTATGCCTACAATAAAATAAATATCGCCAGTCATTGTTATATTTAGCAGCTTTGGCAAATGTTGCTTCATCGGGATAAAAAATAATTATCACATGGCTGTCTTTTGCAATTCCATCCCACTGTCCCTCACCACGCCACATTTCATAGACTGTAGCGCCTAAAAATTCTCCCACTTGTTTATGTTGATGACCTTGAGAAATTAACGCTTTGTAAGCTTCATGAGCTATACTTTCAGAAATTGGGGTATGAGCGGGATCTGTCCATCCTGATATCATCCAAGTTTGCCCCAGATAGCCATTGTCTGAAAGTCTCCATGTTGGCAAATCTTCCACTTGTGGCAGAATCGCTAAATCTTTGATTTGAGTTATATTTAATCCAATGTCTGATAATTCAATTTCCTGATCAAGAGAGCAGCAATAACGCAGGCAATTTGTGTCTTCAAAATTCACCCAACTATAATAACCATCAACAGCGGCAGAAATTGTATTCCAAAAATCCAGACGTTGTAAATCTTCATCATTGATTTTAGTCGAGTATCCCTTTTGTTTCAGTTTATCCGGTAGCGTCACCCAGTAATCTTCTATCTTGCTTGCCAATCCCTCTGCAAGGTTATATATAAATAAATCTAGGGTGGGATACTGTATTTTGGTCATTAAGAATCTTTTGCGTTATTTGGTATAATTTCTGATTTTTGTTTTTTTGCTTCTGCACGAGAATCTGAAGCTTTCAAAATCGGAATTGCGATATTTGCCAGATGTTCTGAGGGAGTGGGTGTAGGTTGATTTTGCTGGCTTGGTTTATCGTACTTGTTGCGCTCTTGAGTTTCATATTGCTTCTGGATATTAATTCGCGCTTGCTGGTAAGATTGCTTTAGACAGTCGTTTTCTGCCAATTCTAACAAGCGGTCAATGGCAGCATTTGGTGTGTCTGCCAATATTGCACCAACTTCGTTAATTTCCTGTTGTACCTCTGGTGGTAATGGAGAATCTAATTCTACCAAAGCTGTTAAAAAGGCGCGGAGGGTGACTGTTTGTAGTTGGTTCATAAGATTTACTGGGTTGTTTTAAAAGAAAGAACCTCACCCCCCAACCCCCCTCTCCGCCAGCAGAGAGGGGGGCTATTATTCCCCTCCTCGCGTACACGAAAAAGTGAGATTTTTTCCTCCTCGCTTGCATGAAGGAGTGATATTTTTTCCTCCTCGCTTACACGAAGGAGTGCTATTTTTCCCCTCCTCGCTTGCGGGGAGGGGTTAGGGGTGGGGTGACGCGGATCTATTTTCACAAAAGTGCTATGATTCCCCTCCTGGCTTGCACAAACGAGTGCTATTTTTCCCCTCCTCGCTTGCACAAACGAGTGTTATTTTTCCCCTCCTCGCTTGCGGCGAGGGGTTAGGGGTGGGGTAATGCGGATCTATTTTCACAAAAGTGCTATGATTCCCCTCCTGGCTTGCACAAACGAGTGTTATTTTTCCCCTCCTCGCTTGCGGGGAGGGGTTAGGGGTGGGGTGACGCGGATCTATATTCACACAGGTTTACCAGTTAAAATAAACCCAGCCCAATAATAAGGATGGGCATAAACAGGTTCGGTAGATGTCATCTGATCAGGCTCTTTTTCAATACTTCGCGCCTCCGTTTCCAAGTACTCTCTAGACTGGGGTTCATCCAAATCTTTAGCTAAATCACAATACCACTTTGCTAAACCTTCATAAGTCAACTGACGCAGCCATTCCTTGGCTTGTTTCAATGCCGCAGCAGGGCTTTCCTTTTGCTTAAGCAACTGGTAAAATTTAATCATTAATATAGCAGTCGAACGTTCATCAACTCTCCACAAAGTGCTGACAACGTAGTTCGCACCCTTGGCAAGAAATCCACTCACTAAACCGACATATTCATCCACCAAGCTTTCTTGACTGGTAATTCCAGTTTCGCAGGCGGAAAGGCAAATTAATTGATACTGACTAAAGTCTAATTCTTCATCATCAACAATATCCCCCAAAGTCAATTTATCCGGTTCTGCTAACATCAAAAATGACTCTCGCGGCTGTTCTGGTATGTGGTCGCCATGTCCGGTAAAATGAAAGAAACCCGTATTCTCTCGTAAAGCATCAATTAACGCTTTTTGTTTGACGGGTGGAATTTGCAACTGACGACAACCTGGATACAGCGAAGCAAGGGCGACTGATTCAATATTGGCAAAGGGTAACTCACTGTTTCCCACATTCACTATATTTGTAGGATCATCTCCGAGTGGTTGGTTAAACGGCTGCGCTAGAAGTTTTAAACCAATCTGGAAACTGGGCAAATAAGTGATAGTGAAGCGTTCAGGAAACAGGTAATCTAAAGGCAGTAGGTGTAATTCCCGGTGGGGAATTAAAATCAAATGGTCAACATCTGTGAGATAGTCTCTGAGGCGATGAATTTCTAGGACATCGCGGAGTTGATTCAGCAACATATCTTCCATCTCTTGCCGCCAAGGCGCTGTTTCTTTCGCTGCACTTGTATAATTTCCTTGGCAGTAATCTTGATAACCTTGTTTCCACTTTTGCATCCAACCTTCAAAACGCTGGAGTTGGTGGAGATGCGCTAAATACAACCCCTCCCCTTGCACTTTCCCCCTCCTCGCTTGCGGGGAGGGGTTAGGGGTGGGGTAATGCGACATCGGGGATAACACTTTCGGCGACTGGTTATGCTTAATAATAAAAGTGGTAATGGCAACAGGGCTGATGTGCCAGTAAATTGCCGCCGTTTTGGGATTAAGCAGTTTTTGCATATCCTTGTAATGAAACTGCGGCGGCTGATAGTCCCAACCTTCCCGCAACCAAGCAAGACAAGTATTTTTACGTTTCTCCGCCAATTCCAAAGCTGCTATTTCCTTGTTAAATTGGTTTGACTGGAGGCGGATATCTACCCGCAATTGATCAAAAGCCGCAAATTTCCGTGCTAGGGTAATTTTCTCTCCTTGAAATTCGCACTCTCGCACCAACTGTTCTAACCGCTGTGTCCCCTCTTCCAAGCGTCTCGCGAATGTCTGCTTGTCACCCAAAGCAGAACACACTTTCAGGAATTCTTCCAATACTTGCAAGTGACGCTGGCGGAATTTCTCGAAACTCAGGAAATTCAAAGCTTGTTCATAGCTGGCTTTCGCTTCAAACCAGTCGGGAAAAGGGTTTGGTTCGTCTTTAGCGTATTCGTACAAGTTTTTGCCTTTGCGACGATGCAACTCGCCGCAACCTTGTTCATAGTCGGGAGTATCGGGTTTCAGCGCCTTGATACCATCATCCCAGGTTTTCACCGCAGCTTTGTATCCTTGGGAGTAAAGGACTGCTAAACCCCAATTGTCCCAAGCTAGCCAAAACTGATAATCTGTGAGACGAAGGGCTTCATCGTAAGAGGCTACTGCATCATCATATTGCCCTAAGTTATTGAGCGCATTACCCCGGTTGTTCCAAGCCCAGTAGTAGTCAAGTTTGAATTCTATGGCTTTGTCATAGGAGGCTACTGCATCATCATATTGCCCTAACTTATACAGCGCACTACCCCGGTTGTTCCAAGCTGAGTCGTTATCAGGTTTGAATTCTATGGCTTTGTCATAAGAGGCTACTGCATCATCATATTGCCCTAACTTATACAGCGCACTACCCCGGTTGTTCCAAGCTGAGTCGTTATCAGGTTTGAATTCTATAGCTTTGTCACATGAGGCTACTGCTTCTTCATATCTGCCTAAGTGATACAGCGCCATACCCCGGTTGTTCCAAGCTAAGTAGTAGTCAGGTTTGAATTCTATGGCTTTGTCGTAGGAGGTGATCGCATCTGAGTAACTTCCTAAATTACTTAGCGCCCAACCCTGGTTGTTCCAAGTTTCATGGTATTCACGTTTGAATTCTATGGCTTTGTCGTAAGAGGCTACTGCTTCTTCATATCGCCCTAACTCATCCAGCACACCACCCCGGTTGTTCCAAGCTAAGTAGTAGTCAGGTTTGATTTCTATCGCTTTGTCAAAGCAGGCTACTGCTTCAGAATACCTTTCTAAGTGATACAGCACACTTCCCCGGTTGTTCCAAGCTAAGTAGTAGTCAGGTTTGAATTCTATGGCTTTGTCGTATGAGGCGATCGCATCATCATATCGCCCTAAGTCATCCAGCGCACCTCCCCGGCTGTACCAAGCTGAGTGTTTGTCAGGTTTGATTTCTATGGCTTTGTCATAAGAGGCGATCGCTTCTTCATAGCGTTGCAATTCATCTAACGCAATGCCTTTACCATGCCAATCGTCTGCATCTTCAGGTACAAATACAATAGCTTGCTCAAAATCTGCCTGTGCTTGCTGTGTTTGCTTCAGTTGTTGGTAAGCCAAACCCCGCCGCGCTAGTGCCAAAATGTAGTTTGGCTGAATTTCCAAAGCTTGGTTCAGGAATTCCATGCACTCGTGATATCGTTTCAAACGGTAGCAAGCTAAACCCAAACCATACAACACCTGGTAATTTTGCTGTTCCAGTGTAGCAGCTTGGTGAAAAGTTTCTAAAGCTGCTGCGTAATCTCCCCTATCCAGTAGGTGGTGTCCTTGCTTTAGTAAACCTGCTACGCTGGCGTTTGGCGTCATCTTCCAACCGTCTGATACTTTTAGTTACTATTTTAACTTATACATCAGTATCATTGCCACTCCGGAGTTATAACTTCGAGCTAATAGCTAAGGTGTATTAAAATGGACTTCAATTCTTGTCTCTTCTTGTTTATATAGCGGTTCTCAATTGAAGAGAACACACTTTTACACTCTTGTGGCATGGGCATCCTGCCATACCTGTCAACTTACAGCAGTTTTCACGTATTTGAACCACACTGTAAGGGCACAGCAATGCTGTGCCCCTACGGCAAATATGGTCTATTTACCTGAAAATAGCTGTAAGCTGAAAACGCTGTAATTACGTTAGATCATGCTCTCATCTTACCCACAATTCTCGCTCCACCCCGGTTTTGCCTAACGCCAAAACCTCCCCTCCCCTTACCAAGGGGAGGGGATTAAGGGGTGGGGTAAATCAACGTGGAATAAAGGTTTAAACGTGATTGTTGACACTAATGACATCCTACCCGTCCATCCGGGTAGACTTTGTCAGTATAGCCCTAGACTTCTAATCTAAGGGTTGTGAACTCCAAGATATGTCCTTTCGACACGCTTCCACTTGTCAAGTAATTTCTTATATCAATTTTTTGCTAAAGTTGTTTAGCCTTCAGGGCAAACCGCCAAGAAACAGAAAACACAATAGTATTATAATTTTTTCTGTAAAAAAGGCTATTTATCACTTGGAAAGACTATTTAGAAATCTAAAATGTTCCTAAATTATATAAACTTCATCAAATCTACATAATATTAGCAAGTCACCTTTAGCAAGGCAGATTTTGCGGCAGTATAAATTTTTTCTTATGGTTCGCTTCGCGTTTCTTGCTAAGAAATACATCTAACGTCTGGCTTCTGCGCAAAACTTTCTATCTTACGAAGGATGCAAAAGCAATTGCAGTCAACCCTACACTCCTTCACCTGTAAAATGTATATGTGGTATGAGTATTTATGTCTTCTTGTTAATATGTAGCATTAAAAACTTAAGAAATCAGTATTTCTTTCTTCTTTTTTCATTGTTTCCATCTTAATACATAAAAATTTCATGAATTCACTTGATTAGATTCAGTAGAAGCGCTTAAACAAGGAGACTTTCAAATCTTTCTTACAAACCATGTTGGAACCAAAGCGCTTTCTTACCCAATCTTTCACTTACTCATAGTAGTTTTCATACATCTTTTCACCTTTTTTGTGAAAATTATAGTAATCTAAATGTTAGTAAGGAAGTTACTTATCATCTACCCCTAACTGAAGTTTTCTATTTTTCAGGTATGTACTCAACTTCTTGAGTTTTGCAATAAATTCATGAAGGTCGTACTCAGAACTCTCCAGGGTAACGATTCATTACGAAATAACGTTATATTTTGTTACCGATACATATGAAGAAATTACCTTCTTATGAAACAGTCGCTGCGTCTAATGATACAGCATTGCTGTATGAGTTATTACTCTCACCACTTGTAGGAGTTTACGATTCTTGTAGTTCAAACAAGTATTCTCCTTGGGTCAGAGAGAAAACTTAGCGGACAAGGGTTTTATAGAAATGGCAAGCAGAGTCAAAATATACCTCTCCTGGTTGAGAAATATACCAGTAAACCATGAAATATTTTGTATTCAAGGATACTTTGTCAAAGATTGTTTGAGAAACAGTTGTTGAGTTAGTCAACACATCATACCTGATAATGGCACAAACTTTACTGCTAGATACGGTTCTCAAAACAACAGTTAGATAAGATCTGAAACTCTCTGCATAAGCCATCTGTAATTCCTCTATTGCTATAAGAAGAAGCAATCTTTACCTAAGCAAAACCCTGAAGGTGCATAATTACCGCATTCACCAGGAATTAGGCATCTCCCAGGATTGCTCTTCTGTTGGAGAGCGCTCTTTGTTTTCTGTGATTGAGTCATTGCAATCTCACGTCTGTTATGGCTGTGTGTTAGCTTTCTGCAAATAAGCGCAAGCCGTGCTACTACTACTTCTTAATAACAGAAAGTACAAAGAGCGTGGCAACAATCGAGAGCCATTATGCTATTTCCTAATCGGATAATTTTTCTACTATTTAGCCATGAATACCTCTGTTCAGATCTTTATCATTCTTTCAGTTGAAAATGTTGATTTAAGTCCAAAGCCATGAATATGACGACACTTCCTATTGGTAGATACAGATTTTTTCAGACATTACAGCCATTATCTCTATTAGGAAAAATGACCAGTAAGCCTCTTACTGGTTGTTGGCAAATTTTTAGCCCGTCAGCTTCTTGGTCAATTTATCTAGAGGAGGGTAAACTGATTTATATCTGCTCTGCAGATAAAATGTTTGATTTGCTTTACAAACATTTACAGCGTTTGAGTGAACAAATTCCTACTCTCGATAGTGCAATTGATAAACAGTTGCAGACGGTATTTGAAACAGGACTTGTCAATCAAGCAATACCGAATCCAGATTACTTGGCTATTTGCTGGTTAGTTAATCAAAAGTATCTCAGTCCTGAGCAAGCCGGGATGCTGATAGAGGAATTGGCGATAGAAATTCTTGACCAATTTCTGAAAATAAAAGAGGGAAGTTATGAATTTGCCTCGGAGAGTTTTCTAGATGATCTGCCAAAGTTTTGTCATTTAGATTTGCGTTTACTAGTCGAAAAGTGTCAAAAGCGATCGCCAAATCAGAAAAATACTAAATCACGAGGTATACAAGAGCGCCTTCACTCTTTGTCATCAAAAGTACGGCAGTTTCAAACAAAAACTGAGCAACAATTTGTAAACAAAAACAGCCATCGAACAGCAGAAGCCAACAGTAACGATGAGAAAGAGCAGCAATTTTCCCAAAAAGGATCTGAAACAAAAGTTTATAAAGTTATCTGCATTGATGATAGTCCTGTAATCATCAATTCCATCACTAATTTTTTAGACGAAAAAATGTTTTCTGTGATCGGAATTAATGACTCCTTAAAGGCTTTAATGCAAATTATCCGCGTCAAACCGGATCTCATTTTACTAGATATTGAAATGCCAAATTTAGACGGTTATGAACTATGTTCCTTGTTGCGTAAGCATTCGTACTTTCACAATACACCTATAATTATGGTTACAGGTAGAGTAGGATTGATAGACAGAGCAAAAGCAAAGATGGTTAGAGCTACAGGTTATTTAACCAAACCTTTCACACAAGTAGATTTACTAAAAGTTGTCTTTCAACATATTGAGTAATCTATAACTCAAGCCAAACTAGTACTAAACTTTACCTGTTTAAGTTTGTTTTATATACAAAGCTTTGAGTATGACTCGCTTTAGCGCACTTGTTGCCATTATAAAATTTTTTTAAATTGGAAGTAATGAATTAATATAACAGTCTGCGGTTAAATTCAGTCAGTTCTAACACCTCAACCCTGAACTTCTCTCCTAACAAGGCTAGTAGTCCACCATATTAACTTTGACACGGTTCGTAGTAACGCACGCTTCGTGCTTTAATAGAGCGCTTAAGCGCTCACTACATACCCCTCAAACAAAGCTAGTGGCGCATCACTAGAAACAAGCCCAAGCGAATAGAATATGCGCTACCCGTAGGATAACCTGCTCGCGGTAGGTTTAGTCTGTTTGCCCGTAAATGCGGTTTCAATTGCTAAGTGTATTTTCTTGAACAAAGAATTATCCTGTTTCAGAAGCATGGGTTACAAAATTGCAAAAGTGACTCATGCTAAATCGGCTATGGAAATACTCTTATCATCAAAACAAAACTTGATAAATTCTTTTGGAGGAATGCTCATAATGAGCAGTTTTGCTTTTTAGGTTTGCTGCAAAATATATCATCATCAAAAATTCTTAAGGAAACTGTGCTTTTAGACTTAGTTGTGCGAGCAAGAAAAGGTACAAGTAGGTTATCCACAGATGCCATGAAATTTCGTACTTCACAAGTACTACTAAGCTTATTTCCCTATTTGGGAGGGTGTGTTTGCTAAGATAAAGAATTGTGACTAGTCTGATATTTCAAAGCTATTTTGCCTTCTTGAATTCTTCACATCACCTAATATTTGCTATTATAAATTATCTCATTTTAGTAGCCCGCTAACATCACCCTTGAGAATTGCTTAATAGCTACAAAAATTAGTCATCTTTTCTTTGGCAATTGGAGATGACTAATGACGAATGAACGCCACTTGCTAACAAAGCGGGAAGCCCTTCTCAGTAGGGGAGACGCTAGGCGTATGGGTATGTCCTTCCGCCTTATGCCTGGGGCACGGATTGCGCTTACGCCAGTTAAGGGGGCGCGGGAAAACGCCACTTGCTTCTCCCAAGGGGAGACGCTGCTTTGTAAGTCCTGCGGACAGGTTGCGCCAACACGGAGTGTGCCCGTTCGGCGCAGGCGTGCCGCCAGGCATAGGGCTTACAAGTCGGCACCGGACGCCAGATACCTAGGTCGGGAAACCCCAACGGGAGAGCCAGTCGCCTGCTGTCGGGAAACCCTCCTGCATAGCGCTGGTCTCACCTCCTGCAGTACTGGCTCCCCAACGCAGTGGTTCCCCTCCTACAGGACTGGTCTTACCGCCTACAGTACTCGATCCCTGACGCAGTGGCACTATCATGACTATTGACGAATAAACACTATGTTACGAGACAAGAAACTAGAAACCCAGTTGCAGTTTCTAGAGGAAGCAACTGACTCTCTCAATACTCTAGAAACTGTGTTATTGGAAGTCAAATTTAATCGTCAAATTGCTCTACCAAAAATCAATGATGGACTGAGAGCTGCTCATTCTATAAAAGGCGGCGCAGGCATGGTGGGATTTCGGACTTTAAGCGCTTTGGCTCACCGCTTAGAAGATTCCTTTAAAGTTTTGACAACTCAGAAAAACTTTTTAGAACTTGACACTGACTTGCAAAGTTTACTCCTAGCTGGAGTAGATTGGCTGCGTCAGATAGTGAAACTACATTCAGAAGGTTATGCTATTGATGAGCAGTGGTTAGCAACCTTTTGTTATCCAGTTTTTGAAGAGTTACAAGAACGTCTGTACTATTTTGTTTCCGAGGATACCATAACGATTTTCTCACCAGAAAATGGGTTAAAAGACATTATTTCCTTACTTTTTAAAACAGAAGTAGAAGACTGTCTACAACGCCTAGAATCTTTGATTTTAGATGGCGAACAGTCTATTTTGCACTCCGAAGTTGCTATGATGGCAACTGAGTTGGGTGGTTTGGGGGAAATGCTCCAGATACAAGCTTTTACTCAGCTTTGCAAGTCAATAACCGAAGAATTAGAAGCAGCAGAAAAAGTTGAAGAAATTGCTCGGTTAGCATTGCAAGCATGGCGGCGATCGCAAGCCTTGATACTTACAAATCAGATTGATAGTCTGCCAACAGAGCTTACCCAAAATCTCCACACTTTATACCAATTTACATTCCAACAGCTAACCTCAGACTGGTAGGGACTGGGAATTGGGGACGCTTGGATTGGGGACTGGGTAATAAAGACCGAAAAATTATGTCCGGGGAAATATTGCCCGTTCCCAAGCCTAATAGCTAAAATTCGTAATTACCAAATCGAGGAAAGCGCAGCGGGAAACCTCGCTACCAGGCTAGAACCAATTACAAATTGTGAAATAGAGCGTGCATTTTAACCACTGCGCCTATAACAACAATTGCTGGCGCTCCAAACCCAGTTGCCTCGACTTGCTCTACAATTGTTCCTAGCTTACCAATCAATTCTTCCTGATCTGGTCGTGTACCCCAACGCACCAGAGCAATAGGCGTTTCTAAACCCAACCCAGCTTTGGTTAACTCTTCAACGATGTAAGGCAGATTGTGAATGCCCATGTATATCACAATCGTTTCTGAACCGTGGGCGATCGCATTCCAATTTACTGCGGGACGATACTTACCTGCGGCCTCATGTCCAGTCACAAAAGTGACAGATGAACTATACAACCGATGCGTCAAAGGTATACCAGCATAAGCTGGAGCAGCAATTCCCGAAGTAATACCAGGCACAACTTCTACAGGTATTCCAGCTTCTACCAATTCTTCCATCTCCTCACCACCGCGACCAAATATAAACGGGTCCCCCCCTTGAGCCGCACAACAATGGCATTATCCTGCGCCTTATCAATCAGCAGCTGTGTCGTTTCGTCCTGGATCATCGAATGACGCCCCCGCCGCTTACCAGCATCAATTTTCTCTGCTTTAGGATTAATCATCGCTACAATTGCCGGACTAACCAAAGCATCATAAATGACCACATCCGCACACTCTAACAATCCCTTACCCTTGAGAGTCATCAACCCCGGATCTCCCGGTCCCGCGCCCACTAGGTAGACCTTACCCAAACACCTTGTATCTTCTGTGGGGTGGGCATCTTGCCCGCCGTTGTCTTCGCGGTTCATTTTTCCAACAAATCCCAAATCAATTCGACTAATTCTGCACGTGTTCCCAAAGGCTCAGCCAGTTGAAAACTCACCTCAGGAAACTGTAATTTTAACTCTTCTTGCCTTTGAGCGACAGCATCAGTCATTCCACCTGCAAATAGGAAATATGGTATTATCAATAAATTCCTGTACCCAGCGCTGATCAACTCTTGCACCTGCGCCTCAAAGCTGGGAGGTACACCCAAGTAAGCAGCCACTCCTCCTATAGCCGTTGCTATTGCTTCCACTGGATTGTTCCCTCCAGGGCGACGACTACCATGAGCTAAAAGAATTTTTGCTTGTGCTTTTGTAGCAACCACTTGCTTCGCCAGCAAGCGCCCTAAATCAGGGTGACTTCCCAAGTATGGTTGTAGAGATATCTTGATATCTTGACCGAGAATTTGCTTTGCCAGTGCGACTTGGGCTGGAATATCTTCCATCACATGAACTCCTGGCAGTAGAAATAGCGGTAGGATTTTCAGATTATTGCATCCAGAATCCAAAGCATTCTTGCCAAATTTTATGATTTGCTCATGCAAGGGATCGGGGCTCAATTCCAAGTATGCTGTACCGACCAAGGTTTCGCATTTCGCCAGGGAAGCTACGTCCCCAGTTGCAATCTTCGGTAAATCGCTTTGTCTGTTATGACATAACAGCCCAGCCAGATGTTGCATAGCAATTTCCGGACGCGGATCGCGACTTCCGTGGGATACCAGCAGATACGCAGATGCCATTGACAAGGATGCCACTCAAATGTTTGGTTTCTTAAATATAACCTGAGTTCAATTGGCTGCTATTCAAAACCTAGACAAATACTGACATCAGTTTTGATTGACGTTTCAATGGGGAGCGACGGCGCAATTAACCCTCAACGTCCAGGCACGGCGAAGCCATCCGCGCATATTTTTTTAAATTACGAGCCGCGTTCAAATCACGGTCAGTAGTATAACCGCATTCTTGACAAGAATAAACGCGGTCAGATAATTTCATTGGTTGCTTAAACCCACAGTTTGAACAAAGCTGAGTTGATGGATACCTTATTTGTAGTAAGGACAATCCTTGCTTTGTCGGTAAACAGGACTCTTGTCCTGACTACGAACTTCCGCACGGTTATAAATCAATACGCTTGGTGATAAGACCAAAACCCTTATCAGGAACACAATGTAGAACTCCCATGGCACGTCTCTACACACGTAATTTTTTACACATCAACCTTAACTGAACCGTATTGTGCTATAAATAGCAATTAGCCAGGAACTGTAAGTTCCTGGCTGTTGTGGAGATTAATTGACAATGTCGTCAGATGTCAGTTGATTTCTCAACTTACTTTTCTGCAACGGGGTCAGCAACGTAACGGAAGGTTGGTTCTGAGTTCCAAGGACCGCGTTCATCCTTACCATTACTAGACAAGTTGTAGTAAATGTCCACAGTGGTATCAGGTTGGATATTACCGAAGAATGGGTCAGTTAACTTACCCAAAGAATCCAAGGCCTTCATGAACATTTGGGTATGAGAAATTTCCCGAGTCAGAAGATGAACGAGTACCTGTTTAGTAGCGTCATCAGAAGCAAGCTTAATCAATTCTTCGTAGGTTTGACGTGCGCCAGCTTCAGCAGCAATGTCAGCCCGCAAATCGCGTACAACATCTCCGCCCTCATTGACATAGGCTGCTGTCCAAGCTTGACCTTGGCTATCTAGCAAGTGAGGTCCCACACCCCGCACAGCAAACAAAGTGCTTTTGTAAGCCTCGGTTTGGTCTACATTTTTGGTATGACCTTCGATGAGTTTGCCTACCATCTCCAAATGGCTAAACTCTTCGATCGCAATGTCTTGCAACATATCCCGAATTCCAGGATTTTCGCAGTGTAAGGACTGCGTCCAGTATTGCAAAGCTGCTGTTAGTTCACCTGTTGCACCACCAAACTGCTCTAAAAGTAGTTGCGCAAAACGTGGATTCGGTTCAGCGATGTTAACAGGTTTAATTGTTTCTTTTTTGTGAAAAAACACAACTCTGCTCCTTTTTTTTGATTTATTTATTCCAGTTCCTTAAGAGTAAGTTTTGTGGTTCGGACTCTTGTTGAAAGCTGGAAATTTTCTGCACCCATCCACAAATGTTAAGGGTGGCAGCTCGCTGAAACCTGCATCCTGAGTAAGACTTGCTATTTGAGTAGCTCTATCCAAAGTTGTTATTCTCTGGCCATGCTATTGCTTTTGGGCACTGTATGTATAGAAATTGTCCAACGCTCCCACCGTCTCAAATTTATAAGAGGGTATCCAATTATTGAGTTTTAAATCTGTACGGTAAACACTAAAAAGGATGAAATCTTGTTTTTGTGTACGAATTGAGATAACTTCCCTGATACGCGGGTTTGCTACGTCTACCAATTTATCGCAGTTCATTTGTATTAAATTTTCTAATAAATTTGTAGTTTTCTTACAAACACTGCTTTTCAAGTATTCGGTCAGCCTTTCCACTGCATACTCTTCATATCTCGCCTGACTAGGATTTGTGTTCGCCATCGCCAGACCCAAAACTGATACTCCTAGTACTCCCACACATGCAATAATAGTAAAGGCTCTCATTTTTCATAATTGCTATTCGCCGTAGTAATTAGACTCCAGATTAACTGAGTCCGTTCCTTTGGCAAAAGCACTTGATCTATTCAGCAGCAGTGTTATACTATGGATAGTAATGGCGAGCGTAGCCAAGCGGTTAAGGCAGAGGTTTGTGGTACCTCCACTGGTGGGTTCGACTCCCATCGTTCGCCCTGCAGTTAAAAGAGTAACAATCGGGTTGACAGTAACCTGAATCAGTCATCAACGCGAAATCCCCCAACTTAAAGTTCGGGGGATTAAATTTATAACAGTTTTAAAACTATCGGGCATCCCTACGCCTCATAACAACCAGAACATCTGCGACAACTCATCGCAGAGTATGAGTGCCTGTTCCAGCTTTTTCTACGCTGCTATTGAGAAACGAGTTGAAA
>NZ_JBAHYJ020000089.1:0-228188 GCF_036697665.2 Scytonema sp. PRP1 | reverse complement strand
ATCCTCAAACAACGCGCCACTGCTGATGATAATTGGGATGTGCGACGTGCAGCAGTCCAAGCTTTAGGCAAAAATTTCACTTATCAGCCTGAGTTGTTTGATATTTACTACAACTGCGCTATCAATGACCCCTTTGAACGCAAGGAAAGAAGGGAAACCAATCCTCGGCGAGTTGCACTTGAGATAATTGTCAAACAACATCCTCACCATCCCCAAACTTTACCACTGTTGCGCGACAGAGCAGAGAATGATCCCGATGAGCAAGTGCGGGAGTATGCTCAGAAGAAGTTGGCAGAATTAGAGAAGTAGAAGAGCTATAAAAATATGAACAACACTACAATTCGTGAGAAAATCAACCAATATCTTGATGGATTATCTTCAGAACGCTTAGAACTGGTTGCTGATTTTCTAGCTTACCTAGCAGACAAAGAGACTGAAGACGCAACCCAAGAATTACTCGATATTCCAGGTTTTATAGAATCTTTTGAGAGGGGTAAAAAAGATATTGCTGAAAATCGTGTAAAAAATTGGAGAACAATTCGCTCAGATGTATAGCGTTATTTTATCTGCTGAGGCAGAGGAGATTTATGCTTCAGCAGACCAAGCCTTAGCCAAAAAGATTGCCAGATGCTTTGAACAACTAGAACAAAATCCTCGGTTTCATCCTAACATTAAACCCCTCAAAGGGGACTTGGCTGGCTACTACCGCTATCGCATCGGTGACTACCGAGTGATTTACCAGATTGATGATGACACAGATCAAGTTATTGTCAATACTATTGCTCATCGACGAGAGGCGTATGAATAAATATGAAATATACAATTATCATTCAATGGTCAGAGGAAGACCAATGTTATGTAGTTTTCTTGCCTGAGTTTACTGATGTCATGCAGCCTTGCACCCACGGAGAAACTTATGAAGAAGCGCTCAAAAATGCTCAAGAAGTGATAGAGATGTTAATTGAGACATCTTTAGAAAATGGCGAACCTCTGCCCGAACCTCAAACGCTAGCAAAATCCTGGAAAGTAGCATAGAAGTACAATAGACCTCTTGTAAAAATGCTTGAATTGTCATGTTGAGCGGAGCGAAACATCTCTGGAGATTCTTCGCTACACTGCGTTTCGCTCAGAATGACATTCACGATTTTTTGACTTTTGTAAGAAGTACAATGAGCAATAAAGAGGGACACGCTAATGAATACACCTACCCAAACCACAAAAGTTTACGACGAAATTATTGACTTCATTGCTGCTGGAACCACTCCCGAAAGCGTTGTCAATTTTCAACTTTCAGATTCAGGAAAAGACCGTTTGGAAGACCTAGTGTATAAACACAAAATGGGGGAACTAACGCCAGAGGAAAAGCGGGAACTAAACCATTGTCTGACGCTAGAGCATATAATGATTCTTGCAAAAGGGCGGGCTTATAAGTATATCAAAGCTGAGTAAGTATTCAAAATGATTCGTCCTTTTCCAGAGCGGTAAACTTTGATGGACGCTGGCAAGTATTCATCTGCATCGGCGTTACGACGCATCACAAAGTAAAAATTGAATTATCAAGTTGTGTAATTTGATTAACCAGTGGGAATCCTAAAAGTAGCAGACATTGCTACTCAACCACTAGAATTTCCACGGTAATTATACAATGGCTTATCAAAATATCACCGCTTCCCTTTCCCCCGAAGATATGCAACAAATCAAAGCAGCGTTGCAAACAATTCAAAAGAAGCTACCTTTCCTGATTACCTTAAGTACCGAGGAACGGCGCAGGTTATTTAAAATGGGCGACAAAAGTTTAGCCTTTGTCAACAATAGCCTCACGGCTGCTCAATCTAACCCCGATATTTTACCAGCAAGTTTTGACCTTGAGGAATTTGTACGGGATTATCAATTAGCCGCTACACTCACCGAACTTTTGATTGCACTGCGGCAACTGAGCGAACAGGTAGATGATACCTTATTGGCAGTGGGGAGTGAAGCGATGAGCAGTAGTTTGACGGTTTATGGCTACGTGAAAACAGCCGCTAAAAAGACTCCTGGTTTAAAAAGGCTTGCTGAACAGTTAGGCGATCGCTTTAAAGCCATCAGAAACAAACCTGTTAAACCTGCTTCTGAGTCTTAAGATTTCCTAAACGAGGTGTCTTTTTTCGTCCATGAGTGTTTGGAACTCGTGGACGAGTGTTTATGACTCGTGAATGAGTGTTTAGGACTCGTGGACGAGTGTTTATGACTCGTGAATGAGTGTTTAGGACTCGTGGACGAGTGTTTATGACTCGTGAATGAGTGTTTGGAACTTGTGAATGAGTGTTTGGAACTTGTGAATGAGTGTTTGGAACTTGTGAATGAGTGTTTTGGGATTTCCAAGAAATAAATTATCCATCTTGTGGGGTGGGCATCCCTGCCCGCCCTCAATCTGAACGGGCGAGACGCCCGTTCCACAAGAGATTTTTGGATACTTTTTTATTTGGAAGTCCTTTTAGCTTTGTTAATGAATATTGAAAACTCGTGGATGAGTATTTTGTACCCAATGTTGTGAGTCAATGGCTAAAATCAAGATGTTTGCTCATGAACGCTCAAGCTGTGGACACTGCAACTTGCCCTCGTTGTCATCAACCCGTGAATTCCCAAGCTGTCACCTGTCCTCATTGTGGTAACCAGTTGAAAGCTTATGGACATCCTGGGATTCCCTTACACCGCGCCACTGGGAAGGAATATCTCTGTGACACCTGCACTTACCACGCTGACGATACTTGCAATTTTCCCCAACGTCCTTTTGCTAAAGAATGCATTCTCTACCAAAATATCGAAGAGAGTAAGCAAGAGTTGCAGCAGCAGCGTTACGCCAGCAGCTTTGGTGCAACTGTGAGAAGTTGGATGAGACGCAATCAGGCTTTGGTTTTGCTGCTGGTTCTATTCTTTGTATGTTTAATGATTGCTTTGTCTACAACTTAACCGAATACCTATCATTAGGGACTTCCTTTCTTAAAAAATATCCAACTTTTTCTTGTGGAAACGGCTCTCTGGTCTCTCCTATTAACTGGGCGGGCGGGGACGCCCACCCCATAACATGGGTAATTTATATCATGTCCGCTCAATTACCGACAAATCCTGGAAAACCCCACCCCGATGAGTGGCTACGCCAAAGTTCCCCTCCCCGCTTGCGGGGTTAGGGGTGGGGTTCTGTAATTATGGGTAATTTGCCGGACATCATATTATTTCTTGGAAATCCCTTAGGCTCAGATTCCCGACTTCTTTAAGAAGTCGGGAATCTTGTTGTTCTTGCTATATTACGTTCAAAAAGTGGTTACTTTTTAACATGAGATGCTTGTTCATCAAATACCACTAAGTCGAACCAAAAAGTCGTGCCAATGCCAACTTCACTGACTAGATGCATTTTACTGTGATGCTTTTCCATTATATTCCTCACAATAGATAGCCCTAAACCAGTGCCTTCTAGGGTATGAACTCTGTTTTCTACTCGGAAGAAGCGGTCAAAAATGGCTTCTTGGTCTTCTGGGGCAATTCCAATTCCTGTATCAGAGATTTCCACTCGCACCTGAGGTATATGATGGTCGCAAGAATTGGACTTTGGTACGATTTGGTAGGCGCGGAGGGCAACTTTTCCACCCGCTTTAGTGAACTTAAGGGCATTACCAACCAAATTAGCCAACACTTGCAACAACAAATCGTAATTACCCACAACCAGTGGTAAGTTAGGGGCAACTTCCTGAATGAGTTTAATGGCTTTGTCCCTAGCATTTAGTTGGTAAGTACGCACAGTCTGCTCGATCGCTTGTGCCAGATCCACTCCATCGAAGTTATAGCTGCGACCAGATTCCAACTTTGACAAATCCAACACATCATTCACTAAGCGTGTCAATCTATCTGTTTCATGATTGACAGTTCCCAAAAACTCCTTCCTTTCTTCAGTACTTAACTCTTCCCCGTAATCGTGCAAAGTCTCAATCACATATTTGATAGCAGATAAGGGGGTTCGCAGTTCGTGGGAAACGTTGCTGATAAATTGGTTTTTTGCCTCGTTTAGCTCTACCTCGCGCGTGATATCTTGTACAGTGATCGCAATACCTTTGATACTCTCGCGTTGTTGGTTGACTTGGTTGACAACGGTAGTCAAAAGAATGCGGATAGTTCTTTTAATAGGTTGGTTAAGGAGAATGCGGAATTCAGCGCTTTCGCATTCTCCTGCTGCCATTTCATACAAAGGACGGGTGATTTCCATTTCCACCGTTGGAGGCAAATGATGCAAAACGTTTTCGCCTACAACTTCAGCTACTTCCCAGCCGAAAATCCTCCGTGCTGTGGGGTTAACTAAAATCACCTGCATACTGTTATCAATAAGGACGGCTCCGTCGGCTATTGTGGAAACTAGAGTTTCTAGCTTGGCTTTTTCCGCCGTCAGTTCCTCAATATTTTGTTCCTCATAGCGCTCCAAGCGCTCTGCCATCTCATTAAAATTGAGAATTAACTCCCCAAGTTCGCCTCCGAGTGGTAAGTCAATTCGCTGCTTGAAATACCCCGCAGCAATTTGTTTTACCCCGACGAGCAATTCTTTAATTGGCTTGGTAATTGTCAAAGCGTTAATCACCCCTCCCAAAATCACCATCACCCAAATTGAGATAAAAACGGCAATGGTGACATCGCGGGTGAAATTTGTCGAGATCACAGCAGCGGGGTTAGGGTTAATCCCAATTGCCAACACACCCAAGTATTTGCCATCTGCAGTGATTGGCACAAACACATCAGTGACTTCCCCATCAGGCGATCGATGTTGTCGCACCATCGGCTTTTCTGCATCAGCAGCATAATCCTCTGGCAATTCTATCCGCCGTTCAATCGCAAGCGAGGTTTCTACCTCCGGTTCCCAAAAGGGAAGACCGAAATAGATTTTTCCCGTTTCATCAGCATAAAGCATATAACGGACGCTCGACGTACTGCTGTAGAAGCGTTGGGAAAATTGTGCTACTTCGGTAAGATTATGGTCAGCAATGAGTGGAGCAACGTTAGCCGCAAGCAGCAGCCCAAGGTCACGACCAAAGCGAGTATCATTCAGGCGTGCATCCTGCTGAATTGTATTCACAGCCCAGAACGTCAAACCACTCATCACCAGAGACACCACCAAAGTGGCGGCGGCTAAAAGTTTGGTCTGGAGAGTGAACTCCGACCACCAATTGACAATTGCTTCTCTGATTGTTTTTAAAAGAGCTATCATCTTAAAAGGTTAAAAGTTATTATGGTGCTGACAATCAAGATAGTAGGAAAATATATACTTTACCTAATACCTATTAGGGTTTGCTCAGGGTTTGACTTGTTAGGGCGAAGATAGTTGTGCATTGCTCCCTATCAAGCAGTGAAAGACATACCCCAACAACTAAAAATTAACAGCTTATTTGACAAACAAGTAAGGAGAAACAGGAGCGAGAGACCCAAAGAGGGACACAGCGAGGAAAACTTCCCTCCCTCCCTCACTCCCAATACGGTTCGGTTAGCTTGTTTATCGTGCTGGGATCCCCCCAACCCCCCTTCAAAAGGGGGGCTATTTTCCTTGTTTACCCCCTTTTTAACTCTGTCGCTGTTAGGCGGGGGGATCTTATCCGAACCGTATTGCCCTGACTCCCTCCCTCCCTCCTCTTTTCACCTGACTCGATGACCGATATCTCGGCGATAATACATCCCCTCAAAGTGAATACACTGTATACCAGCGTACGCTTGGGCAAGCGCTTGGTCGAAATTTTCTCCCACAGCGGTAACATTTAACACGCGACCGCCATCTGTGAGCAGTTGTTCTTGGTTCAATGTCCCAGCGTGAAATACAGTCGTTCCTAGTGCCTCTGCTTGCTCAATGCCAGTAATAACTTTTCCTTTTTCGTATGCTCCCGGATAACCACCAGAAGCAGCAACCACCGTGACAGCGGCCCCCTGCTTCCAAGCGATGGGTGGCATTTGGGCCAAACGCTGCTCAACACAAGCGAGAATTAAGTCTTCTAGGGGTGTTTCCAACAGTGGTAGCACGACTTGTGTTTCTGGATCGCCAAAACGACAGTTAAATTCCAAAACCTTAAAATCACCTTTGGGAGTCATCATCAACCCAGCGTAAAGCACACCTCGGTAGTCAATGCCTTTTGCTTTGAGTGCGGCGATCGCTTTTTCCAAGACTTCCTTTTGAATTCTTGCCATCACCTCTTTTGTAGCAATAGGCGCTGGGGCATAAGCTCCCATTCCACCAGTATTTTCCCCCGTATCACCCTCACCAATCCGTTTGTGGTCTTGAGCGGGCTGCAACGGGCGAATTGTTAACCCATCTGTCAGCGCTAAAACCGAAACTTCTTCCCCAGTCAAATATTCTTCAATAACAACAAATTTTCCAGCACTGCCAAATTCCCCGCCGAACATGGCATCAATCGCCGCCTGTGCCTGTTCCACGGTTTCAGCGACTATAACACCTTTACCCGCCGCCAAACCATCAGCTTTGACAACAATCGGTGCCCCTTGTGCTTTCACGTAGAATTTTGCTGCTGTTGCCTCCGTAAATACCGCTGCCCGTGCCGTCGGAATTCCTGCTTCCTGCATCAAGGCTTTTGCCCAAGCCTTACTAGCCTCAATCTGTGCGCCTGCTCTCGTTGGACCAAAAACCTTCAAACCTTTTGAGTTGAGGTAGTCTGTTATACCTTTTGCTAAAGGTACTTCTGGTCCCACCAGTACAAGAGAAATGCCCTCATGCAGAGCAAATTGGCTGATACCTTCAAAATCATCTACTGCTAAAGGCAGGTTTTGGCAGCCTTTTAGACCTGCCGTCCCCCCATTCCCCGGCGCACAGACAACTTGCTCAATTTGCTTTGATTGCAACAATTTCCAGGCTAGGGCGTGTTCTCGCCCTCCATTACCGACAACTAAAACTTTCACCTAAAAACCTCCGGGAGTGTGGAAGCCGCGTACCTTTAGGTCGCGGAGGAAACACGACACGGTTAATTTATCAACCGTCCAATTCTCCAAACTATCCATACGAGTAACCATCCTTTTTGTGAATTGGTGTACAGTGCTTGTGCGAAATACCAGCAACCCGACCCGTAGAGGTGACAATATCAAAACTGCCAGTTTTGCGGCATAATACCCGACCAACGTATTCGCCAATTTTCTTCCCTGATGTGACAACAGCTTTAATGATGTCGCCAGTTTTGAAACCAAAATGAACTTGTTTGCGTTCACGATGCCGAGTTGCAAAACCGTATTTATCAGTGCCGCACATTTGGCGAGTTCCCCAACCAGTTGCTTTGATGCGTAAGGGTTGCTGAGTCAACAACTTGATGTTGTCAACGTTGCCAACACAAGCTGCGTCAACAAGCGTGCTTTTTAGGCAACTCAAACCTTGTCCGGTTGTACTTAGTTTGACCACCCGTCCCCGTTGTGGTGGGTAGGATGTTTTTTAAGGTACGGAACAATGCCCAACGAGTTGCATTGACTGCGGCTGCATCTTTTAATGGTTGTTTAGCCTGACGCTTTATTTTTTCCAATCTAGAACCATCTTTGAAAAGAAACTCGTCTATAGATTTGGTTCCTTTCTTGGTATTACATCGCTCACAAGACAAAGTTAGATTGCTTACTCTGTTGCTACCGCCTTTCGCTCTAGGGTGAATATGCTCAACCTGGAGGGGTACACCTTCTTTATCACAGTAGGCACATTTACGACCCCATTTTTCTAAGAGATATTCACGGACTTCATACCCAGCAAGCTCGCCTTGTTGGTATTCAACACCGCCAATCTCTGGGTTTTGCATTTTTTGAGTATCAAACTTGACTAACTCCATTGCTATCTGGGTGATAGGAGAATACAAACAAAGCCGTTTTACCCAAGTCTCAATCGTTAAAACGCGATGCATCAATGATGGAGCGTGGAGCCTACCTTCTTTGCGTTTACGATTATCAAAACGTGGTTGACGATAACGAGTTTTGCGATTACGACGACTACGACGTAGCGAGCGTCTTGATTCCAAAGAATTCTTAATTTGCCATCCCCTGTGTTCCAATTCCGCCGCCCAAATAACCTTGTCGTGGTCAATAATTGCAATACCCGTAAATCGACTACCGGGGTCGAGCTTGATAGTTAATGGCTTAGGATTGGGATTATCAACCACGTGTTTCAAAATGATTGCAAACGGGTAAGCTCGATACACAGCAGCTTTCTGCTTTGTCAGTAATTCTCTTGCTCGTGCAGCAGCTATTGGATTGAGAGGTTGTTTGTTTTGGTCGATAACGAAAACATAATTTTGCATTGCTGCATACTCCTTGCGGGTAAAGTTTGCTTCGACAATGTTTAGGGTCGGTACTATCCAAACGACACTGGTTTAACCCATAAGCCTCTTTAATCGTTCAGTTCCAGGGTTCAAAACTAGCAAGCATTCTGAAGTGGGTCTGTTAACTCTTGCCCTAAACGAATAGTCTGGTCAGCTAGGGCTCGGGCGATAGTCGCCTGAAGCCCCCGACTTCAAGTCGGGGGTTGCTGACTGATATCCTCTTGGGTTTCTTGCAAGCGAGAATGCCCAATGGCTACTCGCCGTACAATTTTTCACCAATTCTGATGATTGTGCAAGTCCCCTTGTCTTCCTTTGGTTTTACTGCCATTCTTGCAATTCTTCCGTGGTATTGCGAAGTAAGGAATTTAGCTGTTCGCGACGGGTTTCAAAGTTCGCAGCAATGGAAATCAATACAATACCAACAAGCAAGCCAACAACCCATTTGAAAAATGGGTAACGCAAGCTGAAAATCACCAGTTGATAAAAACTCGTGATAAAAAAAGTACCTGTACCAACATACAGAAAAGCCCTCACTCGCAAAGCTAATCCTGCAAAAATCGCGATAAGGCTGAAAATTCCCGGTACAAATGCTGTATCTTGATGAAACACAATAGCCCAGCCACAAATCAAACCGCTGCCTAGGAACCGCAACCAGTGGCGACTTGCTTTCATTTCTGGTAGTCTCAACCCAGGGTCACATTGGGCAACATACAGCAGTGATAAACCAATTACTGTGACATACCACAAAGGATCAGTCAGATGTAAGCCGGAAAACCAACGAAACAGCGCCCAATCAATCAGCACCACGCTGACATAGGTAAAACGGAATTTCTCTGAAAACTTGGCAACAAAGGCATAGAATCCAGCTGTAATAAGTAAGCCGACTGGATAAATTTCTGCTCGACTTTCCCACAAATATATCAAGGGCAAAACATATGCAGCATTTTGCCAAGGTCTTTTAGACCAGCCCCAACGTTCCCAAGGTAGAATATAGAGAAAGTAGGCAACTACAGAAGCAATAGGCGCTCTCCAAGGAAGTAATGGTCCAGCAAACAAGCGTCCTACTGCTGTATGAATCCAGTAAATTCTCATCCCAGCTATTTCTAACAAACCAAGGTAAACCCAGGTTTCTGCTTTTGTGATCCCCCCAACCCTACGGACACTTTGCTCAACGGGACGGACAGTTTCTCCCGGAGGGAAACCCTCCTCAGAACTGTCCTCGGGAACCCCCGCATGCAAGTGTCCTCCCCTTATTAAGGGGGGACTAAGGGGGGATCGTCCTTGAAAAATAGCATAGCGAATCAAAAACACCCCTGTTCCCAAACCTAGAAGGCGGTTGATTGCAATGGGAGTGAAAGTGGCAGAAAGTAATAGACAGCTACTTACAGCCCAGTGAACATGAGCAACAACTTTCAGTTCTTCACTTGTTAAGCGTAAGTAGTCTACTAACCAAGGCGAGAGAATGCGATATGCATACATAATGCCAGTGCCAAGAACAGACAGAGTAATTAAGCCATCGCCGAATGCTCCTCCCGATCCTTGTAAGAGTTGATATAATAAAAGCTCATATACCGAAATTGATACCCCGACAAGTCCCAGATAAACTAGGGGTTTGAATTGTTGACGACGTCGCCCGACTCCAATAGCAATGAAAGCTACGGCAAGGGTTGATAAGCCTGTCCAATTGGCAAAGCTTGAAGAGCGCAACGCGACACCAAAGACACCATACACTAGGGGCAGAATGTGCCAGCGGTTGGGAAGTTGTTCGAGTCGGTGTTTTCTTTGCCACCACTCCCCTAAAAGCTGAGTTATCAAACCTAAGGCGATGTTTGCAATTGTAATTTTGATGATAGAACGATCGCCAAAACCCAGGACTTCGGCAATCAATAATTCCAAACACCATCCAATACCATAAAAGCCCCAGTTGGTAGGTTGCTGCCAACTACGATAAACAATTGCCCCTAAAATTATTGCTGAGGAAGTTAAGTACAAAAATCCAGATTGAGCAAGCCCTTGGTAAACAAACAGAGAGTGAACACTCAGCAGCAACAACTCAACACTGCATAGGGCGATCGCCCACTTATCGGTTGCTTCTGCATAAATCGCTACTAATTCGTTCTCTCTCCTGCTTAACAAAGTACGAACTAGCCATAAGCCGACAGTGCAGACTGCTCCCGCTAAAAACCAGCTCTGTACTGACAATCGCGCTAAACCAGGCACACCTTCCCATAACAGGGCAGCGATGAAACCCAGTCCAAAACCTACAGTAATTAATGCAGATAATTTGTGTCGCAGATACTGCGTATTGATAAACATCAAAGCGCTAGCGACAGCCAAACTTATTAATCTACCTCCAGATAGAGGTAAAGTCAGTGACTGAGCAAGTGCCAAGGCACCGACACTCAACCAAGTGTTGAGAGTGGGACGTGCTACTGCGCGTTCGCGATTTTTCCATCCCAAAATGGCAATACCCGTGAGAGTCATCGGGGCTATTAACCAAATTAAACCCCAATGCTCACTACCATTACCAGAACCAAACCAGGCTGATTCAGCATTCTTCCATAATAGAGCGTAGCTAAGTACCGCCAGCCCCAAACCCATGTGCCATGCACTGCGATGCCAAACTCCGTTGCCTACACAACTAAACAACCACTCTGCAACCGCCACAGCTAACACAATGCTTGCCCAGACTTGTGTATTAAGATTGGGAAGTAAGCGGTCAATGATTGAGCAAAGCGTCAGCACTCCAGCTATCTGAGTCATGTACACCAGACTTATTCTGGTGGGAAGCCGTTGCTGGCTAACACGACCTAAAGTAATTGTGGACAAGAGTAAATTTAAGGAACGTAACGTGGGGTTTATCAAACTCAGCGCAGTGAGCGAAATTCCAAACACCAGCGTTAATGTTTCCCCGAAACTAGCCAATTGCACCTTGTCAGCGCGGTACAGCTTATCTCTCAACACCAGCATGAAAACGACGTAGGGAAATAACGCCACACTCAGTAACGCCCACGGTGTATTTTGAGAATAAGTCAGTTGAGTTCCAGTGGCGATCGCCCATTGCTGCAATTGAGAAGGCACTAACAGCCATCCCAACCAAATTGTCTCCAACCCTAAGACAAAAATTGCCGCTA
Organism: Scytonema sp. PRP1; assembly: GCF_036697665.2. Lineage (NCBI taxonomy): Bacteria > Bacillati > Cyanobacteriota > Cyanophyceae > Nostocales > Scytonemataceae > Scytonema > Scytonema sp. PRP1. Next base: position 216,745 of record NZ_JBAHYJ020000089.1, on the reverse strand, counting down.
CATCCATTGGCGTACCACGCAACTGCAAACGACGCCCCAAAAACCACAAACCCAACGCACTGACAGCTGTTGCTTGCCAAGGAAACGGTGCGCCAACCGACACCAGCCAACCAAGGAACAACAAGATACCGCCAAAGAGTTGCCAAGGAAGAGTCGGGGGAGTGGGGAAGATGAGGGAGACGCGGAGGTAGATTTGGTTTCATGTATATCATTTGACCTCACCCCGGCGCTAACGGCTCCCCTCTCTGCTTGCGGAGAGGGGCTGGGGGTGAGGTTCTGCGCCAACCAAGCCACCAGCCAACCGCAAATGCCAATAGCCAAGCCTAATTCTTGGACATCTACCCGAACAATAAACATTGCTCGTACCAGCAGCACCAATAAAGCATAAATAATCACAACCGAAGGCAGACTGATACCCGACTCAGTTTGCCTCTCCTGTGCTGTTGCAATTTGCGTTTGCTGGGTACGAGTGTGATAAATAGTAGCAATGGTTGTTCCTACCGTTGCCAGATAAACAGCAATTAAGGGAAATCCTGGGAATTGCCAGCCCCAGTGTAAGTACGACAGTCCTAAAATATTAAGTAGAGGCAATCTCCTAGCTTGCTTATTGATAGCAAACAGCCGATTGTCGCACAGTAAAACAGTAATAGCTGTGAGGACAACAGAGGCTATTGCAACCACTATCCAGCCCAAAGGATTTTGCCAGAGACTGAAGCTGTCCATTGCCCAAAAGTTTACTGGCACTAACAACAGTGTCACAATGAGCAATGCCCGAGTTGTTAAGCTTAGATTAGACTGTCTGCCAGCCCAAAAACTTATTCCCCAGAAACTTAGGGTATAGGCAAGCAAAACCCCATATTGTCCAGAAGGCGGAAACTTTTCCCACTGACTAGCAGCAAGTACCCCAGAGGACACTACCACTAAGAACATTCCTAAAAACAGCAGCCACCGGACGCTTAATTCTTCCCCCAGCGACTGCAACATCCTAGCTAGGACATTGGGTTTCTTGGCTGCTGGCGTTGCATTACCTTGATGTAGAGACGTTGCATCCCTTGGTTCTACATTGGCGAACGCCTGTTGTGGTTCAGGTATAACCTGTGGTTGCAACTCCAGACGACAAACCAGAAACTCTTGACAGATATGCCTCACTTGGGCATCTGATATTAAACCTAAGCGCAACCATATATCAAGCCCATGCAATAACTCAGGATGGGTAGATGGAAGCCTGACTTCAATTTTGAATCGAGGATCAAAGTTCAATGACATAAGCCCCACGCACAGAGCGCGATAGTTAAATAATCCTCTTGATAGAAATTAGTTTTGCATCATTTGTGACACTTGCTCGGCTGACCGTTATACCAATTCACTTTTTGCGTAAAGGGGACTGGGAATTGGGGATTAGGGATTGGGGTAATTGTAAGGGAGCCTCAAAATTATGTCCGGGGAAATATTGCCACTCCCCAAGTCGGGAGCATTTCCCGCTTTAACCAGTGTGTTTTACTTGCCAAACCATCGGCGGTTCAGCAGGATTAGTGCAAATAACTGGTAACCAAGTGGCACAAGGGTATTCTCCCTCAAGTTGTTGCAGTCTTTTTCGTGCAGAACGCATTGCAGTATATGAGGACTGTCCACGGGAAAACTCTGCTAGAAAAGACTTTAAAAATTCTTGCGCGATTATAGCAACAGCCAAGGTGGTTAGGACATCAACAGATGATAAAACCTAGACACAAAAAGACTTTTCACCCAGTCCCCAGTAAAGAGTCCAAGCGTCCCCTGCTATACATCTGGTACAGGCTCTCGCATGACAATAACTTTTATTGAACAAAGCTTTAGATCAAACCCTGATAAAACAGGCTTTTCAATCTCAGTATGTTGTCAAAAACTAAATTGGAGTTCTATATCTCAAATTCAAAGTTTAAAAGAGCGAAAATCATTGCAAAAAGTAACACAGAGCTAATCCAGTCCTATCAATGTTTGCATGAATTCAATATATGCAATTGGCTCTAACTTGTCGTCCACTAAAAGTTGAAACTTTTGCACAATAGAGTGATTGATCAATCAGTCCATCTCAAAATCGAACGTTGGCTCCAACGAAAGTTGCAATTCAAATTCAAACCTTAGTAGGTCACATCCTCATGGGCTTTCTGCTTCTATCACTGTAAGAAATATCGGAATTTTGGCTAATTACCTAAAGGATCTGCTAACGGCAAAGAGATACTTACGGTTGTACCTGCTAAAGGGTCAGACTGGATAGACAACGTGCCTGTGTGTTCCTCTACAATTCGTTTGACAATTGCCAATCCTAGCCCAGTTCCACTTAGTTTGGTAGAATAGAAAGGCTGTGTCAACTTTGCCAACACATGGGGTGGAATTGCCGCACCACCATTATGAACATGGATGCACACCTGACTGGTATGGGTGTGCAACTCAACAGTACAAGTTACAGTTTCGCCAGGAGCGATGGGCGAAGCCCCGCCGGGTACGGCGATCGCCTCGCAAGCATTCCGCACCAAGTTGATCAGCACTTGTTTGAGCTTGTCGCGATCGCCCAAAACAATAACTCCCACAGATGCCGGGATCAAGATAATTTCTCGCCCCAAGGCTTCTTTTGTAGCCCGCAAGGTATCCAGAGTTGCAGCCACTAAAGCGTTGATTTCTACAGCAACTCTCTGGGAAACCTGCGGCTTGGCGTAGAGCGAGATTTCGTTCAACAGGTTTGCTAGACGCTGTGCCTCGTCCACTGCCAAGAATAGCCGCTCTTGGGCTGGTTGGGATAAGCTAATTTGCTGGAGGTAATGTAAGCAATCAGTTATTGTAGTCACTGGTTGGCGAATTTCGTTCACCATGCGCGTAGCAAACTCACCAACGGCTGCGAGTCGTTCCTTCTCAATCAGGCGAGCTTGGGCGGCTCGTAGTTCCTGGGTGCGTTTTATTACCTCTGCTTCCAAGATTTCTTGGAATTGCCATTGCTGGTGATAGAGGCAGTGGTTGTCGATCGCGATCGCTGCCCGTTCTGCAAATAACTCTACAAGTCGCACTTCCTCAGTGGTAAACTGACGCGGTTGCTTGTTGAAGGAACAAATAGTGCCGATAATCTCGCCTTGAGGAGCCTGCAAAGGCACAGCTAGGTAGCAAAGGTAGCCTTCTGGTAGGGTGCCATGTCGTTGTTGGCGAGCATCTGCTATCAGGAATGTTCGTCTGTGCTGAGCAACAACGTCTGACAGAGTGCCATGCAACGAGTAAACTCGGTCACTCTCCTTCACCTCCAAACTACTGGCAGCGATTCGCCCCGAGTCTCCCTCACGTAGGGTGACAATTGTCCAGTCTGATGACACCAACTCGCTAACACTGGCGGCGATGTCTTGTAGATAGCGATCAAGAGGAAGATGGGAACGCCCGATGAGAGCGGATAAGATATCAATGCTCCTTTGATGATGCTGCTGACCGTGTAATTGGTGGGTACTTGGCGACTTCATCAGGAATTTGGTGCCTTGTGTGGCATGAGAATCTGATAAAATGGTGATTCCACCGAGTGCAGCACCCTTACGGGCGCTCGTTGAATCTTCAGGAGGCTCCAGAACAGGTAGCGAAATACTCATTACCGTACCTGTCGTCGGATCAGACTTGATGACCAACTGTCCACTATGGGCAACCACAATCCGTTTGACTATTGCTAGCCCCAGTCCATATCGATTGGGTTTCGTGGAGTAGAACGGTTCTGTCAACTTTGGCAGCAGTTCTGGTGGAATTAGTTCACCACTATTGTGAACCTGAATACTTATCTGACTTGTTGTACTTTCTGCTACGCTTAGGAGCACCGCACTGCTTGGAGGACTAGCTTCACAAGCATTCTCCACCATATGTAGCAACGCTTGGTGTAACTTCAGTTTGTCGCCTAAGAACAGATGTGCAACTGGGGCAATTTTCAACTCAATTTGACGCTCTCTCGCCGCAGGCAACTCTTGCAAAGATGGCAACATTCCTGTAAGAAACGAATTTATCTCAAGTTCTGCCAGTTGCAACGCCAGCGGCTTGGCGTAAACTAAAATTTGCTCCAGCAGGTATTCCAAATGACTGGTTGCACGTAAGGCTTGCAATAATTGCATCCTAGCTTGTTGGGGCAGATCAGCTTTTTTAAAATAGTTCAGCCCTATTTTGACCGTTGTCAGGGGGTTACGTAACTCATGCACAATCATTGCAGCAAATTCGCCCGTTGCTGCCAGACACTCACTTTCAACTAATTTCGCTTGGGCTGTCCGTAGTGCTTCTGTACGCTTGGCTACCTCAGCCTCCAAAGTTTCATTAAATTGCTGCTGCTGTTGGTAGAGCTGGTAATGAAACAGCGCTGTGGCAGCACGTTCTGCAAAAATTTCGGCTATGCGAATTTCCTCAGTAGTAAACTGGCAGGGCTGGACATTGAACGAGCAAATGGTACCAATCACCTGTCCCTGAAACGTTCGCAGTGGCACACCCAAGTAAGACAGGTAGCCATCTGGCGGAGTACCATACTGAGTAGTGATGCTTGCATCTGTGACAGCCAAAGTACGCCCAGTTTCCACCACCGTATTTGTAAGAGTACCATGTAGCGAATAAACCTGATCCATGCCATCAAATTCCAAGCTACTCGCCATCACTCGCTCAAACCCATTTTGACAGAGAGTGACTGCTGACCAGTCCAAACGTAGCAAACGACTGAGTCCACAAGTTATTTCGTATAGGTAGCTTTTGATTTCACCGGAACGGTAGCTCAAGAAAGAAAGTGTCTCCAAGATACGTTCTGCCGTTCCTTCCGGCAGAGGTGCCTCTAATTGGTTATCTTGATGGACTTGGCTCACTTTTGGCTCACTTGACGCGATCGCTATTATGCGGGCACTCCGTGCCATCGCGGAGCAATAGCTTTTACTCCAAGATTGTACAAATATTAACGGTAATATATTCTGTTTGCTGCGTAAGTAATGAAAACTTAATTTTTACCGAAAAGCTGGGTTTAAAGCCCCGCCCTTATAGGGCGGCTTTTCCAGAGGTTGACAGCGTATCCAAAGTATGGGATGATACTATCGCCCATAGTCTAAAAGACTCTCGTGAGGCAAAGTTGGGTACTCCCCATCTACAATGCTCAGCTGAGTGCGACATACTGTAGGAAAGAGAGAAAAGCAATTGATAAATCGTTTCAAACGCGGTCGGGCAGTCCGTGTACGCTTGTGGACGTATCCAAACGGGGGTATTTTGAATGCTTGCATTTGAATGCCTAGGGAGGACGGATGAAGCAAGAATCCTCGCACCGCGATAGTCGAGGAGTGTCAACAAGGGGACTGGTGGCTGGGGACTGGGAATTAAAAATTTTTCCCTCTCACCAATTCCTAATCCCCAATCCCCAATCCCCTTTACTCGCGCAACACATAACCAACGCCTCGTACGGTTTGAATCAACCGCTTTTCGTTGTTTTCTTCCAGCTTCAAGCGCAGGTAGCGGATATAAACCTCGATAATGTTAGAATCTCCCATGAAGTCATAGCCCCAAACGTGTTCTAAAATTTGGTCGCGGGCGTAGACTTGGCGGGGATGGCTCAGTAGGTACTCCAGGAGGTCAAACTCCTTAACGGTTAACTCGATCGCCCGTTCCCCACGGAAGACTTCACGAGTACGGCGATTCAAGCTCAAGTCTGCAAACTGCAACACATCTTGGTCATCTTCCTGTTGGCGGCGCAGGTGGGCGCGAACTCTGGCAAGCAGTTCCTCAATGCTGAAAGGTTTGACGACGTAGTCATCTGCCCCAGCGTTCAACCCCGCAACGCGATCTTGCACCTCATCCCGCGCTGTTAACATAATCACAGGTACTTTGTTTCCGGTTGTTCGCAGGCGGCGACAAACTTCTACGCCAGTCAGTCCAGGTAACATCCAGTCTAAAATGACCAAATCTGGTGAAGACTCCCGCGCCAAGGTTAATCCTACCATGCCATCATGAGCTACGGTGATACGATATCCCTCACTATTCAGTTCCAGCTCAATGAACCGAGCTAGTTTGATTTCATCTTCAATTAAAAGAATATGTGCGGTTATCATAATGACCTGACTATTTTTAAACCGAAATTCCTCTAGAAAACTTAGGGAGGAACAAGGGGAAAAGATAGGACAAACAACCTGATACAAAGTTGCATTCGTTCAGACAAACTAACACGCTGAACTGACATACCCCCATGAACTGAAAATAAAGGGCGACGAGAATTTTTCAACAAACTTCTGTTTGCCTTTAGTTTAAACCAAATGTTGCGTGTCTTTTCCTCCTATACGTCTTTTTTGTGCTTTAACTGCAACTTGGTATTAGTTGACTTTGGAGGGACTAATAGAACCGTATCATCTGCGCGTACCTGGTTAAGCAGGTCTTGTAAAATTTCAATGATGCGTTCCGTTTCTGCAGTCGCCGTTTCCAAGGCTTCGCGCTGGGGAATTGTCAGGTTAGTCCCTCGGCGTAACAGGCTTTGGAGATAACCGTAGACTATGCTTAGAGGAGTGCGTAGCTCGTGGGAAATTTGGTTTGTAAACTGCCGTTGTCGAAGTTTTGTTGCAAACAGGCTAGTAGATAGTTGATGGCAGGATATGACCAGTTGTTGAACTTCGCGGGGGAGTCGTTGCAGATTTACTGGGACTGGTTGAGTGGTATCGTTGAGGGTTACCCACTTGTTAATTTGCAACAGTGGTAGAAGCGATCGCCTTACAATAACTGCAATCGTAAACGTAAGCAGGGGAAAAAACAGGATGAGGGCGATCGCTAAATTCCTGGTTGCGGCTTGGGAGCGAGATAGCATCTCGGTTATGTCAGCAGCGACATATAGCATAGCTGTTGGTTGGTTCACCATCGGCAGTGCTGTAGCCTTAACTATCAGTTGTTGTCCAGCAACTTTATAGCGCCTCTTTTGAATAGATGAAGCTTGCAGGGACATCAGCACTGCCTTTTCACTAGCAGGCATTGAACTCAAATTTGGGGATACCAGTACTTCACTGTTTGTCTGCTTCACCCACAGCCACATGGGTAACGATGACCAATTATCTAGAGTTGCTTGTAGCTCATGTTGCCAAGGGATACTCTTACTCTTGGGTGCCATCATATTGGTCACTTGAGTTGCTACCAATGAGAGCGTTTGTTGATGATTTTCAATGACCATGCGCTCCATTGTCCAGCTTGTGCAAATGACAACGACCCATATTCCCAGGGCAAAAACACCCATCATCCCCAAAGTTAAACGGAGTACTAAAGAGGACGGAACAAGCCACTCCGACTTAATTTTGATTATCTTGTGTAAAAAGATGCTAATAGCAGTCATGAGAAAAAACGTTTGTCATTTGCACTCGCGTTTGTTGAACCAAAGGTTGGGGAGATGAAAGAGCGTTAACCATTACTCCCGATCTGTTCCTCTACTAGCACCTAACGAGCGGTAACGCTATTTTACGTTTTGAGGCGCGGTTAATGCTGCTATTAATACAGGGCGGATGGTAAAAAGGCTCCTGCCGGTTCGTTATACAGACCGAGACTCATCAACGTTTCGGGCTGGATGACACGCAGACCATGGTTCAAACACCAGCGGAACAGGTCGCCGTTGCGCATCGGAACATAGAAGCCCCCCCGCCGAACGCCCTTGCCGCCCCGATAAGCGCCTTTAAATCCTCATTGTTCTCACCAACAGCGTGACCGAAGAAGCCAATTTCGCTGGCGTAGCCCGATACGCGTCCATCACACTCGACAAGCGTTGCCGTGCCCCGCCCGACAGCTCCCTTTAGTTCGCCCGCCCGGTCATGACCATGAATGTGATAGCAGAGTTGATTACACGCAGCAAGGTCGGACTCAGTCGCCGGACGAACGGTGCGACCGGGTATCGTCAAACCGAGCGGCTGTCCTTGAAGGTTCGCCAGTGGCTCGCGCACATCGAAGCCGAGTTTGGTATACAGGGAAAGCGAGCGGCTGTTATATGCGGCTTGAACGAGTCGCACACCGGCGAACCGTTTTTCGCGCGCCCGCTGTAAAACGTGTTCCATCAGGCGGCGACCAACCGACCCGTTTTGCGCGGCGGGGTCTACCGTAGTCGGACCGATACCGGCGATAGTGTCGCCTTCCCACAAAAAGTTGCTGCCAATGACGCGCCCGTCCTCAGCCGCAGCCACGACCGAATAAACCACCGGATCCGCTAAAAGTTCGGTCAACATATCCGCCCCAAACTCCGCAGAAGGAAAGTCGGGTACGAAGCCGTGCTGTTCCGCGATCACACGGATTGCTTGATATAGAATGGTGCCACACTTTAGTGCGTCGTCGGGCCGTCCCGCACGCAGCATCACGGAAGATGTTTGTTCAAATACTTTGTCCATGATGAAAAATAAATCAGATCTAACGAGCGCTAACGCCACTGCTAGCTTGCAGTGGTGCGTAGCCAAAGGTGGCGTTTGCCATGCGACACCAGATGACGACAGATTTGAAGTTAGCTACATTAACAACATCGGGAATGGGGTAGCGTTGAGTACCGTTGTACTTTTGTAAGCGCCCCACGTTTACGAAACTACCCTGGTTTTTATATGTTTGTGGTGGTTTGCCAGTGGTATCTAGAAGAACGTGCAGATCCGGTCCTTGGTCGCTGGTACTGAAGGCACTATCGAGTTCCAAGTAGCGATGTCCGTTTTCGGTGACGATGCGAGCTGAACCTGTAGTTGGCTTTTCTCCAGCCAGAAATTTGCCAGATGCTACAGCCATAGACTTACCTTGCGCCACAAGGATATTATGGTTGCTAGCACTTGAGGTGTGGCTAAGGTTCTGGGACGCTGTTATTTGAGCTGCTTGTCCTAACATAGGTACAGTGCTAATGATTAAGGAACTCGCGCCTAGTAATACCAATTGATTCAGTTTCATTGTTGTTCACTCCATTCAATTTGTCGGCTCAATTTCATCTTGGTTCAATTAGCCTGGGAGAAAATGATTTTTTCCTGAGAAATGAGTGAATAAAACTGAAGTAAGGCTAAGATTTTACCTAGAAACGGCTCAAATTGAGTTCCAGTCAAAATATGAATTTTATCTGAGAACTCGCTGAAAAAAACTTAGAAACAACTCTAGAAATTATCTGATAAGTTATAGCTGTTGCTCATTTGTGCTGCCTAGAGCCACGTCACAATAATAGTGTTCTGTATGAGTCTTTGTAGCTATGAATCCGAGCAATTATCCCACCTTCATCTTTACATTTGCACCGGATAACTTCAGCCTAGCACCCCCTCAAGTCCCTAGTGGCTAGGAAATTCTGGTGTAAAAATATAGGACAATTGTGTGACAGCAAAAAGCCAACACGGATCATGCATTTATATTTTATGAAAATTTTATGAAAACAAGAAAAAGAAATATTTTTAGCTGGGTTTCCAGTTCCTTCTACCTGTGGACAGCCATCCTCATCTTTGCAGCTGCCAATGCCGTAACCCGCAAAATTACAGAAATTGGAGCACAGCACCTGGTGGATGGCAGAAATCCCATTTCACTGTGCAATGTTTTATTTGTCGGCAACCTCTGTGCTTTAGCGATGATGTTGTTAATTTTTGGCAGAGAATTGAACCAACGCACCTTAAGACAGTTAACCCGTGGAGATTGGATCAGCTTGGGAGTCATAGCTATCCTTTCCGGTGCCCTTGGTCCTGGGCTAATTTTTGGTGCCCTAGACAACACCACCGTGACCAATGTAGTGCTGATTGGTCGGCTGGAACCACCGCTCACCTTAGCTTTGAGCATCTGGCTTCTGGGAGTTAGGGTCAATACTTGGACGATCGCGGGTGCGATCGTGTCCTTTGTCGGTGTTGCTATCACCTCATTTCTGCCTAGCTCTGGTCAAACTGTAGCGCTGATGGGGGGTTCATTGCATATTGGCAACGGGGAGTTGATGGCAGCCGCTGGCGCTGTGGTTTTGGCTGTTGCTACGGTCATTAGTAAGTTACGATTGCAGCATATCCCCCTAGGCTTTTTTAATATCTTTCGCACGGCTTTGGGAACGGTTGTTTTCTTCTTCCTCGCTCAGTTGCTTTATGGAACACAACACTTTCAAGATGCGTTCTCGCCGTATCTTTGGCAGTGGATGCTCCTTTACGGAGCTGTGATTGTAGTTGCAGGGCAATTGTGCTGGTTTGCAGGTTTGCGCGGCTCAACTTCCGCTCAAATCAGTCTAGCTAACTCGTTTAACCCCATTGCTGCAATTGTGATGGCCTATCTAATTCTACGGGAAGTACCCACAGCTACTCAATATATGGGCGGCAGTATTATTTTGATTGGTATTGTCCTAAGTTTAATTGGAAATCTCCGCTCTGGTAGAGCAATGCAAATCTCTGCTCAAATCAGTCCTGCCAAACAGATGGGTTCTGCAAGCGGTTTTATGGGAATCTGAAACGCAATACTGTAGGTTGGGTTTCACAAAAGTTCAACCCAACGCCATTCTGAGTTTTGTTGCTTAACTCAGCCTTCTCAATTTCGAGAATTTACGCTGGCAAGGAAGTGATATTTATTCAGATACTTCAACCTCATCAATCGCCAACGTTTAATTTTCACCGCAGCGCCCCTAATCCATCTTTTTGCCGTTGATAGCGCTCTTTAAACTGTCGTTGCTGTATACTGTGATCCACAATGGGGTCAGGATAGCCAACAGCATGACGTTCTAAGGGTGAAATTTTCCCCGTCACCAAATATTCCGTATCCATAGACCGCAATTCCGGAACCCATTGCCTAATGTACTCGCCCTCAAAGTCAAACTTTTGCGATTGACTAGCAGGGTTGAAAATTCGCACGGGTTTCGGGTCCATACCGCTAGAAGCACTCCATTGCCAGCCGCCATTGTTCGCAGATAAATCAGCGTCAATTAATCTTTGCATGAAGTATTTTTCTCCCATTCTGGGATCAACCAGCAAGTCTTTAGTTAGGAAATTAGCGACAATCATTCGACAGCGGTTGTGCATCCAGCCAAGTTCATTCATCTGGCGCATTGCTGCATCAACAATTGGGTAGCCAGTTTTCCCCTCGCACCAAGCTTGGAAATGTTCTTCGTTATTGTCATAAGGAAAGTTTTTGAAATGGTCGCGGAAAGCACCTTCTGCTAGTTCTGGGAAGTGATACATCGCGTGTTGATAAAATTCTCGCCACGCCAATTCCTGTTGCCATGCACGAATGCTGGTTTCTGTTTCCTCACTACGGCTCATTTCTAGCGCCTCCAAAGTTGCTTGCCAAACGGTGCGAACACCAATCACGCCAAATTTTAATGCCGCACTCAATCTTGATGTACCGTCAATTGCTGGGAAATTGCGCTGTTCTTTGTATTCATTAATTGCACTGGCGCAAAATTCCTCTAACCGTTCTTGCGCCGCCGCCTCTCCTGGCGCAATGACTAATTCTCCATCCCAATGGAAACCTAAATCTTTGGCTGAGGGTAATTTTATTGCCCCAGAAGCTTTTGCAATTTCTTTTTCGGCTTGTGTCAATCCTTCGGCATTTTCCAGAGTTTCTACTGGGTTAGCCTTCGATTTACCAATCCAATTTTTCCAAAACGGAGTGTAGACGGTGTAGGGCTGATTGGAACCAGTACGAATATCCTCTGGTGAGTGTAAGAGCTGATCCCAGTTTTTCTCAAGAAACTGAATACCTTTTTCTTTTAGTGCGTCTGTGACAGCGCGATCGCGTTCTTGAGAATACGGTTCCACATCCCAATTCCAAAATACAGCTCTTGCGCCCAGACTCGCTGCCAGTTCTGGAATGGCTGTAGTAGGATTGGCATGGAGAATTAACAACTGGCTACCTGCTTGAGCATATCGCTGTTGGAGTGACTGTAAACTACCAATCATGTAAGTCACTCTGACCGCAGCAACATCATCCCGTTCTAGAATATTCGGATCAAGGCAAAACACGCCCACGACTTTTTGACTCTGCTTTCTAGCAGCAGCGAGTCCTGTGTTATCAGAAATACGTAAATCGCGGCGATGCCAAAACAAAATTAAATCAGACATTCCATCCTTTGGATAGTTCTCTTGTACTAGCTTAAAGTTAACAAAAGTCAAAAGTCAAAACAGAAGCAAAATTTATCACCTTTTAAGTTTTGTGTAGGTCTTTCTTTCGGCGTCTTTTTCAGGCACGTTATTCTGCAATTTTGAAGAAGAACCCAGAACGCAGAACGCAGTAGTCAGAAGAAATTTTTCATTTTCAAAGGCAGTGTCAGAGAAAGAATAGCCCTATTCTGAGTTCTGAGTTCTGAGTACTTTTTCTTAAACCTGGCTTCTTCATTCTGAGTCCTGAGTTCTGAGTTCTGAGTACTTTTTTGGTCAATTTTTTCGCAAGAAAGTATATAGACTTAGTTGATTGAGAGTCAATTTAATGTATGTTAATGTACGCTTATTCGATAGGTATAGCGTATATTAAAGCAGTATTGCACAGCCAACCCCAGGAGAGAACAAAGATGCGAATAGCTCGTGATATCACCGATTTGATTGGTCGGACGCCTCTAGTTCAGCTTAATCGTATTCCTCAATCTGACGGCTGTGTTGCCCAGATTTTGGTCAAACTAGAGGGGCTAAATCCATCAGCTTCAGTCAAAGACCGAATTGGTATCAGCATGATTGAAGCTGCTGAGCAAGCAGGATTAATTCGCCCAAGAAAGTCAGTTTTAGTAGAACCCACTTCTGGCAACACGGGCATTGCTCTAGCGATGGTTGCGGCAGCCAAAGGGTACCGTTTAATTTTAACAATGCCAGATACAATGAGTACTGAACGGCAGTTAATGCTGATGGGCTATGGGGCAGAAGTGGAGTTGACACCAGGAATTGAAGGTATGTCTGGGTCTATTGCTCGTGCTAAAGAAATTGTTGCTACCACACCAGATGCCTATATGCTTCAGCAGTTTCATAACTGTGCCAATCCCAAGAGTCATCGAGAAACAACAGCGGCTGAAATTTGGGAAGACACCGATGGGCAAGTTGATATCCTAGTTGCTGGCGTTGGTACAGGAGGCACAATTACTGGAGTCGCTGAAGCAATTAAGTCTCGCAAAAGCGAATTTCAGGCGATCGCAGTTGAGCCAGCTAACAGTGCCGTACTCACAGGTGGTAAACCCGGAGAACACAAAATTCAAGGCATTGGAGCTGGGTTTGTTCCTCCCGTGTTGCGTATAGAACTCGTTGATGAAGTTCTTCAGGTGACTGATGAACAGGCGATTGAATATAGCCGCAGGCTAGCACGAGAAGAGGGAATTCTGTCAGGTATATCGACTGGTGCTGCTTTGTGGGCAGCGGTTCAAGTTGCTAAGCGTCCGGAGAATGCAGGACGTTTAATCGTGATGGTGCAGCCCAGTTACGGTGAGCGATATTTGAGTACGCCCTTGTTCAAAAACCTAGAGCAAACTTAAAGCAAAAGAAAGAATTAAAAACTTCGGTTTTTCTATCAAGTATTAGTAAATTCAAAGCTCAGAGTTAAGTATAATTTTTATTGTTATTGAATAATTTATGGAATAATGGCTATCCTATTGCTTGAAGACGGCACAATAAACAGCGATTTGGTCGATATCGCTCATGAACTATCACCGCTTGGAATCAACCTCAAACACTATGAACCAAGCATGCCAGTCTTTTTGAGCGACCTACTTTCACAGGAAATTCTCACAGACAAGGAAAAGAACTATATTCTGGAAATTCATGACAGCCTTTTTGAATTTCTTAAAAACGAAGGAGGTTATCTTGGGAGTGATTTGCTAAGTGTGCATCCTGGGTTGCCCGATCTCGATACACTCATAGCAACCTACAACCATTACCATTTTCACACTGCCCCAGAAGCCCTTTATATGTTGGCAGGAGAAATGATTTTTGGCTTTGTGCGACCCGATCGCAGCCAAGTACAGCTTTTAATTCAAGCACAAGATTATATCCACATCCCAGCCAAAGTAGAGCATTGGATAAGACCTGCTGCATCATTGCATTGCAAAGCAGTACGCTATTTTACAACAGTGGACGGGTGGATGCCTCACTATACAGGAACTCAGATCAGTGATTTTCTGAGAAAGCAGCGATAAGGCAACATCTGCAAACCTATTAGACATCTGGGAAAATCAACCTGAAACCCTTGTACTGCCTGATCTGCTCACTAATTTCTGGAGAAGTGTATTGTTTTGCGATTGCTCTTTGGGCACTGCGCTACAACCAGCAATGGCACCTACGGAATGTGGGTCAAATGGCTGTGATGAAATTTTTTCGCTGATTTATGAGTGCAGATATCATTTCCTGCAATGGGCTATAAACTGGCATTTCTTGGTAACAATGGCTACAACGCCAGTAAAGACCTCCGAAACGCATATGACGGAGTAAAGTGTATGAGCAGCAAGGGCAACTATGCTTACTCCAGATGGATTGCCAAGTATATGTAGTTGTATTTCCTTGGCTGTTATCAGTTGTAGGATGAGTCAGTAATTGACTCGATATCTTTAATAAAGCTTGCATTTTTGGATCTGATTTTTATTGATGTCCGACTCATATTTCACTAGAGACGGTGGCGCTAATTTGTCGTTGAATCCACACAAATTTCTGAAATACTATACTTAGTCCTAGCTCTATTAACTTTGAGGCTACGACCCATCCACTCAATGCCTCGCAGCGCCCGAATTGCCGCTGCTTCTTCGGTATCAGTTTCCATTTCTATAATGGCAAATCCTTTCTTCTCGCCAGTTTTCTGGTTCATAGATAGTTGAATGTTGTTAACATATCCATGCTCGGAAAATATCTTTTTGAGGTCATCTTCTTCAACCTCATCAGATAAATTACTAACATAAATTGACATAAAAAATCTCCGAAAAAAACAGGTAAACAAAACTAGATTCGCAGAGGTGTTTATTTCTAAACTTCAGTTACATAGCCGAAAATCATTTGCGATATTTTAATTATAACTTAATTAAAAAAACCTGTCGAGTAAGCATCTGCAATTTCAGTTATATAGCCCTTGATGAGTAAGATTTTTAGAAGAAAATTTCAAGAAGAATACAGAATGCAGAACTCAGAACTCAGAATGCACTTACGCCGCTGGATTCAGACCTGCAGGAGAAGAGTGTTGACCACCAAATATTTGATTTGGTGTGGTGTTTTCCCCCAAGACTGCCACCCAGTCGTACAGAACCATGGTTCTGATCTCTAACGTAGATTGCTGAGTTCTTTCTTGTTAAAACATAGAAATCTAATTATATAGCTTGTAAGTAAATGGACAAAAATAAACGTCAGTAAGTGAAGAAAAATTCTTTTAAAAAACTCGGTTCCGTTCAGCATAGCTGCATAGCAGCCTTCTACTTATTTCTTTGATAATGTGAGTGTAACCAATACCTTGAATGAAAATATGACGAAATTATGGAATATCCTCCTATCCAGTAAAGTTTTCAGACAAAAACCTTATTCCCAGGTTATACAAGCGCATCTTGGGGCAGTCAAATTGTACTTTACCTATTTGTGATTTCTTATTTGTCATTTGGTAAAACAGAAGAATTGTGAAGTATAATTAAAATATATAAACAGCGACAACGCTACTCGTTGCGAGGCAGCGAATATGGATTGCCAATAAAGTTTTGAGGCGATATGCAGCCGGGGAAAGAAATTTTAGGAAGGCAGATTTGAGAGGAATAATTACCCTTCTGCTGGAGCTAGGTACTGAGTGACAAATTCTTGGACAAGAGCATTATCTTGACCACAACTTTATGACATAAGGTTTTAAGGTTGTGAACACTTTTTGTTGCGTTAACAGTGAATACTTCGCCAACATCTGTTGTCAAGGTATCCACACATCATTTGTCTAAACAATGATGCCACCATCTTTAGTCAGTCGGGACACTTTTAGATCAACTTGATTTCATTTTTTTGAAGGAGTCTATTAATGAGTCTTATCATAAAGTCGATTGTGAACGCGGACACTGAGGCTCGCTATCTCAGCCCTGGGGAGCTGGATCAGATTAAGAGCTTTGTCACAAATAGTGAGCGCCGTCTGCGTCTTGTTCAGGTTTTAACAGAAAACCGGGAGCGCATTGTTAAGCAATCTGGAAACCAGCTGTTTCAAAAGCGCCCAGACATTGTCTCTCCTGGTGGGAACGCGTACGGTGAAGAAATGAGTGCGACTTGCCTGCGGGACATAGATTACTACCTGCGCTTGATCACCTACAGCGTCGTGGCTGGTGAGGAGACACCGATTCAAGAGATTGGGATCATTGGTGTGAGGGAAATGTATAGGTCCCTTGGCACTCCGATTGAGGCTGTTGCTGAAAGCATCCGTGCGATGAAGAATGTCACCAGCTCGATGTTGTCATCAGAAGACGCAAGCCTTGTTGGCGGTTACTTTGACTACCTAATCGCTGCCATGCAGTAGGGCAATGACCTTAGAATGACTCCATGAACGGCTTGACTACCCATGTTATCCTACCGTTTTCACAAGGAATTCTAAGTTCTCCAGGGTGGCACTTGGCACAAGATGGTAACTTCTCTAGCTTTAGGCGTAAATGGATTTTGTCAAGCTAAAACACTAACAATTTTTGCAACACAACCCTTTTCTCCAAGTTTGAGGAGGTAATCCCTGGTGTTGACGAAACTGGCGCGAGAAATGACACGCATTTTGATAGCCGAGTGCTGAAGCAATCTGTCAGGGGCGAGCGCAGTTCGTGAGAGAGGGTGGCGAGGAATTCGTCTTTAAGGCGGTTGGCAGTTTCAGCTTGAATACGAGCTGCCTGCTCACGCTCTAGTAACTGTGAGCGTCGTTCTTTCTCTAAGCGCAAGAAGCGCTCGGTGATGTCGCGGCTTACCGTTGCTATGGCGATTGGCTGCGTCTGCTTGTTCTTAATGGTAAAGAAATTGCAGTGGACGGCGATCGCTCCAAAGCTTTTGAAGTGCCGGAAGTGGAAATCCCCCTCCCACCGACCATTTTGGAAGACTGTCGGCAGGATGTTCTGCTGGAAATAGTCCCGGTCTTCAGGCATGAAGTACTCGGATACCTTTGTTTGCCTGACCGAGTTAATGCCATCAAGACCGACGAGCTTCTGACCCACTTCGTTGACAAAAAGCGCTTGCCCTTCAAACGCTTTGCAAGGTCTGGCGGTTCTGATCAGCAGTTCACAAAACGCTGATTACTGAGTGCTTGAACTATAACTTCAGGTAGCTCTTTGTAGGATGGATTGCAATTTTAGTAGGCGATCGCCCGCCGCCGCCAAAGTTTCTGGCTTCTTACTAAAACAGAATCGAATGAATTTGCTAGCTTTCTCTGGTTGAGAGAAAAAGCTGGAACCAGGAACCACTGCAACTCCAATCTCTTTAATGAGATAGAGGACGAACTCTGTATCCGTCTTGTAGCCAAAGCGAGAGATGTCAGCGAGTACATAGTAAGCTCCCTTAGGAATAGAATAGGGAATCCCGACTTCATCTAAAATCTGAAGCAGACTGTCTCGCTTCTCCTGATACAGTATTGCCAATTCCTTGTAGTAACTTTGTGGTAGTTGCATCGCCGCCACTCCTGCTCGTTGCAAAGGTGCAGGTGCGCCTACGGTAAGAAAATCATGAACTCTACGAATTGCGCCAGTTAATTCTGGATTTGCCAAGATGTAGCCAACTCGCCATCCAGTCACACTGTAGGTTTTGGAAAGACTATTGATAGTTACAGTGCGTTCCTCCATACCTGGGAGGGTTGCCATTGCGATGTGCTCAGTTCCATCGTACAAAATATGTTCGTAGATTTCGTCTGTCAAAACTAGCACATCCCACTTTTGGCAAAGTTCGGCAATTAAGGTGAGTTCCTCACGGCTGAACACCTTTCCAGTTGGGTTGTGGGGAGTATTAATAATGATGGCTTTGGTGTTGTTGTTGAATGCTTGCCGTAGTTCGGCTTCATCAAAAGTCCAGTCGGGAGGATGCAGCGACACATAACGCGGAGTTGCACTCGCTATCACCGCATCGGGACCATAGTTTTCGTAATACGGCTCAAACACAATGACTTCATCACCTGGATCTACCGTAGCAAGCATTGTTGCTGCCATTGCTTCGGTGGAACCACAAGTTACAGTAATGTGCCGTTCGGGGTCAATTTCTAAGCCCAGATACCAACGGACTTTTTCAGCAAGGGCGTGACGGAAGGCGCGATCGCCCCAAGTAATGCCATACTGGTTAACATCACCTGCGATCGCTTCATAAGCAGCCTGTTTCAACTCTGGGGGACAGGGAAAATCGGGAAACCCTTGCGCCAAATTTACGGCATTGTGTTGCAATGCCACTCTAGTCATTTGACGAATGACCGACTCTGTAAACTGACTTGCCTTGGACGAAATTTTTTGCTTGTGCCCCTGAGTCACCCCATACCTCCATTAATGTTAAAGTCAACTTCTCACTCAATGTTTGAAGAATTTGCAAATTTTACGGTAAATCGATACAAATAATGTATAATATAATAACAAAAAGCGTGTCAGAATTTTTGTTATTATATATACTAGCATTTACGCCACAGCCAGTTATTGAGCATTAGAATTCTTACAAGAATCTGCTTTCAGGGTATTTGCAATCACAGACACACACGAGAGAAACGCTACTTATTCATCGGTGTCCATCTGTGTGCATCTGTGGTTTCATTTTCATACAATTGACGAGTGCAACAAACACCATGGCAGGTTTATTCTTCCACGGAAATTCTCAACGCTAAGGTTTTGGTTTCGCAAGGAAGACATCGGTGCTGTAGAGTAAGCTAACCATGCCACCCTGATCACAAAACTGTACGTGCAGTTGTTGCAAGTCAGAGATAAGTTGTTGGAGTACAGATCCAGAACGCGGTACAATCGAGTGACTCTGTGTTAAACCAATGAGCCCGGTTAAATCTACATCTTGTTTATAGGGAAACACATAGTGTTTTATATCAACTAAGTGATAACTGGCTAGATATTCCACTGTAGTACGATACTTCTCATTGGAAGGCAAATTTGCCGCTTCCAGTACCAAGTCAATATAATTAGCTGTAAATTCGTCATTTTTATCCCACTCATTCCAAACTGCAGCCAGTCTTCCCGACGGTTTCAAAATGCGGTGAAATTCGAGAAGAGTTGGTTCCGGGTTGAACCAGTGGAAAGACTGGAAGCAAGTTATTAAGTCAACTGAAGCATCGCTTAAGCCTGTAGCTTCGGCTGTTGCTTCGCGAAACTCCACTCTTGGATGGGGTGCAGCCGCTTGTCTCATGTCGGCGTTGGGTTCAATTGCTAAAACACGCACTCCCCGTTCAGCAAGAAGGCGCGAGGAAATTCCTGTCCCAGCGCCCACGTCTGCTACTACTATGGGCAACTGCGTGTCTATTCCCTCTAAGATGAAATCAATTGCTGCTGCTGGGTAACTTGGTCGATATTTTGCATAGTCTGATGCAAAATCGCAAAATCTACTGAGTGGATTCCAGGTGTACGGCGGCGTTTCTTCTAAATCAGCCATAATCTTCAAAACGCTGTCGGTAATGGGTTACTAGGATATGATTTCGGCTGACGCCACAAGCTCATATTCAATTCCTCGCAATAACACCCCCAGCTACGAGTTTCCATTTCATGATTGCATATCCAATTAAAGATTCGCCGCGCCCTGGCGATCGCCACTTGTTGGGATGGATAAATACGGGGGCTTGGACAAAAGACTTCTCCACTAATGTGGATTGCGGCAATTTGCCAGTAGTCGCTCCCCTCACCTTCAGGGATGACTTCTAAAAATCCGTCTTTGAAAGGCTCAATGACTCCGATATTCATTCAACATTAACTTTGACTTTATAAACACCCTCTATGATCTCAAAATTTGAAAATAGCCAATGAGGCTGTTTCTCTCTTTAGTTGAAAGCAGTGGAAGCAGTAGCAACACAAAAGATGAGTAACGGACGACTTCGTTGACTGTACTTAAAATTAGAACAGCAACCGATATAGTAAACCACCCAAGAGCTACTGTGTAATTTGGACTACCTATCTCTTTAGCTGTGTATATATGGATAACTATATAACTAGCTAATGCAGCTATCTCAGCCCAGCCATAGCCCATCATCCCCAAGTACGGTACCAGCAAAAAGGCACCTCCGCCAAAAAGCGCTATGTGTGCCGCATGAAACCAAGTCACCTCAAGATTTTTACCACACAGATAGAGGACTGACGAATGCAGATTGAACATGGAATTGGCAAGATAGCCAATTGCAATCAACGGAAAGATTTGCAGCGCTGGAGTCCAATCTTTACCAAAAACGAGCGGTAATACCACAGGAGCTGCTATTGCAAACCCTGCCATCGGTAAACCAACGGCTAGCGCTTGTAGACGCATTCCTTCCTCAATACTCTTGCGTAGGCGAGTTTTGTCATTCTCTAACTTAGCTAGCGCCGCCATAGCCAAACGCCAGGTGACAGCCTTAGCAAAGGCAAGCATTTCTACAAGGCGAATGGCTAAAGCCACAAATCCAACAGCTTCAGCCCCAGCGAAACGTCCGACAATCACTGGATTGACTAGCGATCGCAACTGCCAAAGCCAACCCGCAAAGGATAAGCTCAAACCATACGCCACCATTTCCCGAATTAAACTAGGCTTCCAGCACAAGCGCGGGCGAAGACTGGTACTATAGACAGTCAATACAACCATAGTTATTTGCTGCAGCCACAAACCACCAACAGGTGCCCAAGCACCAGCTCCTCGATTTGCAAGGGGTAGCGCTACCACATAATAACTAATTTGGCTGATTAACTCAATGAAGGCTACACGCTGAAAATTTAAGTCACGGTCTAGTTTAATTGTCAGGGGCAGATTTAACAGAGAAAGGGGTAATGTTAAACCCATGACTGCTATAAGCGGTGCTACTTCTGGAAGCTTAAGCATCTGGGCGATAATATGTTGCCCCAAGACAAGACTGAGTGTAAAGACACCGCTAATACATAGCAACAGGGTAAAGACTTGGTCATAATCCTGTTGGTCTGGATTGGATGTTTTACGTAGTAAATAGACATCCAAGCCCCATATACCCAACCCGCCGAGGAAGCTTACAATGCCATAAGCGACTCCATAAAGTCCGTACTCGGTCGGTCCAATGACTCTAGTGATGAATAATACACCAATTAAGCTCAATAATATACCCAAAGCTTGACGTATGACCATCAAGGCTCCGCCCTTGATGACTTTACTACGCAATCCCACGGCTACTCCAAAAATGAATTAAGTTTTACATTTGCACAAAATTCAGAATTCAGGATCTCCCTACAGAAGAATTCTGGATTCGGAATCCTGAATTCTGAGTTGTTTATGAATTATGTAGCACGAGCGAACAAGCGTCGGCGTAGGTTACGATTAAAAGACCGTATTCTGTCGTATCCATTAGGTCCAAGCAACCAAAGCACGGCGATCGCTATATTTAGGCGAGTAAAGCATGGGCGAAAAATGAGTTGAGGGTACATTGCAAATGCTTGCCGACTGTAATGAAAAGCCTGTTGATAATCTTGTGTGTCTATAGATCTCCAGGCTAGAAAGATATACAATCGACCATAGCTTCGAGCTCTGAGATATAAAATTTCTGTGGGCAAAGAACTATAGATTTTCTCAATTAACTGGCGAAAACCTCTTAACATTGATTCGCAATCTTTTGATTTGTTATTTGGGTGCATACGATATTTCACCAAAGGTTCTTTAACCACGCCATAGTGATAGCGAGTGGCAATACGTATCCACATATCCACATCTTCAATGTAGCTCTCCCGGTCAAACAAACCCAAGGTGTCAAAGCAAGAACGACGAATCATGGGTGAACTTCCACAGCATACAGAACTGTCACATGTTTCCACAACTTCCTTATAGACATCACCCTCGGTCTCGTGCTTCATGACTAAACCTGTGAGCTTGCCATTCTCATCTATAAAAGCTGTCCAAGCATCTACTAGACCCACCAAGGGATTATTATCTAAGCATTGGGCTTGTTTTTCTAACTTAGTTGGTTCCCAAATATCGTCAGCATCTAAAAAGGCAATGTATTCGCCTTGAGATTCAACAATACCCGTGTTTCGTGCCGCTGCTGTTCCTTGATTTTCTTGTGAAATCAGTCTGACTCGCAAGTCTGTAATTTGAGAAGCCCATTCAACAATTCCATCGGAACTGCCATCATTAATAATTAATACTTCAAAATCTGTTAGGGTCTGATTCAAAACACTTTCCACTGTTTTTGGGAGATATTTCATGGCATTATATGCCGGAATAATAACAGTCACTTTGGGCATAGTCATGAACTCTTTAATTCAATAGACTGACTTTTTCGGAATGAAACGCGCAAAAGGCAAAGAAAGAGAAATTAGATAAGTTTCTGAGCCAATTAGAGTTGCTATTTTTGGCTTGTCTTTATGACTAACCACTAACTACTAACTATTCCCTATTCCCCATTGTCCATTAGTTGTTGACCTGCGTCGCCGCAGTGCTTGGATAATTATTTTTATTTTGTCATATGTTTGATGACCGAATTTTTTCAATAGTGTCAAAGCTATGGTTTGACGTATAAAATCCCAAGAAAAAATCAGTTGCGGATGATAAGCAATGGCTTGATGATTAAAATGAAGCGCTCGGTCGTAATCTTGATTATTGATAGCTCTCCAAGCTAAGTAGAGATGAATACGACCATACCCTCTTTGTCTTAAAGGCAGTACTTCTGTAGGAACAGACTCAAAAGCTTTCTCGATGATTGTACGAAAGCTTCCAAAGTTGCTTGACAATTTGTGGACTTACTACCTGGATGCTGGCGATAACGAACTAAGGGTTCTTTAACGACAGCAAAGCGATAGTGAGAAGCAAGGCGAATCCACATATCTAAATCTTCAAGAAATGGTAATTCTCGGTTAAATAACCCTACCGTTTCAAAACAACTGCGACGAATCAAGGGTGTACTGTCACAACAGCATACTGTTTTAAACTGGACAAGTTGCTTCCAAACGTCGTCTCCCTCTGCATAGGAAACAACAACTTTCCCTGTGGACTTGCCTTGCTGGTCAATTAAAACTGTCCACGTATCTACCAAACCTACTAATGGGTTTTCTTCTAGGTAACGGACTTGCTTTTGGAGTTTGGTTGGCTCCCAAATATCATCAGCATCCAAAAGCGCGATATACTCTCCAAGAGCCGCAGTAATCCCTGTATTACGTGCCCCAGATGAACCTTGATTTTGCTGCGAAATCAGTCGAACTCGCGGGTCTTTGATTTGAGAAACCCACTCCACAGTTCCATCAGAACTCCCATCATCAACAATCAGCACTTCAAAATCTGTAAATGTCTGCTTCAGAACACTCTCTACAGCTTCTAGGAGGTAAGCTACAGCATTGTAGGCTGGGATAACGACAGAAACTTTCGGCATATCAAACCCCTATGTTTCACCATTCATAACAAGCTAAGGTTATAGTTCCCCAGCAGTCTGACAAATGCACAAATGCACAGTGGGATATTCTTCAACCCTTAATTCCTCCTGCTGGGGGCAAAGGACTAAGAACGGTGGATATGAAAGCACTGGTGAACACGAGTTTCTACGTGCGGGTTGTGCGTGGAGAATGTTGCCTCGTAATATGCCACCGTGGCAAACGGTTTACCATTACTCATTTTTATAGTATTGTAAAGTTTTCTTTGGAAAACTATAAATTTTTCATATTGGAAATATGTTGTTTAGGACGTTACAGACCACTGGCATGGTATATAAACAATATACCTGCGAGGGATTAGTACGATTACAGTCTCAAAAAGATTGATGGATTACATTGGAGTGGCTTTCATGGCCATTTTTCAACCTTTGACAAGCCGCAAGCGGCTGTTTCACGTAGTTGCATTTGTAGCTAGTGTAATTGCCGCTCTATTTTTCGGCTGTCAGGCAACCCCGAGTCAACAGCCTGTCGCGCAATCTGTCACCCAACGTGTCACACGTGACAAGTGGACTTGGCCGTTTGCATCGACATCGCCTTGGAATATGCCCATCGGTTCGGATGCGATTTACGTACCGGCAAACCTTGAAAAGGCGTACTATACAGGGTCAGATGAAGAGTACTTTTTCCAGATCAAAGACGGCGATCCATTGCGTCCGGTGTATGGTCCTGGTGCTTGGGGTGAGGGGCGCTGTACGGGTACACAAACTATGTATATTTCATTGCCCGTTCCAGATGACTTAATTGTTCCAGACGCTACAACTGTTCCATACAGCACACCCAACAATGCTTCAGCATTTCTGATGCCAGATGGCAAAACCTTAGTGCAGCTTGAACCTTTAGCTCGCTGTCAACAGGGGGGTCCGATCTATGGTTGGCGGTATTTTCCAGATGTTGATATTTACGGAGATGGGATAGGTGGAGCGCATTTTGGTTCTGGTCTGTCTTCCATTGGTGGTTCTATTCGTAAAGGCGAGCTTACCAGCAACGAACCAATTCATCATGCATTAAAAGTTCTGGTTTGGGAGCAGAAATATCTTTACTACTCTAAGGATATTCCTGGGTATCGCTGGCCTGCAGATCGTGCTGATAATCGTGCAGCAGAACACTATCATGGTACAAATCCTAAGCTTGTACAAGGTTCACTACTAGCAATTCCTCCAAACGTAACCGAAGCAAGTCTCAACTTACAAACACCTGTTGCTAAAAAACTGTTTCATGCCTTGCAAGATTATGGTAGTTATATTGTAGATAGCACAGGTATGGACTCTTACACCGTTGCAGTGGAAAAGGGAGTTCTTGAGGAGTTTTATAACGCTTTTGGCTACGATTTTCAGGGCACAAGTGGAACGTTTCATGAAGACATTGAGAAGCTATTCCAAGCACTTTACATTGTTGATAACAATGGACCACAAAGCATCGGTGGTGGTGGAACACCGCGTGCGCCTCTTGCTCCACCTATTGGAAACTAACTGACTTTGCCGGAAGGCAGAAGTTAGAAGGAGCAGCGTTTAGCCGCAGAAAACTTACTCAATACTGGTCATCAACCACTCTGATTAGTTGATAGGCGTTCTAAAGCGCCTATCAACTAATCACGATCAGGAGGGTGGTTGGCTACTGTGAGTGGGTTGACGAGAGTACTAGAAGTGGATACCTATTGATAATCTTTATTAATAAATAAATGAGGGACACAACCGTGATTAATGCTTTTGCACGACGCAAGTCTGCTTATTTGTGATTGTCACCTTGATAGACGAGGCGATCGCCATGCACCAGAAGAACAATTTGTACGGCGCAAGTCTGCAACACTGGTAATGGTCAGTGTCGAAGGTGATTATCCTGGCTGTAAGTAAGTGGGCAAGCAATACAGGGCGCATAAACAAGAGTCCTCTTCTGCCTCAACTTATTGCAAATTATCATCAATAGTTGCTCACATCCTGCTACTCTCGTCAACCCACTCACAGCAACCAACCACTCTCCCTCAATGATTACTTGATAGGCGTTCTAGTACACAGTCGGAATATCCAGCGCCTACAATCAGCCAATCTACTTTCATGCAGCTTCTCCTGGCTTGACATAATTTGGCTGTTGAGACTTGGTGTCACTATCAGGTTGAAGGTAATCCTGCCAAAATTGAATAGAAGTCAAATCGTTGGCAGCTTTTTTCCACTCTGCACGGACGTCTGACCATCTCAAACGACTTCTGATTGCAGATTTAACCCAGGCAAATAAAATATTAATACCAGCTTGATTATCTAGCTCATTTTGATATATTTGAGGATTGTTTTCCATAGTAAAAATAATTCTTTTCTTAGCAAAACCTTTACAAAAGGGGTTAGACAAGGGGTCTCTTTCTTTTGAGCTAAATCGAATGACCGCTGTCTCATCCTTAATAAAAAATTTCGGGAGGAAATGACCATTAAGTGTCAACAAACTCACCAGGCTTTGTAATTTTTTTGCTTTAGTAATTTGAGAACCTTCACTATTCAAGCTAGAATGAGTCAGTATAGTCTGGCTTTTATGACTTTTACTAAATTCAAAAATCCAAGAATGCAAAATCTCAGGGTCATGACTTCTAATGAAACTGGGACCTTGCATATAATCTTCAAAACCTTTGACAATCATTTGTGCAGAATTATAATCAAATATTAATAAGTGATAAATTAAAGTTCGTGTAAAGAGTTTAATTGTATCCAAATATCCCAGGGAACTGTGAATTGCATGAACTATGAGCCGATTGCGATATTCGTAGTAAAGATCCCAAACAGGCTTTTTAGCATAAAATGGTTCATGCCACACAGCTAAAGATGGAAAAGCCACTATCCCATTATCAAGAGTTTGATTGATTCTTAAACCAAACTCTAGGTCGTCTGTTTTAATAAACAAAGGTAGCGGTAATCCAATACTTTGCACAACTTCTTTAGAATAAGAGAAAAACCAAAATCCTCCATAATCTATACTTTCTTCTAACAACAGTAAGTTCAATGAGGTAGGGTTTCGTAGATCAAGATTTTGCTTGAGACCAGTGAGTGTGAATGGACGATGTTGAAGGTTTCCTTCATCATCAAAGTATTTGTTGTATAATGAACCGGCTTCATACAAAATGTGTTTTTTGTATAAATCCAGCATACTGCCAGCTACCGCAAAATCCTGCTTCGCATATTCATATAAAGGAAAAAGCCTGAAGATAGTTTCACTGTCTAACTCTACATCGTCATCCATAAACAAGAAATGGGTATGAACGCCTTCCTGCAATGCCTCAATCAGTCCTTTAGTAAAACCCCCACTTCCACCTACATTTCGATTAGAGATGAGCTGAACCCTAGAGTCTTCAAAATCACTTTTATTTAGAGTGTTGCCATTATCAACTACAAATATTTTAAACTTCTTATCTTGTAACAAATTGTCCTTTAAAATAGTAGTAACTGTTTGTTTGACATAAGCTTCTTTTTTGTATGTACAAATGATAATACCTAATGAAACATCCCTAACTTTTTCTTGTGCAGTGACAACTAACCCTTCTGTAAACAAACCTTGTTCACTCAGGCAAGTTATTTCCAGATAAATACGACCAGCTTGTTGGTTTTGATTAAGAACTGGCAATAAGACTTTTATGTAATCTGATGTTTGACATTGATACATTTTTTCCTTATAAATAAGTTTTTTAGCACTCTCCTCATAGGTCTCTCGGTATGCAGAAACTTCAAAATCGCCTTCAAGCTTTAGTAAGTAGTACAGTGAGCTAACAGTTGTGTATTTTGTATAGAATTGTTCATAAATTGAGTTGAAGTAAGTGTTGAAAGATAGAGTACTACCTTGGTGCAAACTAATCTGTCTATTCTTAGTTAGAGACTCTAGAGAAAATGATTGATCTAATTTGATATATAACTCAAAAGTTTCTGCTGTTTTCGGCAATTGTACTCGGCTTAATACTTTCATCTGTCTCCTCCCTTTTCTGGTTGTTTTGTGTTATTGCGTTGCAATCCGTTCAGATGTAGTGTTATCAAGCCAGCGGTCAATTTACTTACCTGCTATGTCTTTCTCAAATACACCAAGCGCCCGAACTACTGCTTGATCCATGTCATAGTACTTGTAATCTCCAAGTCGTCCTGCAAACAGTACTGAACCGTTGAGTTTCTCGACTTCTTTGAGGTAAAGCTCTAGGCGTTCACGGTTCTCTTCACGAGGAATTGGATAGTAGGGGTCGTTTTTCCCTGGTACATAAGCTTGAGGATATTCCATCACCAAAGTCGTTTTTGGTAAAGTTTGCCCCGACAAATACTTCTGCTCGGTGATGCGGGTGATATCATACTCGTTGGGGTAATTGACTGTACCGACTTCTTGATACTGCTCTTGGTCTAAAGTCTCGAACTGAAAGTTGATGCTACGATAAGGCAGTTCGCCATACATATAATCGAAGAAAGCATCAATTGGACCTGTGCAGAGTAGTCGGTTAAACTTAACGTCGTTGATAATCTCGCGGTAATCTGTATTGAGTAGCACCTTAATATTGGGGTGAGCCAGCATTTTGCGGAACATCTCAGTGTAGCCAAGCTTGGGCATAGCTTGGTAGGGGTCTTGGAAGTAACGGTTGTCCCGACTAATGTAAACTGGTACACGTCCTGTGACTCCCCGATCCAATTCCTCTGGTTTCAGTTCCCACTGCTTAATTGTGTAGTTGAGGAAAACCTTTTCATAAATATAATCAGCGAGAAAAGTGAGGTCACCACTTGCACTCTCGCGCAGTTTCAAAATGGGTACTTTAACCCCAAAACCAAAGTTCTCTAAAAGTAAACTCTCCAGCTTCTCTGCATATTTTGGCGGAAAAAGAGCATAGAGAGAATTGAGATTAAAAGGTATGGGAACTTTCTTACCATCTATGACTCCAAGGACATGGTGAAAGTAATGTCTCCACTCAGTAAATTGAGACAGATAATCCCAAACTTTTTTGGATTTGGTGTGAAAAATGTGGGGTCCGTATTTATGTACTAGGATGCCATGCTCATTGTAGTAATCGTAGGCATTACCACCGATGTGATCCCGTTTTTCTACAATGAGTACTCGTTGTGCTAGTTGAGTTGCAACTCGTTCAGCTATGACACACGCAGAGTATCCAGCGCCTATAATTAGCCAGTCAAATTTCATGTGATTTCTCCCTTTTTAAGGCTAAATAGAGGTTTGGAACTTTCACACTGGAGTGAAGATTGTTTTCTTTCTTCAGGTTTTAACTCCCTGAATTTAAACACATAATCTGTTGAATAATGAACGATTCCTGCACCTAAGTGTTTAGCTTCTTCTGCAATCACACCAGGTGCAATTCCATTGACAGCCATTGCCAATTCTGGTTCTGACTCTGCCTTATCCACAGCAGTATATGCGGCCGGATTAACTGTTACTAAGAATGTCTCCATAATATCTTTGTTTTAGAACTGGTTTTAGAACTACTATAAAATAAAGAATATCAAGCGTTTCCCTTTAACCCTATAGCTAGGGTACGCCAAGGGCGGACAAGTATCTCCTTTGGAGCGGCTGCGCCTATAGCCCTGCGGGCATGGCTGCGCTAAAGCGTAGCTCGTCAGGGGCGGAGGCACGCCAGTCGCCTAGGTCGACGAAAAACTATCCT
Organism: Scytonema sp. PRP1; assembly: GCF_036697665.2. Lineage (NCBI taxonomy): Bacteria > Bacillati > Cyanobacteriota > Cyanophyceae > Nostocales > Scytonemataceae > Scytonema > Scytonema sp. PRP1. The sequence goes on along the minus strand of NZ_JBAHYJ020000089.1, from coordinate 187,694 downwards.
GCAGCACTGATCTCACCTTTTCTCCAAGTCAAATTCCGAGTTCAAACTGCAAAACTTAAGTAGTATTGATAGTCGCCTCATTAAATTACGCCTCATTAAATTATTAATGATTGGCAATTAGTTTATAGACTTCTACAGTATCAGCAGCACACTTAGACCAACTAAAACTTTGCGATCGCGCAAAACCTTTTTGACGCAAATCCTGAACTAAGGTACTATCAGTCAGGATATTAAGCATAGCCTGACAAAGAGCATCCTTGTCTTTTGGATCAACTAGGATACCTGCGTCACCTACAACTTCCGGCAAAGAAGTGGTGTTGGAGGTAATGACGGGAGTACCGCACCGCATAGCTTCTAGAGTGGGTAAGCCAAAACCTTCGTATATGGAGGGGTAAATAAAAGCGGTAGCTCCGCTGTAGATGGCGCTCAAATCCTCATCATCAACATACCCAGTGAACACCACTCTAGAACTGAACCGAGAAAAGTTAGGATGATTAATGGTTTCACCAGTTGTGTGACGCTTCGAGCCGACTAAAACTAGATTAACGTCAAGGTTGGGTTGCTCAGATAACAGCTCTAAGAAGCAATGAATTAAATGAGCAAGATTCTTACGTGGTTCAAGGTGAGTTCCAACACTTAAGAAGTAATTACCATCAGGAATACCATATCGTTGACGAGCAGTAGCAATCTGAGCAGAGTCAGTCACTAAATGAAAGTGATTAGCAGCTGCTAGAGGAGTCACGAATGTACGCTCAAGAGGCATTCCTGTGTACTCACAAAACTCTTGCCTAGTGTATTCAGAATTACATACAACCCAATCTTTTTGATGGTTAATACTATTAAGTATTTCTTTAAAATAAGGAATTAGTATTGGCACTATCAATTCAGGTGTAGCTACGGGAATAATGTCATGGACAGTTAAGAGCCTAGGTACATCTTTAGTAAATTCTTCAGAAGGTAACTTATGATAAGGGGAATGAAAAATGTCAAAGTTGTTGTTATCAAAATAAAGGTAAGCATCAAAAAGTCTTAAAAGTTTAAATATCCCTCTTATTATGATTGCTTTTGGTAATAATTTCGGTATTTTCTGAAAATCTTCTGACGAGAATATAGGATAAATCTCATCATATAGACTTCGTACATTTAGCCGACTCTTTAAAAGTTCAACAATTTTATATGTTGCTAAACAAGGCTCATTCTTTATATAACAAGAAAAGTTAAGCGCATCAAATAAAGAATTTCCAGCACATATTTTTGCTAATTCCAGTTCGATATCATCTCTTTTATTGAGCTCATACATGACCTCTTCGGTAACTCTGTAAATTCCACTTTTACGCTCCGAGTTTCTTGCTTCAACCAGCAAGCTTGTTATGTCATAAGCTACTCTAATTTTCATCTTTACTCCTTCAAATCCAATGAGTATTGTTTGCCTAAATAGGCTGACTTATCTAGCTAGACATAGCTGTTTTATAGGCTTTCACAGTTTCTTGAGCACACCTCTCCCAACTAAAATATTTTGCCTGCTCAATTGATTGCAAAGACATTCTTTCTCTTAAGGATGAATTGCTGTAAAGTTTTAGTATGCTCTGACAAAGGCCATCTACATCCAAAGGATCAAGCTTAATTGCTGCGTCCCCTAAAACTTCAGGTAGGGAGGAGGTATTTGAGCTAATAACTGGGACACCACATTGCATAGCCTCAAGCGGTGGTAGACCAAATCCTTCGTAAAAAGAAAGGTAAGTGAAAGCAAGTGCGGTGCTGTAGAGTGCAGCTAAGTCTTCGTCAGCTACATATCCGGTAAGAATGACGCGCTCCTTTGCCAAACCGAAATTAGCAAGTTCTTCAAAAATCTTGCTATAACTCCAACCTTTTGTGCCTACTAAGACAAGATATAGATCTTTAATATTCTGTTCTTGAATCAGCTTGGCAAAACAACGAATGATATGGTCAACATTTTTGCGAGGCTCTAAAGTACAGAGGCTGAGAATGTAAGGGGCATTAGGTATATAGTATTTTTTACGGACATCGGCAATTTTTTCTGGATTGGAACAGGGATAGAAAATATCAGGTGCGGCAGCCAAATGGGTAACAAATACTTTACGAGGGTCAATATTTTTTAAATAGTTGCAAAGGTCATTCTTAGTTGAGTTGGATACACATATTACGTAGTCTTCAGGACTTATACTGTTTAAAATTCTTTTTAACCCCTCGTCATTATTATGTTCAAATAAGTGTGGATATAAAACTGGAATTAAATCATGAATAGTTAAAAACTTTTTAATATTCTTTGCTTCTTTTAATATATGTGTAAAGGCAAAGCAAGGAGAATGAAAGACATCTATATTCCGTAAGACTTTAGCATCTAAAGGTGCCATATGTCTTTCAGCAAGTCTATTAGCTATTCTGTAGAGTTTCCTTAAGACCCTAAGGGGTAACGTATATTGGGAACCTTTATTTAGTCTAATATTATATTGGTAAAGTTTTCTAGCAATAAATGCTTCGTGCTTTGAGTAGGCAAGAGATTTTTTTTCCAGCTTTTCATTAGATGCCAAATAATCTAGGCATTGAACTAGCACTGGCAAATTTTGGCTAACACAAAACTTTAAATCAATATCTTGTAAACCTGCTAGCCCATATGCCATGTTTTCAACTACTCTAAAGGTTCCAGTTCGATTAACAGAATCATAGTGACCTATTCCTAGTAATGAAATATCGTAGAGAATCTTCATTATTGTATATTTCAAATATGCATTGTAATTGAAAACTTAAACTGACAAGGCAGTTTTGTAAGCAGCAATTGTCTCTTGTGTACATCTTTCCCAACTAAACTTTTTTGCCTGCTCTATTGATTTCAAAGACATACTCTTTCTGAGTGATGAATCACTATATATTTCAAGCATACTCTGGCAAAGCCCATCCACATCTAAGGGTTCGAGCCTAATGGCAGCATCACCCACTACTTCGGGTAAGGAGGAAGTATTTGAGGTGATGACTGGAATACCGCACTGCATTGCCTCCAAAGGTGGAAGACCAAATCCTTCATAAAAAGAAAGGTAAGCAAAAGCAAGGGCACCGCTATAGAGCGCAGCTAAATCTTGGTCAGCTACATATCCAACCAGGATGATGCGATTTTTGGCCAGTTCAAAGTTAGTAATTTCTTCAAAAACCTTATCGTAGCTCCAACCTTTTGCGCCTACTAAAACAAGATACAAGTCTTGAATGTTTTGCTCTTGAATCATTTTAGCAAAACAGCGAATTGTATGGTCAATATTTTTGCGTGGCTCTAATGTACAGAGACTCAAAATATAACGGGCATCGGGAATATTGTATTTTTTACGTATTGCAGCAACTTTCTCTAAACTTAAGCAAGGATAGAAAAAATCTGGTGCGGCAGCTAAAGGGGTTACAAATACTCTTGAGGAATCAAAAATTTTTAAGTAATTGCATAAGTCATTTTTCGTAGACTGTGATACGCAAATAACAAAATCTTCAGACTCCAGACTCTTTAAAGTAATTTCTTGAGAAGATTTGTGTTCATCTCCTGTAAAAAACTTTGGATACAGTATCGGAATTAAATCATGAACTGTGAGGAAATTTTTAGTTTTTCTATTCTGTCTTACCCTTTTAGGTATGGGATGAAGAGGAGAGTGAAATATATCAGCGGCAGCTAAGCTCTTAGAATCAATTAAGTTTGTGTAGTATTCAACAAACCCCTTGCTATAAAGCAAGGGTTTTCTAATACTTTTTAGTAGCAAACGTTCCAGCCCATATGCGTTATCTATTTTTTCGTTGATAGGCTTTATCTGATTGTGAAGAAGTCTCTTGATTTTTGGATGAGCAAAAGGTACTTTTTCAAACTTTAGGTTTGCTTCCAAATAGTCTAAACAAGCAACTGAAATTGAAATGTTGTTATGAGTAGCAATTGTACAAAAAGACAGATCACATTCTTTTGAGTTGGCTAAACCATAAGCAATGTTCTCAATCACTCTGAAAACTCCGGTTCTAGCAAGAGGATCATAGTATCCACTACCAAGAAGCGAGATATCATATAAGACTTTCATGTCTCCAATCTACTTTATCTAAACAACAGCCATTTTAAAAATCTACAAATCTATCAAAATTGATCATAGAAACCAGATATTAAGAGAATTAGACTTCTAAAACTTAACTGTAATTTTACAAAAAAAACATTTTTTGGCGTAGTAGGTACTTTTCGATTGCGATATACGCTCTTAAGTTAAGCTGCTAATAATAGAAAATCAGTTTAACTTTTGTACATTGTCAATTATATAAATATTGTTATAATCATTTTTTTCTCCTTAAAATATCTTGTCGTTAATAAGAACGAGCAAAAAAATAAAGTTTTCGATCTACAATTCATCTAAGACATAAGACACATACAACTGAAGTTTTACTCTTCAACATTCACTAATGGTAAATTTAAACTTTCAAGCAAAAGTACTTCATCTTTCGGGGATGTTTTTATCTGCTCCCCATCTCTATTACGCGTCTCACAAAATTGTCCTGACTTATATCCTTCTTCAATAGTTACCTCTTTTATGGTAAAAGGTTTTTTATCTGCACGTATGAAAAAAGCATTTACACCATTACTACAACATCCAACAAACACATAACCTTTACGTGTTGCCAGTAAGCAAAGAGCTTTTAGTGAGGTACCAAAATAGATCATTGAATGATGAGTTTCTGCTCGCTCAAAATTCTCACTGTATGGTATTGTTACAGCAGCGTGGCTACCAAATCTGTAGTTATATTCAACAATGACAATAACTGGGTTAATGACATTAATAGCTTCCCAAATCCAGTAATCATTTCCATCTATGTCTATTGAAAGTAGGCCAATCTCTCCAGCCAAACCTTGCTCTAAAAGCAAATTGTTAATATTATCTTTTGTTACAAAAGCTTTGATAGCTTTTAAATTATAATTCCAATAAACATGGTCACTCTTAATTCGAGAGATATTAGCATCACTACCATCAATTATTAAACCAGCCCAGTTATTGTTTACTAGGAGAAATCTCGTATTTGCTTGCTGGTAATCTTCTACGCCAAATTCAACAAATACTTTGTTATCAATTTCAACATTATTTATTAGAAACTGAATTATTCCATCCTCTCCCCATTGAGAGAAAACTTGATACTCATAATCAAACAAATTATCACTAGGATTTTGTCTTAATTGTCTCATTTCAATTCTTCCTAAAGCTCTCTGAATAAGCTCAATACGATCCTCCATCTCTTTATGACGTTTTTCTAGAGCATTATGACGTTTTTCTAGACAGCCGAGTCTGTAAGTAATAGGAGATAAAAATTTATTCCTAATTAATTTGATTCCCTCAATTAATGACATCTTTAAATAGCCTCCTGTTTTCTAACCATCAAAGTATTTTAATTTTTATCTGTATGCAATTTGCTTAATATTCCAATCTAGTTTTGGTCTTACAACTCCTGGTAGTCTTTCATTCATAGGACCGTGTCCCTCGACATCCTCAATGCTTAAACCCAAACAATATGGAGTTGTAGCAAGAGATTTATCATATGGAGGCATATCTGATCCAAAACAGATTGAATATCTACCTGCATTTAATACATATCCAGGAAAAAAACATTGGCTTGTATACTCACCTGGAGTTCTTACTAACTTTGGCCAAGCGACCGGATCATTAGAACCACAGATAGGAATTCCTTCTGAATTTTGCATAAAAAAGCCAATTCTTAAACCGTTTATAGGCTTTAACACCTCGTATTTCACTGCTATTGAAAACCCTTTACGACAATCAATTGTCGAGGCATAATCTCCCTGCTCATTCAAAATGTAAGCTTCAAGAAAACGAAGTTCCGAAGACTGCGGAGCATTTTTTCTATCCCATATTATATGAGCATCTGATGAACGCTCATCAGCTAAGTAAGTAGTGATAGCAGTTTCAATGTCTGAGTCCATCAATAATTGACCTTTTTGCATCATTAACGCCCGACTACATAGCGCTCTAATAGCTGCCATGTTATGACTCACAAATATAATTGTTCTTCCTTCTTTGCCTACGTTCTCCATTTTTCCTAAACACTTCTTTTGAAAGGCTACATCTCCTACCGCGAGAACTTCATCGACAATTAAAATCTCTGGCTCCAAATGAGCAGCTACCGCAAATGCCAAGCGTACATACATCCCTGAGGAGTATCGCTTAACTGGCGTATCTAGAAACTTTTCTACCTCTGAAAACGCCACAATCTCATCAAACTTGCGTTGAATTTCTACCTTGCTCATTCCCAGGATTGCACCATTGAGAAAGATATTTTCCCTTCCTGTTAACTCTGGGTGAAAGCCTGTCCCAACTTCCAATAAACTGGCTACTCGTCCATTAATTCTAATAGAGCCTTCTGTTGGTTCCGTGATCCTGCTAAGAATCTTTAATAACGTTGACTTTCCTGCTCCATTACGACCAATAATACCAATTCTATCCCCCTGCTTAATCTCAAACGACACATCCTTCAGCGCCCAGAACTCTTCCCGATTTAGATTTGCTTCCTTTTTCTTACTAGGGTTTAGCGAACTAGCAACGAACTTCACTGCATTAGTCATTGCCTCACGAAATGTCTTGTAATTGCTACCCTGTTCTTGATGTGCAATGACATACTTCTTACTTAAGTTTTCAACTTGAATGACAGTATCGGACATCTACCTAACTCCTACCTCAATCACACACCTAAATTATGTCAGCAATTATGTCAGCAAAAGTATATTTATCAACTTTTAATATACAACTCAGCAGTATCATCTGTTTGCAGAAATTTTAATCTGCCTACTATGTTCATAATCTCTCTTCCTTTTATGGACTGCAGGGTTTTATTCTGTTATTTATTGCCTGAAACATGAGGATGAGGTTGATTATTTACGCCAAATACATCTGGTTGTAAAGGTTTTTAGAGACAAATAGTTTTTACTTTTTTGAAGATATAACCTTGTCTAAACTTACAGTTTCCTCAAACGGAACTATCTTAGGTTGGTTTGAGACTTGCTGTAAGTGCTGGTAAATATAATCTACAAAAGGTTGATAAGCTGCTTTAGGAGAAAACTTCTCGCTCACGTACTTATAAGCTTGTTTCTCCATCCATTGGCGTTTATCTGGATTGGTTAAAAGCGTATGCACTCCCAGTGCAAAATCCTCAACAGTGTCCGCCACAAGTATTGTTTTGCCTGCAACCTCACGCAATCCTTGCACTCCCACACTGGTTGAAACACAAGCGCGACCATAGGACATAGCCTCTACTAGCTTGATTTTAAGTCCACTACCAGCTAGCAAAGGAACCAGACAAACTTCAGCAGCGCTGTATTCAGGTTTTAAATCGTCCACCCTACCTAAAAGACGAACATTAGGAAAACTTCCTTCAATCAAGTCACATACAGTTCCACAGACATGAAGGCTGCTATGTGGGCTTAACTCTATGACCTTTGCCCATACATTCTCAAGAAACCACTGTAGACCATAGTAGTTGTGGTTTATGCCACTACCAACAAATAAACAACGACCAGGAATTTGCTTGATAGTATGAGAGTGACAGTTCACGGACATAGGCATACAAATTACCTCACACTGAGGTACCATTTCCTTAAAGACGTTGGCATCTTCTTCCTGGATCGCTAACAGTACTTGGGCTTTGCTCAACTCTATAATTTCCTGTTCCTTACTCCAATACGGTTCAGAAGAAGCAAGCCCTAGTTTTTTGAATTGAGCAACTCTTTGATGACGTACGTCATGAGTTAGTATGACTTTTAGTACGTTCTTATCTAAAACAGGAGAGTCTAAAACATTCGCTAAAAAGGCATAATTAGCAATGACAATATCTGGTTTGAATCGAAGGAATTGTGAATTTATAAAAGCGGTTTCCTCTAATAGGAGTGGGGCATCCCAAACACAAGAGGGAACTGCATACATGGGCGTTAACTGTCGTTGATCTCTAGCAGAACGGTAAATATTTTTAAGAGTTTCTGGTAACCTATCATAAATTAGTCGCAATGACTCAATAAGCCAATCTGATAATGAGTTAAATCTAAGCAGAAGACGACCTATCTTTAAGTTATCCTTAACCACCACATTAGCAAGTTTGGCTAAAGTAGGTGAAATGATGTGCCAAGGGGTTCTACTGCTAAGTAATGAATTTGGGAGTATGTACTCAATTTTATAACCCATCTGCTGTAAGTATTGCAAGAAGTTTAGAATATAAGTAGCATTGCCTCTTGTATTCTCAACAGGGATTTCTCTGCTAATAATTTGCACTTTGATAGGTCGCTGGATAAAGTCTGATAACACATTTTTCACCTTAGTCATAAACTATTTGACCTTACTGTTAATTTTAGTTCTACATATTTGAACATCAAATTTTGATTTGCTATTCATAAATAAATCCAGTATTGATTCTAGTCGCTCAAGATGTTTTCAGTTATAGCTTTACAATTAAACCATTAAGTGTATAAAGCAGTTTTATAAGCATTAATCGTCTGTTGAGTACATTTTTCCCAACTAAACTTTTTCGCCTGCTCTAGAGATTTTTGTGACATAGACTGCTGCAAACTAGGGTGGTTGTAAAGCTTAAGCAAGTTATGACAAAGCCCATCAGCGTCTTTGGGGTCAAGCATGATTCCAGCATCACCAACCACTTCAGGTAAGGAAGAGGTATTGGAAGTGATGACAGGAACACCACATTGCATGGCTTCTAATGGTGGTAGACCAAAGCCTTCGTAGAAGGAAGGATATACGAATGCAAGAGCGCCACTGTAGACGGCAGCTAAATCTTCATCTGCAACATAGCCTGTTAAAATGATACGGTCTTTTAAGATAGGATGAGTAGAGATTTGAGCGAAAACTTTGTCGTATTTCCAACCTTTTGCACCGACCAACACCAGATTTAAATCCTGAATTTTTTCCTGTTGAATGAGCTGAAGAAAACATCGAATGGTATGGTCAATATTTTTTCGAGGTTCTAAGGTACTTAAACTGAGAATATAGGGTGCATTAGGTATGTTATATTTACTACAAGTCAATTCAATATGTTGAGAATCTGAGCAGTTATAGAAAAGCTTTGATGCCGCTAAATATGTGATAAAAACCTTGGAAGGATCAATAATACTAGAGTAATTACATAAGTCATTTTTAGTTGATTGGGAAACGCATACAACCCAAGATTCAGGATCTAAACTCAATATAGCTTTTTCGACTATATCTTTGTTATATTGAAAAAAATCTGGATATAAAATAGGAATCAAATCGTGTACTGTAAGGAACTTTTCTATACGAGTTGTTGCTTTTCTAATTTCATCAGGAATGGGATCATAAGGTGAGTGGTATATGTCTGCTTCTGCAAGGCTATCATGTGAAAGTGGTCTATAAAACAATTCTGCACTTTGGGTTACATAAGTCAAAACCTTTCTTAAGACCTTAAGCATTAATATCTTAGGTGCTAATTTTTGGGAATTTGGAATTTGGTCGAGCTTTTGGTTAAGCTGACGATAAATTTTGCACAAACGTCGCCTAAATTCTACGTCTTTGCTCTTGTAACTTAAAAATATTCCCGCTAGTTCTGGATTCGATTCTAAGTAGTCGAGAACATCGCTTAATCTAGTAGAAGAGCCTTGCGTGCAAAAAATTAAATCGCACTCTTGTGAATTTTTTAAACCATAAACCAGATTCTCAACAACTCTAAAAATTCCTGTGCGACAGGGAGGATAATAGTGTCCGACTCCAAGCCATGAGATGTCGTATAAAACTTTCATACATCAAAAGCTCCAGCCTCAACCACACACCTAAATTACGTCAGCAAAAGTACGTTCCATCTTGCGGAAGTACCAAATACCGCTCCACAAGAGTAGAGCTACAATAACCAAAGAAAGTGCAAACCCTGGGAAATATATTTGTGAATCACCACCCAAAATTGCCCAGCGAAAACCGTCGATAACGCCGACCATTGGGTTGAGTGAATATAGGAGCCGCCATTGCTCAGGTACAATTTTGCTACTAAAACCTACAGGAGAAATGTACAAGCCAAACTGTACTAGAAAAGTCACGATATAGCGAAAATCGCGATACTCCACAGTCAAAGCTGCGAGCCATATTCCTGCGCCCATCGATGCTGCAAAGGCAATTAGAATAAACAGCGGTAGTGTCAATATGCGCCAATCGGGTACAAAGTTGTACCATGCCATCAGTGCTAGCAAAATCATGCCAGATATCATGAAATCTACAAAGCTGACAATGACAGCGCTTGTTGGCACAATCAGACGTGGGAAGTAGACTTTGGCAAGTAAGTTGGCGTTGTTAACTAAACTATTGCTGCATTCTGTTAGTGCACTAGAGAAAAACTGCCAAGGCAACATACCGGCATAGACGAGAATTGGGTAAGGTGCATCACCTTCACTGGGAAGTTTTGCTAAAGTGCCAAACACAACGGTGAACACTATCATCGTCAAGAAGGGACGAATCAATGCCCAAGCCATGCCAATAACAGTTTGTTTGTAGCGCACCAAAATATCGCGCCACGCCAGAAAATAAAATAATTCTCTGTATCTCCACAGGTCTTTCCAGTACTGACTTTCTGTTTGACCTGCCTTGATGATGAGTTCTTTGCTTTGCATCTACTTAACCTATATTTTATATCAATTAGACACAATACAATTGAGAAAAAATAAGCTAATTTGAAATCTTTAAAAAAATCATTCATTACTCATTCGTTGAATTAGCTCATTTTTTTCTCCAAATCAATTAATTTTGTAAGATTCTGTACTTAATCTCTTCAACAAAGGATTGTGCGAAGAATTTGATAAATGATGTTCTAATACCTTTTCAACACCATCAACCATTTTGTCTAAACTGAATTTCGATATGATGTGTTCACGGCATCTTTCACCCATTGAAGGATCTTTAGCTCTCCAAGACACTATTCGATGAAGACTCTCTAATAAATCTCGCTCATTTCCTGGCTCAAACAGCCCATTTTGGAACTCTCCTGTCAAACTTTCAGGAATTCCTCCAATTCGGCTAGCTACTACAGGAGTCCCACAAGCCATCGATTCAACAATGACCCGCCCGAAAGGCTCAGACCATAGACTGGGTAGGACTGTTACATCGCTGACTTGATAAAGACTAGTAGTATTAGTTATATGACCAAGAAAGTCTACATGATTTTCTATGCCCAAGTCAGTTGCTAGCTGTTCTAAATATTTTTTGTATTCCTCGCCTTGGGCTACTGGCTGACCAGCAATCAACAGCTTAGTATGAACACCTGTTTTTAGCAATAAAGCAAAGGCTTTAATCAGTGTTTCTAATCCCTTTTGTTTATCTATCCTGCCTACATAGGATATCACGCTGATATTGGTAGGAATATTCCATTCCTTTCTAATTCTTGACAAATCATTTGCAGGTTTGTATAATTCCAGGTCAATGCCATTGTATACTACATCAATTATCTCTTCTAAACCCTCTTTGTATCCACTGTTAATCCAATCCAACTTCATTTGAATGGAAACTGCAATAAAACGCTTGACTTTCTTGAGGGCAGTAGTCCATTGGAATTTATGAATAGGTTCCAAGAGAAAATATTTCAACCGTTTTATTCCCTTACTTTCAGCTATCCAGCTTGGGCGTATGGGAGGGTAATGAAGATAACAAACCAAGGGTATATTCTGGGATAAAGCTAAAGCATAACCAAAAGGAGTATCTGTCACTTGATTACAAAGGACAATACTGTTTTCAAATGTTGAAATTTTACCACTAATATTACGAATATCAGCTAAAAAATTAAAGATATGTCCAGGGAGAGAAATGATAAATCTATGAACCTTTATTGTGTGTTTACAAAACTCTTGATAACGCTGCAATAAATCACCTTCTTTGGTATAGAGAAGACTAATCGTGTATCCCCGTTGAGCTAGACCACGGCAAACATCAAACAGAACTGTCTCCTGCCCACCGCGCAAAGAAGTCGGCTCCCAAGCTAAAACAATAATGTGCATAAATTTAAATTTTTCATTTATGACAAGTGACGAAATGTCAAAACTCGACGACGCAGGGTGTAGATGAGCGATCGCACTTTGCTGTAGCCATCAGGTTTGAGCCACTGCACCAGGGCGATCGCAAAGCTCAAGCGAATACAGTCCCAGGAACAACCTAATTGTGGATAATGAGCGATCGCTTGCTGACGATAATGAATCGCCGCCTTAAAATCTCTGTTGTTTACAGATCTCCAGGCTAAGTAGAGATTTTGGTTTCCATAGCCTCGATTTCTTAAATACAGTAATTCTGTTGGAGCAGACTGAAATGCTTTTTCGATAAGAATACGAAAATGTTTGAGAACTTCTTCGCAATGAGTGGACAAAGTGCCTGGATGCAGACGATAATTTGTTAAGGGTTCTCTAAGTACTGCAAACGGGTAATGAGATGCAAAACGAATCCACATATCATAGTCTTCACAATAGTGTAAATCCCGATCAAACCTCCCAACAGTTTGCAAACAACTGGCGCGAACTATAACAGAAGAAACAACTATTGTATTTTTCTGAACAATCTGCTGCCATGCATCACCCTCGACTTGAGTAGTCACTACTTTACCTGTCTTGTTACCTTCACGATCAATTAAAAGCGTCCAAGTGTGTACTAAGCCAACTGTGGGATTATCATCCAGACAACGGACTTGTTTTTCCAGTTTCGTTGGTTCCCAAAGATCATCAGCATCCAGAAATGCTATGTACTCTCCTTTCGCGTGGGTAATACCTGTGTTGCGTGCTGCAGCTAAACGTTGGTTTTCTTGTGAAATCAGTTTGACTCGTGGGTCTACTATATTGGCAGCCCATTCCAGAATATGATCCGAACTCCCATCATTAATAATTAGCACTTCCAAGTCTGTGAAAGTCTGCCTCAAAACACTATCTAGAGTTTCTGGCAGGTAAGCCATAGCATTGTAGGCGGGAATAATGACAGAAACTTTTGGCATATTTGGAACCCTAAAATTGACTAGCTTGGTCAGGGTGATTTGATACAGCTTTTTTGGACTGTGCAATCGTTTCTAAAATCATATCCCGATAACGCAACGTTACTTGCTCCCAGCTAAAGCGCGAGGCATTCCGTCGCGATCGCATTTTCCAATCTCCATGATTCAGGGCTTCTGCAATTGAAGCAGCGTACATATCCGGATTGGTAACATCACACAATATGCCGCCATCACCAACGATGTAACGACGCATCTCATCATCAGTAGCAACGACAGGTAAACCACTTGCCATCGCTTCTACATAAGCAAGCCCAAACGGCTCATCAATAGAAGGAAGCGTAAAGACATCCGCACTTCGATAGATTTCAGGCATTTTGTCATAGGGAAATGTACAAATAGCGAAGCGTTCCGAACCGAGTAACTGCTCACCGAGAGCCTGAAAGTAAGCACGGTCAGGTCCATCTCCGCACAACAGAAGACTTGCCTGAGGTAGACGCGTCATTGCTTGCATAGCTAGTTCAACACGCTTATGACTATGACATTTAAGAGAGGCAACACATATTACTATTGGTTTAGGTAAATCAAGATCCATGCAACTGCCATTAGGAGTAAATTGGTCAAGATCTACACCGTTAGGAATAACACTCACAGATTGGTTCGGTCGCTGAGCGCGAACAAAAGTGGCTACTGTTTCAGAGAAAACCACCAGTCGATCAGGTCGAAAACGAAGGTTGCGTGTTAAAGAACGTCCACCCCCCATTAACCCAACGTGCTCAGTAAAAAGGATGGGAGTACCAAGCAAAGCCCTTACAAAAGCAGCCATAGCTAACCCACCGTAATCATTACAAGGAAAGATCAGATCGGCTGGATAAGTGAGGCAGCGAAGGGCACAAGGTATAAAACTAGTCAGATGTTCTATAACGATTTCAGGATGAGTCGCAAAGCGATGCACTAAGGGAGCAATCAGGGGATGACGTACCATACGATAGGCATTCATTCGAGGGAGACCGCCAGCAGGATGGCAAAAGGTGCCGCAAGAAGCCCCACTTAACAGTTCGATTTCAAAATAAGCGCCTAGTCGCTTGGCTAGTTCTATAGCAAAAATTTCTGAGCCACCACTCCAATTGACCCCAGCACTGGGATGAACCAGAACAACTCTATAGGGTTGTTTACCTCGCGCGTTTAGTTGGGTGTCATTGGTAGAGTCAATGGGTTGCTGGGTCATTGTTTTGTCTTGTATGGCTAATAGCTTTGACAAGGAAGTAAAGCAAATAGGCTGCCTGCTGAAAACGGGAGAGAGCTTAATATATTTTATTAAGTCGCTAAGTTGTTGCTAACTTAGGTTTCATAGCTAAAACCAATGGTTTTTCAATAAAAGAATAAACAGCACATCCAAACATAAGTGCTATAACTGCAACAATCAGTCCGAAAATATTTAGTATGAAAATATTTTCGGTAAGATTTGGGTAGATTTTAAAGACAAATTTTGTAATATTATTTATGACAAAGCCGTGCATTAAATAGATAGAATATGATGCATTACCTATGTATATGAGAGGACTGGAAACATTAACTTTTCTACTCAATTCCAGAGAGACAGCTCCGATAACAAGCAATGTTGAAGGTATACCAAAGGCAATGACAGGTGATATTTTTGTAATAGCGTAGTAGTAATTGATTGCCGACAAAGTATATAAAAAAGCTCCTATTGAAATGAACGTCATTCCATAACCAATTTTGTATTTAGACAGTAAATATGCTGCTAGGAAACCAAGAGCAAAATCAAGATTATGCTGATCAAAAATGAAGTTTAACAAAAGACTCTTTTCAGGAATTTTAAATATACCAATAAAATGTCCCAATGTTCCTATTAACCAAGCTATAATTATTGGCACAGATATTTTAGGTTTCCATGCTATGAGCAAGCTAAAAATAAGGTAAAAGAAAATTTCAAAACTTAATGTCCAACTGACACCAAGAAAACTGCTTGAAAGAATTTCTCTATCCTGAGGAAAAAGTAAAAAAGCTTTTATAATTTCAAAAACATTTCGCTGATTAGCATCTAAGTCATAAGAGAAAAATAAAGAAGCAGACAGTTTGAGTGTTAGGACGACCCAATATATAGGGTATATTCGTATAAATCGTTTGAATAAAAATGATTTCAGCTTACTTCTGTGACCTATATCAGATTTATGAACATAAAAGAGAATAAATCCACTTAAGACAAAGAAAAAATCTACCCCGGAACCACCAAAAGTGAATATTTTAAACAAAAAATCTTGATTTAAATTCTGATTAAATATAAGGTCTCCATGAGCTAGTAATACGAGTACTGCTGCCACTCCTCGATAAACCTGTATGAGATTTAGCCTTTTAGTAGAAGTTGAAGAACTATGCATTAACTTTCCCTTCTTATCGCTATCCTTTTAGAGATTGATAAGCAGGCGATCGCCTGCTTATGAAAGAGGTTGCCAACGAGTTTTTGTGGATGCAGGAGATTGCGAAAGCTCAAGCTCGTTCCACTTCCAACCAGCAACCCCAAATAAGGACCACCAGTAGAAAAATAAAGTAGTATGGCTCCAAATGTTTTCGGTAATCATCCCCACCGATATCGACAGAAGAATCGCCAACAGCGTCAGACACAGACTGCGTTGTTTACTGCCTCGAGGTGCTGATCTGATTAACAGAACAAGACGTACAAACTGAGCAACGATAAAGGCTAGAAAAGCTACCAGACCGACGATTCCTCCTTCTACTAAAGCGCGGACGTAATCACTGTGGGCAAGAAACCCATTGCCAATTGGTTGTGCACTCGCTAGACCGTAACCGAAAATTGGAAACTGCTCCCAAGCCTTGAGAAGTAAATGCCAGTGGGAAAGCCGCCAGTTAAAACTATTTTGGTCTCCGTATGACAGCAGAATTGCACGCGATATATCGATATCGGGATTAAGTAGCGGTGTGTTAGCAATCGATGCAAGACGTTCTTGTCCAAACTCGGTACTCATGAACAAACCTATGACTAACGCAATAAGGAGTATCCCGCCGATCAGGTTGACCAAGTTCAACCTAGGGGCAATGAGAACCAGGACAAATACGGCAAGCATTATCAAGCTAAACAGAGCTTTGGTACCCACGTAGAAAAAGGCGACTATGCCTAGCAAGAGAACCCAAGGCAAGCGTGGCCTTGAATGACCTAACTTCCACCAGGTCAGACCAAGGAACAGCAACAGAAACGTGGCAAAGGTATTAGAGTGCCCAAGAGTTCCATTCATTCTATGTGTTCCAATCTGTGTCAACCCTACTGTAAGGGGTATAACAAGCGCGAGGAACAGCCAAGAAATCATCTTGTCGGGGGAAAATCGATCCTTGAGTTGCATCACCAGCAAGTAGACCATCAGCCACGAAAAAAGACGTACCCACTCACGGATGCTAGAAGATAAATATGAAGCATCTAACCCCAGACCTCCCAGTGCCATAAGTATTAACCACAAGCCCTGAAACGCTACCCAACTAGTCAAGAACCACCAAAACCCATCAGTATGGACAGTTTGACGCATTAGTAACATCACTATCACATATAGCAAAGTTAAAGCGTCTAGCCCAATGGCGAATAGAGCTGGAAGCTGCTGATCAGAAAAAGGATCTAGAGCACTACGCAGGATCAATAGACCTATGACCGCTTGCTCAAAGTTGCTAAAGAAGTAAAAAAGGAATGGTATTGCACCTAAAGCTAACACCAGGTACAAGGGGTTGATACCTACAAAAAACCCTGTCGCTACACCAACCCCCACACCTGCTAACCCAATCAAGAGTCCCAGACGAAGAACGAGTTGAGCGTTGTTTGCCTAACATTGTTACCTCTGCCTCGAACCGTTCGCAGAATTTTTAGTATCATCTGCCACACCAATCAAACGCTTTTGAGATTTGGGTAGTCGAGGCTGATAACCATCAACAGGATAGCGGAAATACTTCTCCGTCTGATTTGTCATTCCATTCACCACGACTCCCAGGATAGGTATGCGATTTTGTTTTAATTCCGATACACTTCTTGAGAGAACTTCCTTTTCGGTGAAGCCAGGAGCAGGTAACCAGCATAACTCCGTCGCTTTGCTGAGCTAATGTTGAAGCATCAGCACAAGCACTTATTGGAGGGGTATCTATTATGACTAAATCATAATTTTCACCAGCTTCTGCAATCAAAGACTTCATCGCGATTGACTCTAGCAATTGCGAGGGGCGTCCATACAGTTCGCCACAAGTCAACACATCCAGGTTTTCAATATCTGTCGGCTGCACGGCATCCAGCAAGGATACATTTCCTTCCAGGACATCGGTAATCCCTGGTTTGGGAGTTAGGTTGAACAGCGTGTGTTGGACAGGTCTTCGCAAATCTGCATCAATAATCAATGTCCGCCAAGACAGCATCGCTGCAACAGCGGCAAGGTGTGATGCAACTACAGACTTACCCTCCCCAGAAATAGGGCTGCTAACAACAATTAGCCGCAATTGTTCAGAACTGCGGAACTCCAAGGTTTTGAAGAGTGTGCGGTAAGGCTCAACCAAACCAATATTATCTAGAAATCTATTAGCTGGCTCAAGAACCAGTGTCTTAGCGCTTAGACGTGGCAAGACTCCCAGCAAGGGTAGCTGTAGCAGTTCCTCTGCCTCAGAAGCATCGCGTAGTGTATTATCCATTATTTCCAGGAGCAACACAACGCCAACGGCTAGCATTGTTCCAAACACGGAAGCAAGTGCTAATATAACATTCGGTTTCGGATCAGATGGTGATGATGCTGGTACAGCGTTTTCGATCACGCGAATGTTGCTGACTTTTTGTGCTTCTGTAAGACGTGCTTCCTCAAGTTTGCTTTGTAGGAACTTCAGAGACACTGCAGCTTCTTCCCGTTTACGGGTCAGTAGCATGAGCGTTTGCTGGTTAATGGGTAGTTGTGCAAGACGCTTTTGGAGATCGGTTTTCGTAGTCTGCAAAAGTTTCAGCCTATCATTTACTGCAGACTCTTCGATCCTATTGAGGATAAATTTGGAGTTCAGTTCTTGACTAAGCTGATCACCTGCGAAATTGTTTGCGGAAACAGTTTGACCCTGAGGTGACACACGAGCAACTTGTTCTGAGTAGATGGCGCGTAAGGCGTCCCGTTCTCCAACTAAGTTCGTCACAGTTGGATGCTCTTCTGTAAAGCGCAAACGAGCTTCGATGATCTTATTCTCCAATTCTGATAATTTGGCTCGCAACTTCTTAATTTCGTCATCTTGTCCACTGCGAACAGATGAATAGGCTTTGTTGAGGGTTGCTGAGTCAGTAATTTGGCGCAAGGATGCGTCCCGCGCTTTTATCTCTTGAAGTTGAGCCGACAGAGTACGCTCTTGGTCTTCCACTGTAGCTATACTCTGCACCAAGCTTCTTGTTTGCTCTTCAAAGGAGACAATTCCGCTTGATTTTCTGTATTTGTTTTCTTTCTCTTCGGCCTGTAGCAGCTGTTTTTCAGCTGAGGGGACCTGTTTTTTCTCCAAAAATGCCTTGACCTTTGTAGCCTCAGAACTAATGGCTTTAATATTATCTTCAACCATCGCCTGAGCAACGGCATTGAGCAATCTGGCTGCTAACTTAGGGTATTCAGATTGATAGCTCAGTTCAAGAATATTGGTGGCTGGGACAATTGTGACTTTTAAATTATGACGGAGTTCCCCCGTTGTTACAGGAGAGAGAGATAAATTACCTTTAATTTCGGGAAAAGCAATCGCAATGGCTCGTTCCAGAACACGTTGTGACTTGACGAGTTCTGCTTGGTCAGCCAAGGGACTAATTCCTGGCGCATTTGAAGACACTTGGGTAAGGTCACGACCTAATTCTGAAACACTCACCCTTTTGTCGTCCAGCATCACTCGCGCAGATGCTGCATACTTACTAGGGGTAACCGTAAGGTAGGCGATCGCCCCACCAATGACAGCAACAAATGCAGCTATGGCGGGAAGACTTCGCCGCCTCAGCACTCCTATGACACTTGATATTCCTTTTTCCATCACATATACCCTCTTTATTTGGTGAGTCATAAGTCATTCAATTTAAACGAATGACTTATGACAAAGAACACTGCAACCTATTTTTTGCCCACAACCTCAGCAAGCCCAGTTTGCCGTTGTTCGGAGATACGTACTGGCTCTTTTGAGTTGAGAAGTTTTGTATACAGTTTCAGGGTTTCAGAGGTGATGTGATCCCAGCTATAGTTCAGCTGTATATGCCTTTGTGCATTCACAGCCATAACTGCTAGTTCTCGGGGGTGATGAATTGCCCAGTCGAGCGTACTAATACAAGAGGTGAGGTTTCCAGCTTCAAACAGCTTTCCCCGAGCTCCACTAATCAATTGCTTGTGAGGAGGAATATCACTTGCCACGACTGGGATACCTTCCTGCATCGCCTCTAACATTGCTAGAGGGAGTCCCTCTACATCAGAAGGAAGGACAAACAACCCTGCTCCCCGGACAATTTCCCAAAGGCGTTGTCCCCGAAGTTCGCCTGCAAAGATAATATTTGGATTATTTGCCACCTTTTCTAATAGTTCTGAGGTGAATGATTTCGTATCGCTCACACCGCCAGCCAGAACGAGTTTCCATCCAGGTGGGTTCAATGCACTAAAGGCGTCAACCAGCAAGTCGGGGCGCTTTTCTGGTACCAATCTGCCCAGAAACAACATATAGCGTCCTTGCTCAAGACCTAGTTGAGTCCCGTAACTAAAATTCGGGTCTGACTCACCATAGCTTGCTGGAGCATTGGGGATGTAGACAGTCTTTCTGCCGTAAGTTTGCCAAAAGTAGGTTTGGAGCGCATCTGATACGACCATTAACTCGTGGGCGAAACGGACTGCAGCCTTCTCCCCTAATTGAATAACGCGAGTTGAAAAACTGCCCCACTTGGCACGTTGCCAATCTAACCCCTGACAGGTCACCACAACCTTTGCAGTGTTGACAAGTCTTGGTAAACAAGTAAATAAGGATGGACCTAGAGCGTGAAAATGAATGATATCGTATTTTGTAGCAGAGGCTGCAACTGCTCCTAATGCCGAAGTAGTAAAAGCATCCACTCCTCTTAAACTCAAACCTGGTAATGAGATGACTTGGACGCCTTGATAGTCATAACGATCCTGCCAAGAACAGTCAGTGTAAGAGGAGCGGGCATATAAATCAACAGAATGTCCCTGTTCGACTATGCGAGGATAAACTTCTGCACAGTAATGTTCGATGCCACCTTGTTTGGGCGGTAGACCTTTTGCACCAATTACAGCAATTTTCATACGAGTTTCGTTGTGCTGGTTTTGCTCTGGAGACACTTGTATAATTTGCAACTAAAATGTATTTAGTTACACAGATTGAAATAAGAAGACAGCAGGTGGGAACACTCAAAAGCTCCGTGTCTTTGTTTCAATTTTCACGTATTTTAAAAAAGCATCATTACCTCTGTGTTACCTCTCTCCAAGAACTATGTTTTTTGTATCTACGGTGAAGCGCAAGGAACGCTCATACCTGAACAGCGACTGCGCTGGCTCGCTGTTCCCAGCGATTCCACATTTCGTTGTAAACTTGTTGAACGACTGTACTAGCTGCATAAGGTTTTGCAGTCTGCACGCAAGACTGAGTGGGATAATCTGCTGGATGCAGCAGGACTTTGCGTAAAGCATCTGCTATGCACGCGGGCGTTCGTTCGGAACAAACAACCCCACTGTCTGCACTCAGTAATTTTGGGGTCTCACCACATTCAGTTGTGACTACAGGAGTTCCGCTCCCCAGCGCCTCAAGAACTACCAAAGGTAGACCTTCATATGCACTGCTGAGAACAAAAGCATTGCAGACACGATGAATCTGTGCAAGCTTGTCTTGGGTAAGGGCTCCAAGCATTGTTACCCTATGAGAAATCCCCAATTTAGCAGTTTCTGCACAGATTTCTGCCCCTAACTCGCCATCACCCGCTATCAGTAAGTGCACATTAGAAACGGTAAGAGCAGCAAATGCACGTACCAGAAGAATCGGGTCTTTTTGAGGATGGAGCCGACCAGCAAATAAAACAAAACGTGTTTCCTCATCCACACCTAGCCGAGCTGCCAATTCCTTTCTTTTTACTATTCGTTCATCTTCTGTTAACGGATAAAAAATTTCGTTGTCGAAAGAATTTTTGATGTATGCAACACGGTCTTGCAAGGTAGGATAACGCTGCTTATATAACTGTGCTGCATCCGTATTACAAGAAAGAATTTGGCTAAACTGGCGAACTAACAAACCTTCTAGAGCAAAATATGCCGCAGGAAATCTTCGCCAAAGAATGGCTTTTTTATTACCTGTAGCTTGCATTTGCGTCCGTATATCATTGTGAATAAATAAAGTTTTTTCTCCCTGCCAATTAATGGCGGCTATTGTTGGCTCTATTCTGTGAAAGTGCATGAAGTCAGAGGCAAAGTCACGTCCTAAAAGAGCAGCAGTATATTTGAGTGTTGTTGGTATTAAGTTTCTAACATTGTCATTTTGCAATGTAAATAAAGGCAGAAAATTAATTTCTCTGCCTGCAAATTCTGCTTGTTGCCATTCACCAACAGGCTTTTTTGGATCGACTCCTGTTCCTACGAGTCTTACCTGAAACTCGCTTGGAGCGTACTTGATAAAAGTGTTGATGAGTGTTTGTATACCTCCGATTGTGGCGTTCCAAGGATTGAACTGGTAAAAAATCGTGAGAACAGGTTTACGCATGGCAATTACCCTGCACAATTTGTGTGCAAAAGTTTAAATGTATTTCAATTTTCAAAAACACTCAAAAAAACTTTAAAATGCCCTCCTACAGATTAAAGATTTTTATGAGTGTATGCATTCCTCCGATAGAAATATTCCGAAGAATGAACGGGTGAAAAATCGTCAGCATGGGTTTACACATTTTTTACACATTTTTCGGAATCTGACAACTTTCGTACAAATACGGAGAAGGATTTCTACCTATTAACAAGGCACCTAGTTTTTGTGCGATTTTTACACATAAGCTTAATTACACTTATCAAATCGTAGTATTTCTGAAGCCGATTTTCACTCAGTAATTCTAATCTTTACAAAAATTTTATACTTTAAGGTATAATTTTTATCTTATAAGTAATTATTTTATGATATAGAGGTTTTTTTATACTTGTTGTCTTTAAAGAAACTTTACAATAATTTAAGAAATAAAAATGTAAAAGAGGACGTAAACTGTGAAGTTTACGCCCAAATAGGGAAAGACGCGTAAAGGCACAGCAATGTTCCCTAACGCGTGCAATCTGCTTTCATAGAAGCGTTATTGTGTTTCTGGCTACTTGGCTCTGGCTTCCAAGTTTTCTAAGCGGCTTCTAAGTTCTTGGTTTTGTTGTCTGAGTTGGTCAAGTTCAGAACGTAACTGACGCAGCGCACTTTCGGAGCCGATGTTGTTTTGCACCTTGGAAATCTCTTCCTCAGCATAGCGGCGTACGCGTCCATCAGGTGTTTGGTCAGCCAAGGCTTGCAAAATCCCAATTGCTTTGGGGGTTTCCATTTGTCCGAGGGCTGTGACTACCGCCAATTGACTTAAAAAGAACGTATCCTTAGAAATTTCTGTTAATCGCTCTAAAATCCGTTCCACATTCACACTACTTTGACCAACAGAAATCTTCCCGAGAGCGCGAATAGCTCCTAAACGCAAGGGTTGCGGTACACCCTGCTTTGTATATTCCACGAGGAGATTTAAAGCTGCTTCTGAAGTTTTGAGTTCGGCTAAACCTGCGATCGCACCAATCCGCACGACTTCATTCCAACCCGCCTTGTCTTCCAAGACAGATTTCAGTAGCTTAATAACCTTTTCTTCTTTTGGTTTCTCGAATGTTGTCGCAGCAGCGATCGCCCCCACAGCGCGAGACGCTGCGGCTTCCACATAGTAGCTGGAATCTCCCACCTCCAGCAGTTCTTTCAACGCCTTATAGCTTTCATGAGTTTTGATTTTTGCGAGTGCTTCCACCACAGCACGCCGCACATAAGGGTTCTGATCTTTTAATCCAGCAACTAACTCATCAAAGACTTGATCCAGCTTGATTTCTGCCAGTTGTTTCGCCACCTCAACGCGTACACCCCAAAAGGAATCATTTTTGAGTGCAGCAGACAGCGCTTTTAAAGCCTCCAAACTCCCTTTTTCCCAAAGCTTCCGCTGCAAAAATGCGGGAGATGGGGTTGGGGTCAAATTCCAACTGGGCTTTCAACTCGGGTACTGGGTACTCTAAAGACACCGTTTTTAAGAAATGATCCCCCACATCAAAGCTAATAAATTGGGGTTTTTCCTCAAGAGGGAAGTAGAAGCTTTGTTCGCGTTGATTCACCCGCACAGTGAAAGTCTTGAGTACTGAGTTGTCAGTGCTGAGTGTTGAATTCTTCCTAGGTTCTGAGTTCTGGGTTGTAGAACTCTCGGATGGCGCGTCTGTACATTTGTCAATTGTGAGTTGTGAGTTCTCGGTTGTGAGTTCTAACTTTTGGACGTACCCAAAACCAATAGGAATTTTTAAATCAAATAAATCACTGCTATTATGACTTTCAGCATTTGCGTGGCTTTGAGTCACTGTAATCTTAGCCAGATTTGAATCTGCATCCCAAGAGTAAGCGACTTTAAAATCTGGATGACCGCCACGATAAACGTACTGGTCGAAGAGGAACAAGAGATTGCGCCCAGTTGCTTTTTCAATCGCCCGCAGCAAATCTACTGTTTCCACGGTTTTGTGGGCATTATCCTGTACAAATGTCTGAATTGCTTTCCAGAACAATTCTTCTCCCAATTGCGCCCGAATCATGTGATAAACACAAGACCCTTTCTCGTAAATGTGGTGGTCATAAAGTTCAATGGCTTCGCGGTAAACGTGCGTGACCATTGGACGGCGGTAGCGACCGCTATCTTCAGCCTGATAACTACGAGCTTGCAGTAAACGATAGTATGCTGCTTCTTGGCCACCATATTCATGTTCTGTCCACATAACTTCGGAGTAAGAAGCCATTCCCTCCTTAATCCAAGCATGGGACCAGTGCTTAATCACCACCAAATCACCAAACCACTGGTGCGCCAATTCATGGACGACTAAGCTTTCTGTGTTGCGGTTATCTAATGCAGCTTTTTCATCCAGCAAACATCTATCAGTTAACAGTGTAGCAGAAGTGTTTTCCATTCCCCCAAAAATGAAGTCGTCAACACAGACTTGCGCATATTTGGGGTAAGGGTATCGATAGCCATATTTTTCGCTCAAAAACTCTATCATCCGGGGAGTTTTGCCCATAGAGCGTTTGGCATCTTCCTCGCGACCTTTTTCAACGTAGTATGTCACAGGTATACCGTTCCACTCATCGCGAATTTCGGCAAACTTGCCTACTGCTAAAGTCATCAAGTAGGTGGGATGAATTTGCTGTTGTGACCAGTGGTAGATTTTGTCATCACCTTGTTGTTCTGTCGCAATCAGTTCGCCGTTGGAAATCGCGATTAGGGGTTTAGGGACTCGGATGCGAATTTCAGAAGTAGAAAGTTGTCCTGGGTAGTCAAAGCATGGGAACCAGAAGCGAGAATCTTCGTCTTCTCCCTGAGTCCACACTTGGGAGGGTTTATTAGGGTAGTGTTTATCTGGTTGGATAAAATAAATACCGCGTTGTGGTTTGTCTACTGAGTAAGCAATCGCAATAACAATGGGCTTGTCCACCTGTGTGGGTGGTGAGAGTTGGATAGACAACTGTTGTCCGTCGTAGTCAAACTTTTGCGCTTTCCCATCCACTTGCACCGATTGAATGTCTAAGTTGACAGCATCCAAATTCAAACGGTCAAGACCGTTGCTGATTGGTGTGAGTGTTATACTACAACTGCCGTGGTATCTGTTGTTATCTATGTC
Organism: Scytonema sp. PRP1; assembly: GCF_036697665.2. Classification (NCBI taxonomy): domain Bacteria; kingdom Bacillati; phylum Cyanobacteriota; class Cyanophyceae; order Nostocales; family Scytonemataceae; genus Scytonema; species Scytonema sp. PRP1. Next base: position 162,783 of record NZ_JBAHYJ020000089.1, on the reverse strand, counting down.
CAGGCTGAGGTCTAGAAAAATATGCTCTACCTGTCCAGGACGGTCAGGATTGTAGTGCGGTTTTGCCCCTGGTAATTCAAAAGATTTATACCGATTATTCTCTGTATCAAAATAATACTGCGACATTGATGTTTACTGAATCTTGGTAACCCTGAAACTTCTTAGTTGATGTTATAAGGAAAAACAGCTTCATCGGCTGTACTTCCCAGATCAACCCACGATACACCCTGAAATATTTTGTACACTGTTGTCTTTTGACATAGAGTGTCTTTTGACATAGAGTGTTTTACGTCTTAAGCATTTAACATTTTTTAATCAGATCCTGAAATTTTATATAAGTTAGAATAACTTGCAACTGTCGAAAGGAATATATTCTTCACAGAAAAAACAAATTGTTTACGGATTTGCTCTTAACCCCTTTGAAGTCATACTAGGAGCGCTGTCATAGCCAGAACTTAATAGATAGAAGTACTAATTTTATCAGTAAATCCCGAGAAATTAGTGGAGATGGGTCGTAGATCCAAAAACTCCACTTCGGACGTTTTTACTCACCTCTAGGACAATTTGTTGAGGAAAAGAGGATATTTACAATGCCGGAGAGTAAATCAAAATTTTTAATTCCTGCTGTTGGTACTGCCATAGTAGTGGCAGGAGGAATAGCAGCTTATATGTATTTTAAGGGTGGACCTTCTGGAGATCTATCCAGCGCTTTGGGTGCTGCTAAAATTGTGCCAGATGAGGCAATACTCGCAACTTACATTTCTACTGATCCAAAAGTTTGGGCAAAATTGCAGGAGTTTGGCACTCCGGAAGCACAAAAGATAGTTGGACAAGGTTTGGAGAACCTAAATAAAAGCCTGTCAACTGATAACAGCATTTCTTATGAAAAAGATTTAAAACCTTGGGTAGGTGGTGTGATGATTGCCATGCTACCCGCAAATCCAACGAAACCCGCCGCACAGAATGCTCCGCAAGCGTCACAGGAACCTAATATCCTAATGGTGGTGGGGATTAAGGATAAACTGAGCGCCTTGAATTTTGCTAACAAATTGAAGGCACAAAAAGATATCAAGGTACAGGAAACTGACTACAAAGGCGAAAAGATTATAGAAACAACTGGTAAAAGTGAACCTAGTTATACTGCGGTTTTGAATAACACCCATATTGTCATTGCTCCGTCCAAGCAAGCTGTAGAACATGCAATTGACACTTATAAAGGAGAACCTTCTTTTGCCAGTAAAGAAGGTGCAAACAGCATGCTGACAAGCGGTGTCAATGTAGATAACACCTTGGCACAAATTTATGTCCCTAATTATGGGAACATGGTACAGCAATTAATCGCCGCGAATCCTCGCTCAAACCCAATACCGCCAGAAACGCTGAAGCAGTTGAAGCAGATGAAATCTATGGTAGCGGCTGTAGGAATTGATAATGCGGGTGTGCGGATGAAAGCCGTTGCTAAGTTAGATCCGCAATTGGTCACATACCAGTATCAAAATAGTTCTGCTAAGGTGGTGTCTCAATTTCCTGCTGATACGATCGCTCTTTTAAGCGGAAACGGGATCACCAGTTGGTGGTCAGGGCTTGTAGCACAATCAAAAGATGTTCCGGAATTGAAGGTTACAGTTGAACAAGCGCGATCGCAACTCAAATTAGTTAATATTGACCTGGATAAAGAGATTTTCGGGTGGATGGATGGAGAATTCGGTTTTGCAGCTATTCCATCAAATCAAGGCGTGTTGGCGCAGGTTGGATTTGGGGGAGCATTGGTTTTTCATACAAGCGATCGCAAAACCGCTGCATCTACCCTCGACAAACTTGATAACCTCGTCAAAGCACAATCAGTGAATGTCGCGAAAAGAAGTATTGGCGGTAAAGAAGTCACTGAATGGCTTATTCCTCAACAAGGAGCTTTATTAGCACACGGTTGGCTAGATAATGATTCTGTATTTGTCACCATTGGTGGTCCCATCGCTGAAACACTTGCAGACCGCAAAGGTCAGTCTTTAGATGGTAGCGACAGCTTCAAAACCGTGGCTGGCACTTTGCAAAGACCCAACGGTGGATACTTTTACCTAGATATGGACAAAACCGTACCTCTGTTAAATCGTCTCGCTACCGCACAACAACAGCCGATGACTCCTGAAACAAGTGCGATCATGAATTCGATTCGCGGCTTGGGTATCACTGCTACTAGCCCCGACAAAACAACCACCCAAGTCGATATGTTGCTCGCACTCAAGCCGAAAACTGGGAATTAGAGCAGATACCCCATCCCTCATGCTATAATTATAAATCTCAACAAATAAATCTCAACAAAAACAAACTCAGTTTCTTGGAGAAACTGGGTTTGTTTGTTTGATAACCAACTCACTTTTTTTTCTAGACTTGTTGCAAAAGCCACATAAAGATATAGCAATCCTCCGCAGATTTGTGAAAATTGCCTAACCTTTAAATCCCCTCAGATCCCCGACTTCTTAGATAAGTCGGGGATCTTGCTTTTCACGAATCCTGCGCGGATTGCTATAGCAGGGGACGCTTGGACTGGGGACTGGGAAGATGTTCTTACAGGATTTGGGCGGCGTTGAATCCCCGTCCATAATCCTCCCAGTCCCTAATCCCTAATCCCCAATTCCCAGTTTAAAAAATATAAAATTCTTGTAGCCTAAAACAAAGCACGGCTCATGTAGTGGATTATGATTCATATCGGCAGGCTTTTTCCTGCTCCCAAAGGTAGATAAATTGTTTGAGCAACTTTACTGATGAACACGGCTGTAAAAAATACTCCGGGATTAGCTTCGCGCTTCGTAAATGGGGTACTGGCAATCAAGCCTTTAGCTAACCTAGCCAAGCATCAAGCAAGGCAAATGATGATTAAACGCGCCCAAAAAATTGGGGTAAATTGGCTCGAAGAAGTCCAGACGCTACAAGCGCGTGATTGGCAAACTGACTTGGCTAAAGTACAAAACCCCCAGTTCACCTACCCAGACTACTACTTGCGCCCATTCCACGCTTACGAAAAAGGTAACCTCTGCTGGGAAGCCGCCCTAGAAGTGGAAGTTGCTGCACAGACTGTTCACGCTACCATATGGCCTGGTACTGGCGCACAGGGCGATCGCAAACTACGCCAAAGTTACCACGACATTCTCAAACAGCAAATTTCCAAGGAACCACAAGATATCCTAGATTTGGGATGCAGTGTGGGTTTGAGTACTTTTGCCCTACAAAAAGTTTATCCCCACGCCAAAATTACGGGCTTAGACTTATCTCCCTACTTCTTAGCTGTTGCCCAATACCGCAGTCAGCAGCGCCATGCTCATATCAACTGGATTCATGCCGCTGCTGAATCCACTGGGCTAAGCGATGCCTCGTTTGATTTAATCTCCATTTTCCTGGTGTGTCACGAACTTCCCCAAGCGGCGACTCGGCAGATTTTTGCCGAAGCGCGGCGTTTACTGCGTCCGGGTGGTCATTTGGCAATCATGGACATGAATCCTAAATCTGAAGCGTATAAAAAAATGCCGCCTTACATTTTGACGCTGCTCAAAAGTACTGAACCGTATTTAGATGAATATTTCACTTTCGATATTGAACAAGCAATCATAGAGGCGGGGTTTAACGCTCCCACCATCACTGCTAACAGCCGCCGCCACCGCACGGTTATAGCTCATGTAGAGATGTAGCATCTACTTTCATTACATCATAAAAGCATACTACGTGTCTACATGGAATTGTTGTGGGCAATTATACCACCGCTGCTGCTTCTGGTTTACTACCATAACCGCCTTGCATCTGTTCCATTGTTGATGCGGCTGCTGTTTTTCTTTCTCTTGGGAGCAGTCTCTGGTTTTGTTGCTCTTAACTTAGAATTGGTTTTTGAAACAGTAGCCAATCATGTTGTTGACTGGCAGAGAATGCAGCGTCTCTTTGCAGGTGTGATGCTGCGGCAACTTATAGAAGTCGGTCCAATTGAAGAAGGCTGCAAGCTGCTAGCAGTCTTGCTCCCGACTTACTATCTCCAACGCCGATACCGCTTTCGCCCCACTTCTGTTTTTCTCTTTACCATAGCTGTTGCTCTTGGATTCACTGCCGAGGAAAATTGGGTTTACCTTTTTCATGGCACAGGATCAATTGTTGAGCGAATTATCAGCACGCCAGTTCACGCCATGTTTTCTGCCCCTTGGGGATATGCCCTAGGAATATCTATCGGCTCAAACATCTATTTACATCGATGTCACCACAATATTCCTAGGGCTTGGCTAAATGCTGTGATTTGTCATGCTTTCGTGAATGTTTTATCAATAAGTGGTCGCTATCCAATACCACTACGTTTACTCAGTTACGGTTTGTTTCCGTTTCTGGTATGGATGTTTTGGCGACTAGAACAGTTAGTGCGAAAGTTGCAAGGCAAAGGCGCGATCGCCGGAGGCGGGGCTTCGCCCATCGCTCTCATATCTAGTCGTACACCTCAGCAACGCTTTCGAGAACAAGCTTTGGTGCTGTTAACCCTGATGTTAGCTGGAAATGCTCTTTTTGGACTGTTTCTTTTAGCCAAAAGCCTAAGCTTCCTCAGTCCGTCTCAGCTTTTATACCCTGATGTCATATCATTTACACTTAGCCGCTTATTGCTATATCTCAGCCTTGGACTTTTGGCATGGGTGATCTATCGCTCTTTGCGACGTTGGGCACAGCGTCGATATTTTTAACTAGTTAACTACTAGCAAGCAATTTCCGTGCCAATGGTTGAGGAATCAACGAGAGGACAAATGCTGCTACTGTTTTGAAGTTGAACTTTTGTCTGAGAACATGCACTAGATATGGTCGCGCTTCTTTGACTTGTTCAGATCGCATCAAACCTATGGCTAGAGTTGTATGTGCTTGTAACCATTTCTCTTGGAAATAGCCCTTAAACTCTTGCAGCCGCTGATCTTCCATAAACTTACGGAAGCAAAAAATACCAGCTTTGCCAGCCCGGATGTTTGCCTGGCTGCTTACACCACCACTAATCATTGATTCCGACTGTAAATGCACGCGGTATTTAGCTAATCTTTCTGGAGAATAATAAGCTCCCCCTCCATTCCGACAAGCCAAGTATGTTAGGTACAGATCCCAAAAAGATCCCATTTGAGGCTGAAAATCATCCCATTCAATGGCATCCTTGCGGATAACAGTAGCCACGGCAGAAGGCACAGCTTGATGAACTATCCCAATTTCATAAAAAGGTTGATAAATGCCCTCTTTCAGTTGATCCCGCTTCCAGCGCTGTGTATTTTCCTCAGTAGCTGCATGATTAATCTTGCCATCGGGATCCATAATGTAGTGGTCGCTGAAAGCTACGACTAAATTTGGATTGGCATCAAGCTGTGGAACAAGCTTTTCTAATAAGTCGTCGTTCCAAACATCATCGTCGTTCAAGCTAGCAACATATTTACCTTTTGCCTCTTGAAATGCTCCGATCACATTCAACGAAATTCCTAAATTCTTGGAATTGCGTCTAAACCGGATTCGTGGATCTTGAAAAGATTCAATGATTTTTTGAGGATTCTCCGGGCTAGCATCATCAGACACAATAATCTCGATATTTTTGTATGTCTGGTTAACAGCACTTTTTATAGCTTCTTTGAGATAATCAGGGCGATTATAAGTGGGAATAATCACGCTAACCAGCGGTTCATTTGAATGATGCTGTAATTGCATAACCTCTACTCCTTAACTTCTTTCGGTAACTTTAGTATTGTGTTAGCACACGCTCTTCTTATTCTTTATCCTCAAAGTAAAGGAAATATTAAGGAACTTTCAAGTAGATGTTAACAAATAAAATTTAGTTTCCAAAAAGCTCTAAAAAAACAAATAATTAGTAATTTCCACCTACTGATTTTTTCACCTAAGCGAATTTACTTTCCGTTTTCATTGAGTAAGTCTTATTCACTATAATCCTTGTTGGGCATACTTTTAGAGCTTTTTCGGTCACACTAAACTCCTGAAAAACTGGGTATTACGAAGCCGAATATTCACAGTTAGGATAGCTTAATTTCACCCAATTTTACGGTTATCTATACAACTTCAAGAGAAAAAATTGGTGTTTTTTGTGAACTCAGTCAGTCTTGGCGTAATTATTAAAGCTATTAATAATATTATCTTTAAAAACTTTTTGATGCTATCTCTCTAAGGGAAGACAATGTTAAGTTAAGTCAACTTTGAAAAAAAATCGCAAGGCAGGCAAAAGTTTCCTTAATCTTTCTATTTTACTGAAAAATTTTTTCTATTTCTTTCTATCATCTTGTCAATAGAGAAAGCAACTCGGTATAATATGCAGACATTAAACTTTAGGAGTATGAGAAGCGAGTTAATAAACGCTATATATATATACAAAAAATCTATATTGTTTTACTAATTCATCGCAATGAGTAATCTTTTGCTAGCCTTGAGATTTATTTATTGTTTTTATAAAAAATTAGCATCTTGTTGAAAATAAATGCCCTTGGATTCACTGCCCAAGAGAATTAGATTTACCTTTTTCATGACACGGCATTAACTGTTAAGCTCATCAGCACCTCAGTTCACGCGACGTTTTCTGCCGCTTGGGCGATTGTCCTCGTGTCTTCCCACTGCGCTCCGCGCGATCGCCGGAGGCGGGGCTTCGCCCATCGCTCTCATCTCTAGTCGTACACCCAAGGAACGTTTAGGCAACAAGGTTGAAAAAAAGGGGCGACTAGTAAAACTAGAGCGCCCCTTTCAAATGCTTATGAATGGATGTGAATGGCTATTTGCTTTCAGCCAGCTACACGCGTACTAACACAGGTTCATTCTGTGCAGCGTTCACTGAGTTAGGATCTGACTCAGTACAATAAATTTCGCAGGAGTTATTAGGGCTTTCGATTAATTTGACTTTGTAGAGCTTGGCTCCCAATTCCTGGATGGGCGATCGCAGTAAGTGACTGATGTGAAGTGCAATATTCTCAGCAGTGGGAACGACTTCAGCGAAGTACGGGATGTCTTTGTTGAGGAAGGTGTGGTCGAATGGCTCGACGACATAATCTTCTATAGCTTTATTCAAAGCGCCTAAATCAATAATCATCCCAGTGCGTGGGTCAATTTCCCCTTTTACAGTCACTTCTAGATGATAATTGTGTCCGTGACCGTTGGGACGAGCGCACTTACCGTAAATCTCGAAGTTTTCTTCGCTGCTGAGGCGAGGATGAGCTAGCCGATGGGCGGCGCTAAAATGAGTGCTGACAGTGAGGTATGCTTCCATGCCGTTTCCTAAATAATCAGCCCAAAGTTGAGGATGTTCAAAAAGCTGTATGCGGACTAAAGGTAAATGGGGTGCAAGCCGTTGCCAAATCACCCGTGCAATGCTCTCAGTGGTGGGTAGAGTTTGTTGAAATTCTGACCACACATCGTTGAGATAGGAAAAGTCCAGTTGGCTGGTCACTTCTCGCTTAATAACGTGTTTCACATCGGACAAGTTGAGAACCATGCCATATTCATCTAATTCCCCAATTAAGGAGACGAATAAGACATAGTTATGCCCGTGTCCGGGAAATCTTGAGCAAGCATCAAATTTCTCAATATTTTCTGCTTCGCTCAGTTCTGGCAACCAATAGCGATGACTTGCTGAAAACTGAGCGCGGCGATTTACAATACATTGCATGAGTAAGCTGGGAGCAAAACTTAAAATTTCTTAACTTTTTACTGCTTCCAGCATAAACTAAATCTGTTGACTATTGACTGTTTTAATCATCACTACGGGATTTTCAAGAAATAAATTATCCCGTGAGCAGTGGGGTGGGCTTCTAGCCCGCCCTGAATATTGGGACGGGTGGGGACACTCCGAAGTTCCGAGTCTCCTCCAAAGACGCTACGCGAACGGAGGAAACCGACCCTCGGACTTCTCTCCATCCCACAAGAAAATTTGGCATTTTTTTTTATTTGAAAGTCCCTACACATACGCACCCACAGATTCTTGTGCCTCACGATATAAATGAGTGGCAGTGCGGAACATTTCTTGCCCAGCGTGCAAGTAACTCTCGTGGTAGTTGAGAGGGAAATATTCCAACTGATCTAACCCATCACCAACTTGATTCAGGCAATAGTAGAGGTGAGCTGCTGCTCTTGCTAAACTAGGTGGATTTGGTAGAGAACGAAAAGTAATTTGCGCTTGCCGGAGGTCGTCTCGACAGGCGTTTAGGTAATCCTGAAATTCTTCTAGGAGGACATCATCAAAGGGGTCAGCTGCTAGTTTCTCAATTTGCTCCTTTAGGGAAGTGAGAATGCTAAACAGCAGGCGATTTACTGGTTGATAAACCAGGTGCAGCCATTCCTCAATTTGTTCATCCGCATCCCTTCCTGTTTTTCGGGTCGCCTGGTATTGCTTTTGAGCTGCAGCTGCCCGCTGTTGCCTACCGCTGGTTGTTTTTTGAGATCGCTGACGCAATCTTTGGTCGTAATTTTGGCGATTTTGAACATCGCCCAAGACCTCATATGCTGCATTAACGCGGATAATTTGCTCAGGATCTGATGTGCCCTGATTGCTGTCGGGATGAAACATCTTGACCAAGCGACGATAAGCTTGCTTAATCTCCGCTTGGCTGGCGTTGGGATTGACTTTGAGTGTTTCGTAGTGGTTCGTCTTATCTGCCATTCTTCCAATTTATCGTTAGCTGATGCTAACTGCTACTCTTGGCTCCAAGTCTTGGAACAATGGTGTACTTAAGTACCTTTCTCCAAAACTCGGCTGAATCATTACTATCAAGCGCCCTTCGTTTTCTTTGCGTTGAGCGACACGAATGGCAGCACACAAAGCTGCTCCACTGGAAATGCCAGAGAGTAGCCCTTCTTCTCTTGCCAAACGCCGACCGTAAGCGATCGCTTCTTCATCGGTAACAGAAATCACTTCATCTATCATATTTACATTTAGCACTTGGGGAATGAACCCTGCACCGATTCCCTGAATTTTGTGGGGTCCGGGTTTTCCTCCAGCTAAAACTGGGCTATTTGCTGGTTCTACTGCGATCGCCTTAAAACTCGATTTGCGTGCTTTGATAACTTCGGCAACACCTGTAATCGTACCACCCGTTCCAATTCCAGCAACAATCATATCTACCTGTCCGTCAGTATCCTCCCAGATTTCCTCTGCTGTCGTTTCCCGGTGTATTTTTGCGTTAGCTGGGTTACGGAACTGCTGTAACATATAGGCATTGTGCGTCGTATCAACGATTTCCTGCGCCCGCCGAATTGCCCCACTCATACCTTCAATTCCTGGCGTCAGTTCTAATTCGGCTCCATACGCCCGCAGCATTGCCCTTCGTTCACCGCTCATTGTCTCAGGCATTGTCAAAATTAATCGATAGCCTTTTGCCGCTGCTACCATTGCCAGGGCAATTCCGGTATTTCCAGAGGTGGGTTCCACTAATATCGTTTTCCCAGGAGCAATCAACCCTTCTGCCTCTGCGGTGTTGATCATGCTCACGCCAATTCGGTCTTTTACTGAAGCCGCTGGGTTCATACTTTCCAGCTTCACCACAATCTGTGCGACACAACCTTCCGCTTGCGGGATACGGTTGAGTTGCACCAGAGGAGTACGCCCAACAAGTTCTGTAATATCACGAGCTATTCGCATACCTGAGTTCCTAGTCATTAGTTATGAGTTATGAGCCATTAGTCAACAGTCAATCATAAAAATTAACAACCTTTTTTTCTCATTGACTATTGACTATTGACTAAATGTAGTACATTATGTCCAACTGTCGTCGAGAATCTCGTTTTTCACACAGCTCCGCAAGCGTGTATTTTTGCAAAACTGCGTTTGCCGCAAGCCTTGCCTCTTGCCAAATATCTTCTACAACAGCACTGTCTACAGTTTTAGGATTGACATCTTCTTCACATGGGCGCACATCTAACCCTTCTAAACAACTCAATACCTCGAAAAGAGTGATTTTCCAGGGTTCTCGCGCCAACAGATAACCACCCTTTGACCCGCGCTGACTTTTGACTAGACCTCCACGCCTTAAGGTCGCCAACAGCTGTTCTAGATAGCGGTCTGGTATATTTTGTTGTGCAGCAATCTGTCGAATTTGCAGGGGTTCCCCGCTTTGGTAATGAATTGCTAGCTCTAATAAAGCAAGAATTCCGTATTCTGATTTACACGATAGTTCCACAGCAGCTTTTAGAAGAGGTGATGGGTTTAAAACAGAGGAGATACAGAGAAAGTTAAAAGTCAAAATAATTTTTTATTTTTTACTTTTCTTGTCCTCTTTACTAGTATACTCCGGTTATCCAGTGGGGTTTTGGTTTTAGTTTTTTAAATTTAACAGATGAAGCTTGCTCTGTGTAACCTACTCTCTTTTTTGTAGAGACGCTTTCATGAGAGCGCGTCTCTACAAAATTCATATGTATCGTGATGAACGTGAAATAGTAAGTAGGTCAACCTTAAAAAACATAAAATAAACCTAACCCCCCAGCCCCCTTCGCTATAAGATCCGCTTGAGAGTCAAAGCCTCTCCCCTAGAAAGGGAGAGGAATGGAAGCGAAGTCTTACGTTTACTTAAAGATGAGCAATTGTTAGCAATTGTAAGGAAATCAATCACTGTTGATTAGCCTCCAAAAATATAAAAAGCCCCGCTGTAAGGCGGGGAGCAATTTATTTAATTACAAAATGTTCTAGAAATTGTCAACCCTCTAGAAGGTGAAGGTTGTTCTTAGAGTTCCAATAATCGCATCATCGTTGTTGCTGTTCTGACCAGGAGATGTCAGGTAAATAACACCAGGAGTGATGGAGACGTTATTGCTCACCTGGTACTTGTAGAAGCCTTCGATACTGTAAGGTATGTCGTTAGCGCCTGCTACTCGACCACGCGCATAAGGTTGTGCACCTGCAAAAATACCTAAGACGTTACCGCGCTTTCCAAAGTCAGGTAAGGCGATTCCAGCTCCGTAGCTCCAAGCTTCATAATTATCATTGGCACCAAAGCCGTTGATGTCGTGATAGGAAACGAAGCCACTAATAGAGAACTTGTCACTCGGTCTCAACGCTGCTGACAAACCGTAGGAGTTACTAGAAGATGCGTTCGTGGTGCTGAGACCATTGGCTAGTGAGGTACCTACTACAGGCACGTTTTGTCCTTGGAATCCGCCAGCATCAAATAAAGCACTACCTGCACCGTGATATCCGTGGACGTAGGTAGCTGCTAATGCAAACCGCTGACCAAGATTAAAGTTCAACTGTCCTAAAGCAGCATAATTCCCCTCGAAGATACCTGAACCTCCATTAGGAGTATTCGCTTCAGAAGCCAAGTAACCTAAAGTTAACGAACTTGGTTTGAGGATACCACCACCCCTACCAAAGGGGATGTTGAGTGCTGCACCTGCGCCACCACCAATCCGATAGATTGGGTTTTCTGAAGCGAAGGTGGTCAAAGCACCATTACCGCCGTCATAGTCTTCAAAGTAGGGGTTGTTGGTAGCAGCATAATCGCTGTGAATACCACCAGTCGCTGCAACATAAAGTTGGGCAGGTCCTACAGGGACGTAGTAAGCCAGCCAATCTAGGACAACATCGTTACTGTTACTGGTATCCCCTGTAAGGTTAAAGGTTTGAAAGCCTTCAGCGGAGGTTTTTCCATTGAAGGTAGGCGTCCCTAGATCCAATCTTCTGGCGTTACCAGTAGCCAAACGGGTATGCAGAACGTCTCTACCAGTGAAGCTTGTTTGGAAGTCTAAACGTACCCTGTTTTGGAAGACAGTATTATTGTTACCGCCTGCTGTATCGCCAAAAGCATCAGTGAGGGCGAAGATTGCTTCACCAACGAGTTTGGTAGTTGTTGAGAACTGGTTAGCTTCCAATTCTGCTGTCTTTGCTTCTAATGTATCTACACGACCGCGCAGGGTAGCTAGTTCTGCAGAAAATTCTTCTTGCAAACGCTGCAAGGTAGCCAAGTCTTCTTTCCTGACCAAGTCAGTTGTTGCTGTAGCAATCAGTTCGTTGACCCGGTCTAAACATGCATTTAAACCAGCAGCAAATTCATAACGGGTCAAAGCACGGTTACCACGGTATGTACCATTGGGATAACCAGCAATACAACCATAGCGTTCAACTAAGGACTGCAATGCTTGGAAAGCCCAGTCTGTTGGCTGCACGTCGGAGAACTGGGAAACTGATGTCACTTGGGACTGAGAAGTTTTCCCCTCTTCGCTGTAGCTGTTAACTTGCTGCAAAACATTGACTTCAGTTTGTTGTGCTTGAGCCAATGTTTCTGGCTTGGGGGTAACTTCAGTTGTATTTGAAGTTGTTGATGTTGATACTGATACTGATGAAGAAGCTTCTTGATTATTGTCGATTTGTGAAACTTCCGTCTTCACAACTTGATGGTTGGTGTTGTTTTGACCAGCGATCGCTGTTGTGGGAACCAACAATGTTGCTCCTAAAAGCGCTGGACTGACCATCAAGCATTTCCACAAGAGATTAGACATCTTTCCTGTTCTCCTCACACCTTCTATAGATAACTTTTTTGCTGCAACTACTCTGGAAATATTCTCGAAATTACGAGTTTTTATTGATACTTGTGGATTAGGCATATTAGCCCTCTACACTATTTTAGTTTTTGCCAAGCTAACAACGAATTAAGTTTAGGTAAAGAAACCATGGAATTAACTTATGCAAAAACATAGTTGTATTTACTCGTAATTATAAGTCGGAAAAAGTCGATGACAAGATGGAAGCGATCGCCTTATAAACTGTCACACATCTCATCTCAGTGTCTTGAAAGAAATTTCTAGATAACATGTACTCCAAAACCTCCTGTGCAAGGGCTTTTTTCCACTTACAAAGCTATAAACATATGCAATTTTTGAAGCAAATAGCAACGCAAGCAAATCACTTAATTGATTTGGGAAATCACCTCTGCCAAATCAAAGTCTTTCTGCGTTAACCCACCAGCATCATGCGTTGTGAGTAAAATTTTGACTTTGTTGTAAGAAATCTCGATATCTGGATGATGCCCTGCTGACTCAGCAGGCTGAACAAGCTTGTTCACAAACTCTATAGCTTGGACAAAGTCTTTAAACTTGCGGTTATACTGCAACGTTGACCCCTGTCGTGTCCAATCTGGCAAATGGCTTACCCTTTCTTGAATTTCTGCCTCAGTAAGTAGCTGCGCCATATCATGAAATCCCAAAAACTGAATTTCTTTGTTCTTTTGTAGGATCTTGAACTAAAAAAGGACTGGTAGTCACTGACATTATGCCCTCTTCATTGTGGAATATAGAGGCTGAGTGCTGCTATTTCCTCTTCCTCCTGACAGTTCTTAAAAGACCCTAGCTTGCAAATAGGACGCGGAATTTACTCCTTCAATTGTTTAAGGTTGTTTAACCGAACACACAGATGCCGTACTCCTGTTTTGTAGGTAATGCCTACATACGTGGTACTAGCTACGTCTTTGTTACAAAATTTTTGAGTGTAACTGTTGTATTTTGTATAAAGTCAACAATCCTAGACCGACAATCTTAATTGACGTTACTTGCTCAATAAATGTTCCAGCAAGATAAATACTTCGTATTTATATCGGTTCAAGCAAACAGACGCTATTTCTCTTGATTGTGATAGCTTTTTTCCCTAAGGAGAGAGGAACTGAGGGCTTCGCCGTGAACGCTCAGCCGAACGGAGTGAGAGAGGGAAGTGTTTCTTCCATTCATAATGCGTGGCTCGCCGCCCGTCGGGTGTATTTGCGCTATCGGACAAACCAATTGGTAACTTGTATTAATCAAGATGTGCCGACTTACTTTCACGGCACGGCAACGGAATCGCTTACCAGTAGTCGTTATGCAACTGGACAGAGGCTTATCAGACACCAATGTAGATCAAGCAAACCAAAACTATTACACCAGAAAACTTGCACACAAATTGGCGATTCGTCGCCCACCCCATCACTCATCTGATTGAAATCAAATATTGTTTTCTTGTGGGACTCCTCCGAGCCCAAAACATTCATCCCACCCTGCACTTCGTGTCAGGCGTGGGATGAATTTTTGTTTTAGCTAAATGAAACATATTTATTTGTGCGGATATTGTGTGTTCTTCTTAAGAAGACCTTCCTTAGATAAAACTATCCGCTCCTACTCAGATCAGTTGATCTAAGTGGGAGCGGTCTAGCGGGTCTTCAGGTTGCAACCAGACTGCCGGAAGGAACTCCGAGCTCGCCTAGCCACTTAGTCTAACTTAGTCTTACTAAAAGACTAAGGCTAGCTTCTAGAGAACAGCCCCGGCGCACAGCCGGCTAACTGCAACCTGATGACCCATGCATTTACTACTTTCTATCATGGGCATCACCTCCTTGTTGCCTAAACGGTCTTAGTCTCAAAAAGGCAGAGTTTTTAGCTCTGGGTTATTCACCTTCACTCAATATAACACATATTCATGATTTGTCATTAGTACAAGAACAAATAACAAAAAACCCCGCCATTCGGCGGGGAAAACTTAGCTATGAAACGCTAGGAATAGGAAGACTATACAAAGCGTTACCACGTGGTAGTACCTCTTCAGGGAATACAAATTTTTCGTGAGGCTGATCTTGAGGAGCCATCCAAGCGCGGATGCCCTCGTTCAACAAAATGTTCTTGGTATAGAAAGTTTCAAACTCTGGGTCTTCTGCCGCACGTAATTCTTGCGACACGAAGTCATATGCCCGCAGGTTGAGTGCCAAACCGACAATACCAACTGCACTCATCCACAAGCCTGTGACTGGCACAAACAACATGAAGAAGTGTAACCAGCGCTTGTTGGAGAAGGCAATCCCGAAGATCTGTGACCAGAAACGGTTTGCCGTCACCATTGAGTAGGTTTCTTCGGCTTGGGTGGGGTTGAAGGCGCGGAAGGTGTTGGCTGCATCGCCGTCTTCAAACAAGGTGTTTTCTACTGTTGCACCGTGGATGGCACACAGCAGCGCTCCACCAAGTACACCCGCTACTCCCATCATGTGGAAGGGGTTGAGTGTCCAGTTGTGGAAGCCTTGCAAGAACAACAGGAAGCGGAAAATTGCTGCCACTCCAAAGCTGGGGGCGAAGAACCACGAAGACTGTCCCAAGGGGTACATCAAGAAGACGCTGACGAATACCGCAATTGGTGCAGAAAACGCTATAGCGTTGTAAGGACGAATCCCTACCAAACGTGCGATTTCAAACTGCCGCAGCATGAAGCCAATCAGACCAAAGGCTCCGTGCAGCGCCACGAATGGCCACAACCCGCCTAATTGGAACCAACGGGTCAAGTCCCCTTGTGCTTCTGGTCCCCACAACAGCAACAGTGAGTGTCCCATGCTGTCTGCTGGTGTAGATACAGCTACTGTTAGGAAGTTGCAGCCTTCCAGGTACGATGAGGCTAAGCCGTGCGTATACCAGCTTGTCACAAACGTCGTACCGGTCAGCCAACCGCCAAGTGCTAGAAAGGCGCAGGGGAATAGTAATATTCCTGACCAACCTACAAACACGAAACGGTCACGCTTTAACCAGTCGTCTAATACGTCAAACCACCCTCTGCTACTAGGGGCGCGTCCAACTGCGATGGTCATTACAACAAATCTCCAAACTTTTATAATTACAGGTTTCCGGTTTCTCTATTCTAAGACTGACATTTGACTGTCTGCTTAAAACAGAAAGTTAACTGGGTTGTCAATCCAGTTTACAATTATTTACCGACTTTAATATATTCTAGGTAAGATTCTGTAATTTTTCCAGTGTATTTTTAATTTCTTTAACTAAATATATATAAATACGTCTAAATGTACGTTTTTAGGGAACTAATCCGGGTTGGCTGCTTGTCTATCTATGGCACTTGGTGCGACGCTACTTTAAACAGGTGCTGCTTCGAGCAACGCACTGCCTCTGCTACTTCCAACTTAGACTTGCGAGCTAACATTAAAATGAGTTCTACAGTTAAATTTGATTAAGGCTAAATGTTTACCATCGACTTAACCCTAAGAAACACAGCTTTCCCTATATCCATAGAACGTAAGTCAGCTGAGGATGCCCAGGAGATTTATCAGCACATTTTGACAGCGATCCGCTCTGGCAACCCTGATATTGTGGAATTAGAGAGCGAAGGCAAGACAGAGAAAAAAGTTGCCGTACGCGCCAGTGAAATTTCTGGGGTGCAGCTGACTCAGAAAGATGGTTCAGCCGCTGGAGCTGGCAGACCACCTGGTTTCTTCGCTATAGGTGCTGAGTAACCATCTGGTAGTGTACTCATGGCGGAACTAGGTATTGAGGTCAAGGATTTAAACTTTAGCTGGTCGTCGGGAGAGAATGTTATAAAGTCTTGCTCTCTAGAAGTCCCCAGGGGTGAATTTTGGATGCTCTTGGGTACAAACGGCTCAGGCAAATCCACGTTACTCAGACTGCTGGCGGGGCTATTAACTCCCCAGTCTGGTGAAATTGGACTTTTGCATCCTGTGGGCTTTGTCTTCCAAAATCCTGACCATCAACTGGTGATGCCAACAGTTGGTGCTGATGTGGCTTTTGGGCTGGTGGAGGAAAAACTGCCACCAGCTGCTGTCAGAGATCGCGTTGAGGAGGCGCTAGGGGCGGTAAATTTACTATCACTGCAAAAACGTCCGATCTACGCTTTGAGTGGTGGACAGAAACAACGGGTGGCGATCGCTGGCGCTTTAGCCCGTCGCTGTGAAGTCTTATTGTTAGATGAACCGACTGCTTTACTCGATCCAGATAGTCAATTGGAATTAGTAGCTGCTGTCCGCCGCCTAGTCAAAAGCCGGGGTATTACAGCCCTCTGGGTAACCCATCGCTTAGACGAGTTGAATTACTGTGACGGTGCTTTACTACTAGAAAGGGGTTCTTTAGTGGATCGGGGTGAACCGCAGCGCCTCAAACGACGCCTGATGGAATTGCACGACGAAAGTTCACCAAACTTAGGGGTGTAAGTCAAGAAAAGTCAAAAGTTAAAAGTTAAAAGTTAAAAGTTAAAAGTTAAAAAAATTCTTTTGACTTTTGAGAGCCAGTCACCTGCAGGAAGGTAACCCTCCTGCAGGTGACTTTTTGATCGGCTTGTTGTTTTTGGCTTCTTGCCTACAGCCCTTATATGCCTTTTTTTTTGTAACATAGTGTTACAAGGAATGATTGAATTACTATAAATCTTATGAATGAATTTTGTTAACTTTAGAAAATTGTGATTCAACATCATGTCCCGTTTCTCACCTCAAGCCGTTTTGCTTGTGGACGGCTACAACATCATCGGCGCTTGGTCTTGCTTGAAAAAAACCCGTGATACTGCCGGACTAGAGGCAGCACGTTACGAACTGATTGAAGCTTTAACCAGCTACAGTGCGTTTGCGGGTTATGACACTCAAATTGTGTTCGATGCCCAATATCAAAATACCTGTAGCAACAGAGAAATTATTACTGAGCTTTTATCAGTTCATTTTACAGACTTCGGGCAAACAGCAGACACTTACATTGAAAAAGTCTGTGCATCTTTACGCTCAACAATCGCCCAATCTCTTATTTCTCGCATGATTGTTGCCACCTCAGACCGACCGCAGCAGTTGATGGTACAGGGTTACGGGGCTGAATGGATGTCAGCGCACCAACTGTGTTATGAGGTACAAGCAAGCGTTTGTCGGGCGCGGCAAAAATATAAATCGGGAAAACAATCCAACACAAGGTTTTTAGCTAATTCTATCGATGCTAAGGCACGTCAGCGTTTAGCTGAATTGCGGATGGGTAAATAGTGCTGAATTAAATAGTGCTCAATTTTGAGTAGTGAAGTCCCCAGTAGAACGTTTCTGTGACAGCGTTGAAAACTTTGTTTGCAGTGTCCTCGTAATCGTTGAGAGGAAGTATGAACCGCAAAGGCATGCAAATACTAGTGTTTCGCCTATCCCAAAAATAAATTCCAAAAAAGTTTCCAAAAGTACTTGCCATATCCTACTTTTAGCCTTACTATAAGAAATCGGAGCGTTCCTCAGTAGCTCAGTGGTAGAGCGATCGACTGTTAATCGATTGGTCGCTGGTTCGAATCCAGCCTGGGGAGTTAAACAAACAAGAAAATAAAGTGCTGAGAAATTTGCAGTCTGAAACAGTGGACTAGCAGGTTAAACCAGTGAACAGTACCAGCCGCAGTGACTCACTGATGACTGATAACAGTTAACTGATAACTGATGACTGATAACAGTTAACTGATAACTGTTAACTGTTAATCAGCCCAGTGCTTAGCCCGTTCTACTGCCTTTTGCCAAGTAGCGAATTCCAAAGCGTGATTTCTTCCCACACCAGGCTCAAACACGCGATCAATTTGTCGTTGCCGTACTAGTGCCGCATAGCTATCCCAAAATCCTGCCGCAAGCCCTGCGGCAAATGCGATACCTTGCACAGTCATCTCGCGCATCACAGGACGTTCAACTGGAATTCCCAATACATCTGCTTGGAACTGCATGAGGAAGTTGTTCTCGCAAGCACCACCGTCCACGCTCAGCCGTTCAATGGAAATACTGTTGGATGCATTAATTGCCTGCACGACTTCTTGAACCTGGTAAGCCACTGCCTCAAGTACGGCGCGTACCAAATGCTCGCGTTGTACCATTGCGGTAATGCCGAAAAACGCTCCCCTAGCTGTCATATCCCAATGAGGTGCGCCCAGTCCACTAAATGCAGGCACAAAGTAAACCCCACCATTATCTGCAACTCGATTGGCGATCGCCTCAGTTTCAGCAGCAGTTGCAATCAGCTTGATGCCATCACGCAACCACTGGATGCACGCTCCACTAGTAAAGATGCTGCCTTCTAATGCATATCCCACATCCAAACTACCATCGCTATTTGCTTGAGTCCATGCCAGGGTACTTAAGAGTTGATGCTGGGAACGCACGATTTCAGAGCCAGTGTGAGCAACCAAAAAGCTTCCGGTGCCGTAGGTGCATTTCATTAAACCTGGCTCATTGCAGCCATGTCCAAACAAAGCTGCCTGTTGATCTCCTAAAATGGCAGTGATGGGAATTTCAACGCCTAATAAGCTCGCATCAGTCACTCCAAAGGTTCCCAAGCTAGGCTGAATATGCGGCAAGATATGAGCAGGAATCTTAAACAGATTTAACAGTGTCTCATCCCACTCACACGTTGCCAGATTCATCAACATCGTACGGCTGGCGTTGCTGTGATCAGTGGCATGAACTTTACCACCCGTTAGATTCCACAGCACCCAAGTATCAATTGTCCCAGCTAAGACGTTTTTCAGGTCAACGCCTGCAAAATGCTCTAATAGGCATGATAGCTTTGTGGCTGAAAAGTAGGCATCGATGATCAGCCCAGTGCGATCGTAAATCTCCTGAGCATATTCTTGTTGCAACTGATGGCAAAGGGGAGCAGTGCGGCGATCTTGCCATACAATCGCCCGATGGAGGGGTTGCCCAGTGGTTTTATCCCAAATCAAGCAAGTTTCGCGCTGCACCGTTAGCCCGATCGCAACAATTTCATCGGGGGCAATTTGGGCATTTTGAATTGCAGTTTGCATAACCCAGCAAGTAGCCTGCCAGATTTCCACAGGGTCATGCTCTACCCATCCAGGCTGAGGATAGTATTGTGTCAGTTCTTTATATGCCTGAGCGACAATCTTGCCGTCTGCGTTAAACACAAAGGCACGGTTGCCTGTTGTACCCAAATCCAATGCTAGGATGTAGCCCGATTCTTGCATAGAAATTGAGAGAATATTCCTGTGATAATAGCTTAAATTAACGACTCATGGCAAAGTCCCAATCGTAATACCATTTCACGTTAATCGCGACACATTGAAATTCTGTAAAGACGCGCCACCTCTCGTCTCTACACTACCGATTTGTATCATCCTTTTCGTAAAATGCTATAAGGTGGGCATTGCCCATAAAAGTCTATGTGATTGACTTTTGAGATATTAATGAGCAATGCCCTCCCTACAAAAAACCGCTGTAAACTAACAACCAATGACAAAGCCCCAAGGCGCAAGGCACAAGGGGCTTTTGTATCACTATTGAAGGGCGATCATTGCCGATCTTCCCTGAGTGTTCTTACTTTTTACCTGGTGTTGTTCTGGGCGTAGCTGTAGGTGAAGCTGTGGGTGTAGGCGCGCCTGTATAAGGTGTAGTTGAACCTGGAGTAGGCGAGTCTGTAGATGTTGTCCCTGCAGCTCCAGGTGTGGTTGTCGTTGTGGGTTTGGTTGTCGTTGTGGGTTTGGCTGTCGTTGTGGGTTTGGCTGTCGTTGTGGGTTTGGCTGTCGTTGTGGGTTTGGCTGTCGTTGTGGGTTTGGCTGTCGTTGTGGGTTTAGTCGTTTGTGCTTGGGCTACTGATGAAAAGCTGGCAACAGGTAAAGCAAGTGCCATGCCAAAAATTAGGGAGGCTGTTATGGATCTAGCAAGTTTACTCATATTAACTGGTCACTCCTCTTTAGGATTTGAGTAAAAACTTCTCCCTGATTTTATACCTGATGTCGTCATAATAAACTAGTATTACGATATCTTTTCAAGGTAGTCTAATTAATACTTCCCCAGTGATAGCTATTACTATTTTCACCGTTTTGTTTTATGTTTGACTAACAGCAAGCCGATAGCTAAAACACTTATTCCTACAGCGTTACCTGGTTCTGGAACCGAACGGGTGAAACTGACATTATCAATAGATAAAGAGCCAGTTTCGCCTCTACCTAAAGTCTGAAAACTTCCTATTAATGAATCACCAGCCTCAACAACGACTCCAAAAAAACCATTTTTTGATAAAACATCAGAGGAACCGAAAACACCCCTAACGCTAAACAATTTATCAGCGTAATCTCCAGTCACTAAATTTCCAAAGTCAAAACCAAATCCCTCTATAGGAGTAGGGAAGGTGAATTCTTCAACACTCGTAGGGAAAGCTAAACCTACACGCAAAGCGCCTTGAGATACCTCTGCACCACCTAAAAAAAGATGAGCTATCTGGGCAAATATTTGATGATGAGTTCAACGAGTGCTTATGCGGTCATTGATGGTGTTACAGCTAGGGGAGAAAAAGGAAACTATAGTACGCAACGTGTAAAATTTAACTTTAATGCCTATAGTTAAGTTTTCGTTACATAGTTCTAAATTTTTTCGCCTACCTACTTATGTGAACAATACGGAATACATTTTATTGAAACCGAAGAAAGCTATACATCAAAAGCTAGTTTCCTAGACAATGATGTTCTACCTAAATTTGGCGCAAAACCCGATAGCGCAGCGTGCGCCGAAGGGCGCATAGGGTGGAAAAGTAGCGGTATTAGAACAAATCGCGGTTTGTTTAAAACTGGAATCGGGATGAAAATAAACGCAGACTGCAATGGCGCAGCCAATATCATCCGTAAAGTAGCGATGATGGCTAAGTTTGACTTAGCTGGAATCAGTAGAGGTTGTTTAAGTCAGCCTAAGAAAGTTCTTTTATGGACTCTTCAGAAATCTCAGTGTCTTTAGACCTGAGAAGCTTAAGAATCATTACTGTTTAGGACATTTAGCAGCAGTAGATCCTAAACCAGGGGTACGTGATGCATTGGAGACAAGTGTAACTTGACCTTTGCCGTTGAACACCCAACCAGTAGCAGGCACAATTGCAGCTACATGAGTGTCAGAGGGTGGGGGAGTGGTGACTTGGCCGCGCTGTGCTGTAATGTTAGGAAGGCGAGTATCAGACCAAACCACATCAGGGCTGAGGGGTTCGTAAGGGCTGGGGGGCAAACCGCCGCGTCCAGTGATGGTAAAACTACTACCTTCTGAATTAGCAAAGGCAGCACAGCCAGTGCCTACTAGTTGTGAGGGATCAACTGGAACTGTGGGCAGTTCCGGCAAGTTTAAGTTCGGTTCAACATCTGGTCTGTTGATATTCACGCTACCCGCCAAGCCAAATTGTGAGCTAGCATCTATGTCATTGGTTATTGGTCTTTCGTTTCGCTCCTCAATTCCGAAGATGCCAGAGGCTGTGATGTTAATTTCGCCACCTCGACCTCGAACGGCACTAGCAATAATGTCATTGTTTTGCCCAGGAACGGCAACCACAGAACCATTTCGAGCATCGATATTGATGTTTCCCCCGTTGGCATTGTTGAAAGCTTGGGCAGAAATCTGACTTCCATTTTGCATCAACAACAGGTTTAAGTTTCGTAGCGTGATATTCGCCGCTTCTTCTCCGGCGTTGGTTGTCGCAGTGATTTTTCCTCCGTCGAGGCGAAGGTCGTTAGCTGTAATGGTCAAGTTGCCAGCACGACCTTCACCTGTCCCGCTCACACTCACTTCTCCCCCATTTTTGACATTTAAATTACGGGTTGTAACTGTCAAGTTGCCAGCAGGACCTGAAGCTGTAGATGCAGCAGACAAGGTGCTGACCACTGGGAAAGAATTAATGCTTCCCTTGCCAATGACAGAGACAGAGTCCGCATTTTTTACAGTCAAAATTCCGCCGGAACCAGAACCAAAAGAGCCAGAGCGTACCAACCCTCCATTTTGAATCGTTAACTGCCTAACGTCCAAGGTTAGGGTTCCCCCTTGACCTGTGCCCTTATTATCAGCTGAGATTTTAGCTCCATTCTCGACTGTAAGCAACGTAGTATTAATATTGAGATTTCCGACATTACCCGTAGTTGTTGGCTCCTCAGCAGAAACAAAAAAGCCACTGCTACCCCTATCGAGAGTAGCCGTTGGTGAAAACCCACTCAGTTGAATCGAATCGGCGTTTATGGTCAAATTCCCACCATTTCCCTTTTTCCAGGTAGCTGCGGATATCTGTCCTCCATCCTTGGCAGTTAGCCGTTGAGTTTGAATGATCACATTTCCAGCATTACCTGTATTTTCTATGTCGCTCCTTCCGGCTTGAGAAAAAATGCCACTCGTGGGAAGGAATTTTCCTCCTTCAATTGGTGTTTTCCCTGTCCCCACCAGTTCTATGTCAGTTGCTGTTACTCGTATATCCCCGGTTTGACCCGCCCCAAATGTTGAAGCCGATATGCGTGCTCCATCTCGGATTGTCAGTCGTCCTGTTTCAACAGTCAGGTTTCCACCGTTCCCTGTAGCGTCTTCTAGGACTTGTCCAGACAAGTTACTGAATTGCTGACCATCGGCTGTTGTTCCTGATAGTTCTACAGAATCAGTTGCTTTCACTAGTAAATCCCCAGCTTTACCCGAACCAACACTAGGAGTTCGTATAGATGCACCATCTGTAACTGTTAGCTTCCTAGTTGTGATTGTTAAGTTGCCAGCAGACCCAGTACCTTGAGTCTCAGTGACTAAACTAGTGTCACCTCCACTCAAGTTGACAGACTCAGCAGCGTTTACTGTTAGATTTCCTCCTGTGCCTGCACCTGAGTCGGGAGTATTAGTAAAAATTTCAGCAGCTTGGCTAAGGTTGACGTTCCTGCCCTGTACTTGAATACCGCCGTCACCTTCACTTATAGTATTAACGAAAGCGCCACCAGAGAGATCAATATCCTGAAAGTTCTGCACGCCCGAATATCCCAAAACGTAGTAGCCTTGTGGGCTTACAGTTAGAGTTACCGAACCCGTCCCAACGCTACCTAGCTCAATTCTTCCATCTGCTGTTAAACTACCACCCTCTAGGGATACATCACCGCCTACCAGCGCCAAAGTTTTCCCGGCGGGGACTTGCAGACCAACAGTAAAGCCAGAACTATCGACTGCTTGGGATTGATTAACAATCCCTTTAGGATTTGAGCCAAATTGCAGCCCAAGAGGAACACTTATCGTTAACAGAGGGGGAGCTTGAGGATTGGTCGCGCTAAATTCTGTGCCATCGGCAAATCTCAGACTGTCCGCTGTACTCGCTACAAACGAACCCCCAATTTGCAATCTAGCATTTGGTCCAAAAACGATGCCACTGGGGTTGATAAGAAACAAATTGGCTTTATCCATGGCTTGGATTAAACCATCAATATTAGAGATAGAGCCACCCGTTACCCTGCTAATGATGTTCACAATGTCACTAGCATTGTTAAACTTAGCAGTTTCGCCAGCGCGGATAGAAAACTGTTGAAAACTGTGGAACAGATTGCTTCCCTTTTGAGTTCCCTCAGTGATCTCGAAGGTCTTACCAGAGGGTGTAACGATTGTATTAACGGTTGTATCTGGGACGATTTGTGCTGTTACGGGGTAGGAGGCTAACAGCCAAAACAAGGCACTTCCAGTAAAAGTCGAGAATCGGAATGGGCAGAGTTTCATAAGCTGAATTTTCACCATTCTTAAAACCTATGTTATTTAATGGTTTGAATAAATCCGATAGCTTGGTATAAGCCCGTTGCTATCCCGATTTTCCTGGTAAACATTATGCTTGGGTAGGTCAACACCCACAATCACTTTTTAGCAGGATACTAAGCTGCTGACTGGGGAAATTGCAAGAATTCGCTAATTAACTTTATAAAAATAAAAAATTAGATTTTGTATGGTATTATTAAGAATTATTAAAAAATTGGCGTTGCTAAATTGGACCATGAAATATGATTGTAGTACGATGTTCAATTTCCAGCAAATCCCTGTAGAGACGTTGCATGCAACGTCTCTACATCAATGAGAATTTTGAAACTCATATTTTGATATCAGGTTCGGTTGATTACTTCTCATTGCTGAAGAACCCCACCCCCGTAAAGCTACGCTTCACGTCCCCTCCCCGCTTGCGGGGAGGGGATAAAGGGGAGCCAGCGCTGCAGTCCTTGTTTCCCGACAGCAGGCGACTGGCGTGTGGGGTGCAGTCAACGTGGGAATCATAACTAATTAGCCGAACATGATATGATTCAGCAATGCCAAAATTCTGCCCTCGCTCTCATCCCCCGGTGTAGGAATGGAACCGGGGGACTTCCCGCGAGGATTGTTAACTAGTTCGCGGAAGTCCCCACCGTTCGGCTGAGCGCTCACGGCGAAGCCCTCAACGTACTCGTAGGGTGGGGTAGTGATTGCGTGAGATGACGAATCACCCCTTTTTCAGCGAAGCAAAAAGGGGTACTTCACATTCAGATCTTGCACCCAACAAGAGCCAGAGGCTCTATATTTCGTTACCAGGTTGAACCTGGTAACGAGGGTTTGGAGGCTGAGCCTCCTCACTGTTGCAAGTGTTGCAAGATCTCAATTAAACAGACTTCTTCAAACGCTTGTTGCGCTTCAGCAGTGTTATGGCACCCAAAGTTCCTACGCCAAGCAAACTAGCTGTAGCAGTAGGTTCGGGGACTGTGGCAAAGGTTAAGCTTCGTCTGTCAGCCTGTTCGTTGCTTGCCAGAAATCTTGCTATATTTTGTTCTGGAAGAACATCGGGACGACTTACCACTGCTTGTACCTGACCTGATAGTAAAATCTCATCTAAACCGGATAGCGAATTAATTAGACTCGGATCATTGGATGGAATGAACAAAGTCAATGTTGTAGGGGTGTCGGGAAACGTAGCATCAAACCTTAACCAGTCATTGTTAAAAGTACCACCAGGCACGATATCTCTGTTAAATCCAATGTTGTCGCCGTCAAAGTCTGGAATTCTGGGTAATACATCACTAGTACTAGGATCTATCGTAAGTGTAGATGTCGTCAGAGTTCCAGATTCACGAAATAGGTCGAGATTGTCGTCGTAGCTATCAATTTCAAAGTCTTGAATAGCTCCAGGGAACTTTCCTACGTTGAGGTCTGGTTCAGTATTCTGAACAGAGGTATCCAAAACAAACTTAATAGCACGAACGTTTGCCTGTACATTCGGCGGCTCGTCAGCTATCAATTTCGATGCTGAGCGGCGAGATCGCCCTGGTTGCGCTTGAGCTTGATCGCTTGTCACTTGCGCTTGAGCTTGATCGCTTGTTTGCGCTTGAGCGATCGCCGGAAATAGACAAGTTGCAACCCCGATAACTGCAGCAACGGCTGTCGTCTTTGTTAAGTTTTGTCTCATTTTATTCAAACTCATCGAAGACTTGTTTTCATTGCATCCTTTACCAATAGCTTGGTACAAGCCAGTTGCTGTGACGACTTTCTTGGTAAACATTGTGCCTTTGCAGGTTAGCACCCACATATTAACTTCTCAGGGTGAATACTATGCTGTTGAGTCCAGAAATTACAAGAATGGGCTGATTAACTTTATGAAAATATTATATTTAATATAGTATATTTACTTTGTATTCAAATTTTAAGTATATAAAATTACATTATATTTCTGCAAGCCGAATTCTCAATTAGTCCTCATACCAGGCAGAAACTTCTCATTTCTGGATCATAGCTGAAGCTTGAGGGACTGAAATTTTAACGAATTCAGTCTCTAGACTGATGAATCAATACGCTCTTACCACATTCTAGAAAAAAGACATTGCACTTCTCTGCTTTGCAAGAATGTTTTCTATTCTAGTCCTATTAGCGTAAATTTAGAAACTGGATATGCGAAATTTATTTCGTGGCTATTATAAACCTACGGCGGAAGAATTATCTGAAATTTGGAAAAATTGTATTTTTTCTTTTGATACGAATGTTTTATTACACATTTACTGTTATACGCCAGAAACGCGAGCAAGATTTTTTGAAATTCTGACTCGGCTACAAGAAAGAATTTGGATACCTTATCAAGTGGGTTATGAGTACCAAAAGAATCGAGTCTATGTTATAGAAAGGTATGTGAAAGCATATGAAAGAATCGAGAAAAGTTTAAATGAAAAACTTCAAGACATAAGAAATGATTTTCAGGAATACAAACGGCATCCATTTATCAATACTCAGGAAATTTTAGAAGATATTGAACAAGTCATAGAAAAAGTGATATCTCAAATTAGCATAGCTCAAGACCATCACCCGAATTATCTTGAATATGACGAACTACGAGAACAGCTATCTGATTTGTTTGAGGGTAAAGTTGGTCAGCCTTACACTGAAGAAGAACTAGAAAATATTTACTATCAGAAAGCTGAAAAACGATTCCAGTATCACAAGCCACCAGGATACAAAGATGCTAATAAACCTGTTCCCAAAAGCTATGGTGATGTGATTCTTTGGTTTCAATTAATAGATTATGCCAAAGTTCAACAAAGACCGCTCATCTTTGTCACAGATGATAATAAAGAGGATTGGTGGTTAAAGTATAAGGGAGAAACACTGGAACCAAGACCGGATTTAATTCAAGAAATTATATCTGAAGTTGGGAACGATAAATTTCAATTTTATATGTATCATAGCGACCAATTTTTAGATTACGCTGAGAAGTTTCTTGAGTTGCCAGTTCAGCCGCAAGTTGTTCAAGAAGTTAGAGAAATAGTACTTCAGAGAACAGTTAATAAGCGAATAGCAGTTGAGTCAGAGTATCTGCGTAGTGTTGGATATGATGAGTTGAATCAAGTTCTGGAAATTGAGTTTCAAAAGGGAGAAATCTATCAGTATAAAGACGTTCCTGCTACAGTTTACGCAGGGTTAATGAGTGCTCCATCACATGGCAAGTATTTCAATGCCAACATTAAAGATGTTTACCCCTACCATAAGGTAAGTTAACGTGAGTTCGATGTATCCTGATTTGACCCCTCTCCAAACCTCTCCCCTACAAGGGGAGAGGCTTAAAAATCCCATTTTTACTTAGCTCCTCCCTCTCCTTGTAGGAGAGGGAGGTTGGGTGGGAGAGGTTCTGAGAACTCACGTTAAGTTAGCAATAGAATAGATAAGCTATGGGAGTCCTCTTAAAATGAACCGCCAAGGACACGGAGGACGCCAAGGAATGAGAGGAGAACGGAAAAAGTGAAACCTTTACGGGTAGTCGTCGTCGGTGGTGGCGCAGCTGGTTTTTTTGGTGCGATCTGCGCGCAGCGCAGCACCGAAGGTATCGCAGCAGCGGAAGCCAACCCCTACGCAAAAGTTACAATACTCGAAGCCAGTCGTGAAGTCCTGGCAAAAGTCCGTATTTCTGGTGGCGGACGCTGCAATGTCACTCAAGCTTGTTTTAACCCGTCAGAATTGGTACAAAATTATCCCAGAGGCGGGAAAGCTTTGCTGGGTGCGTTCACTCGCTTTCAAGCTAAGGATACAATAGCCTGGTTTGCGGCTCACGGAGTACCGCTGAAAACCGAAGCTGATGGAAGGATGTTTCCCATCACTGATAGTTCCGAAACTATCGTGAACTGTCTGATAAATACAGCAAAAGCAACTGGGGTAGAAATACGTACTGGGATATTTGTTGCTTCAGTGAAAATATCTAAAACTCAGAACTCTGAACACAGCACTGTGTTTGAAATTCTTCTTAAGTCGGGAGAAACTTTGGAGTGCGATCGCCTACTCCTTGCCACGGGTAGCAATCCTATTGGGTATAAAATAGCTCAGGCGTTGGGACATACAATTGAACCACCAGTCCCCTCTTTATTTACCTTCAACATTCGTGATGAAAAAGTTTTGAAGTTGGCTGGTGTGAGTGTCAACTCTGTGCGGTTACGCTTAAGCGTACCAGGAAAGCCCCAACTAGAACAAACCGGACCATTGCTCATTACCCATTGGGGTTTCAGTGGTCCATCTGTGCTAAAACTATCTGCTTGGGCTGCGAGAGTGTTGCATTCAAGCAATTATCAAGCAACTTTACAGATGAATTGGCTAGGCGATCTTAAGCCAGAAGAAGTCCGGGAAAAATTATTAGCAGTCAAAAATGAATGGGCGAAGCGGGCGATCGCATTGCATCGCGGCGTTGACTTACCTCACCGCCTCTGGCAGTATATTATTTTTCGTGCAGGTATCACTCCAGAAGACCGTTGGGCAGAATTATCCAATAAAACACTCAATCAGTTGGTACAAGAACTGACTCAAGGGCAATACCAAATCAAGGGCAAAGGAGTTTTTAAGGAAGAATTTGTCACCTGTGGCGGTGTTACCCTCAAGGAAGTCAACTTTAAAACAATGGAAAGTAAGTTAGTTCCAGGGCTTCACTTTGCTGGAGAGATTTTGGATATCGATGGTGTCACTGGCGGCTTTAACTTCCAAAGTGCTTGGACAACCGGATATTTAGCAGGGTTAGCAATGGTGCGGCAAGAAAACTTAACTATTTGAGTCCCTTCAATCGCAACGTCATCCCTATAACTGCTTCCCCAACTGCATAAGTTCATTTTTCTGAAAATTATTTAACAATAGAGACAACTGACAAAACCAACACACAACTGAGGATGTGATGACTCAATACGATTATGTGGTCATTGGTGCTGGCTCGGCGGGCTGTGTGGTCGCCAATCGTTTGACGGAAGATGGTGAAACAACTGTGTTGTTGCTCGAAGCTGGTAGTCCGGATACCAAACCAGAGATCCACATTCCTACACACTGGACGCAACTATGGGGCACGGAGGTGGATTGGGCATATTTCACTGAAGAAGAACCGTATCTCAATGGGCGCAAAATTTATTGTCCGCGTGGCAAAGTCCTGGGTGGCAGCAGTTCGATCAACGCCATGATCTATATCCGAGGCAACCGTTACGATTTCAACCACTGGCAGGAATTAGGCAATCCGGGTTGGAGTTACCAAGATGTGTTGCCATACTTTAAAAAATCTGAGAACCAGCAGCGTGGTGCGTCCCAATTCCACGGTGTTGATGGACCATTGAACGTGGCTGATGCAGTTGCTCCTAGTTTAGTATCACAACGCTTTGTGGAAGCAGCCGTAGCAACGGGCTACGATCGCAATCCTGACTTCAATGGAGCGATTCAGGATGGCGCGGGAATTTTTCAGCTTACTTTCAAAGAAGGCAAACGGCAAAGTACTGCTGTTGCGTTCCTGCATCCAATTTTACACCGCCCAAATTTGATAACCCAAACTGGAGCATTGGTCACCCGTTTACTGTTTGAGGGGACACGCACAGTTGGAGTAGAGTATCTGCACAATGGAACGATACATCAATCCTTTGTGAACCAGGAAGTCATTCTTTCTGCTGGCGCGTTCGATTCACCGAAACTGCTGATGCTGTCTGGAATTGGCAATGCAGAAGATTTGCGTACATTAGGAATTTCCCCTGTCGTTGATTTACCTGGTGTGGGTCAAAATCTTCAAGACCACCTATATGTTAGTGTCGCCTACCTTGCCACTCAGGACGTGCAACCTGCGCCAACCAGCAACATTGGGGAAGCTGGGTTATTCCTACATACTGAGAAGAAATTAGACGCTGCGCCAAATTTACAGTTTCACTTTGGTCCAGTCTTGTGGGTACAACCTGAGTTTGCTCGCACGGGTTCGGGATTTTTCATTGCGCCATGTCTGCTTCATCCCCAGAGTCGCGGTAGTGTCAGCCTGCGTTCTTCTTCCCCTAAAGATTCGCCGAGAATCCGGATGAACTATCTTCAGAGTGAGGAAGACCTGCAAGTGCTAGTAGAAGGAATTAAAATTTCGCGAACTCTTGCTCATTCAGGAGCGTTTGATGAGTTCTTAGGTGAAGAAGTTGCTCCTGGTGTCAACGTGACAAGCGATGAAGACATCAAAGCTTACATTCGACAAGCCTGTGATACTATTTACCACCCTGTCGGCACCTGCAAGATGGGCACTGACCCAATGGCGGTGGTAGACCCCGAATTGCGGGTACATGGTGTTGAGGGCTTGCGTGTTGTGGATGCGTCGATTATGCCAACTCTCACTACGGGAAATACGAATGCACCCACAATTATGATTGGCGAAAAGGCAGCTGATTTGATTAAAGCCGCAGGTCGTGTTTCATATCAAGGATTGGAGTTAACGAAGCTGTGATGATGTGTCACCTCTTTTCGCTTGATAGCGTTATTGAAATTGAACAGGAAACTACTGGAAAAGGGGGTGGGATCAGCGAGCGTGTCATTTGCTGCCACTTAATTCTCAAAAGCTTTGTCATGGAAAGCTTCTAGAAAAAAACCTCACTGCGTGCTCTTTGGCGAAGGATTTGGCAGACTTAACACATTAGCAGGAAGCTGTACCATTTGAACCCTACTGATTTTTATAGGCTGAAACCCTTATGGCTACATTGCAAAACTCTGGATCAAATAGAGTAAAGGTCAATTGGCACAGCAGTAATGTACTACATAGTGCAAGATATGAGCGCCCCACGAGGGGGAAGTCAAAAGTCACGCATTCAAAAGTATTAAACCCCCTCGCAACAAATGAAAGAAGCACTTGCATTTTTCCATTTCTGAAACCCTTGCTATATAAGCATTAGAAAATGTGCATCTTAGGAGCGCCCCACGGGTAGCGATTGCAACCCGTTATGAATGAAAGAAACAGTTCCTCGAAGAGATGGATGCAGGTACATTTATAAGTGTCCTGACAGTTAAAACCGAGCGTTGACTGGTGTGAAAAATGCCCGATTAGGAGCGTGGTTCTGGGTTTAATGGTTATGACATTGGTGAAGGAAAATTTTCCTATCCCGTTTGAGAGATTATTTGCACGTTACCGACCCAGGCAGGACATCTTTGATTAATTATAAGGGTTGCAGCTATGAAATTGCCACCAAATCAAAGCAACAATCAGTCTGTACTGTGTGAAAAAGCAGCATCACATTGGGAGCAAATTAACCACAATGCTGCAGGCATTGACCTAGGTGGTGGAGAACATTGGGTCTGTGTTCCCCCAGATAGAACAGAAAAAAATGTCCGTCGATTTGGATGTTTCACCCCTGATTTAATTGCCATGACTGATTGGTTAATTGAATGTCAAGTGACAACCGTAGCAATGGAAGCTACGGGTGTCTACTGGATTCCGGTTTTTCAAATTCTAGAAGCAAAGGGTTTAGAAGTCAGATTGGTAAATGCTCACCATGTCAAAACAGTGCCTGGGCGCAAAACCGATGTCAATGACTGTCAATGGTTACAGCAGTTACACACATACGGTTTACTGTCTGGTTCTTTTCGCCCAGAAGACGAAGTTTGTGTCCTACGCAGTTATATCCGCCAACGAGACAGCCTAATTAAAAGTGCTAGTACCCATGTGCAGCGGATGCAAAAAGCGCTGATCCAGATGAATTTACATTTGCATAAAGTCATTAGTGATATTACTGGTTTAACGGGAATGGCTATTATTAGGGCGATTGTAGGCGGTGAGCAAGACCCACAAGTTTTAGCTACTCTTAAAGACCCCCGTATTAAAAGCAGTACAACAGAGATTGCCAAAGCTTTAACGGGGGATTATCGTCCAGAACATCTGTTTGTTTTGAAACAAGAATTGACCCTTTATGAAGTTTACCAACAAGAAATTGCTGCCCTTGACTCGGAAATTGAGAAATGCTTAGGTAATTTTCAGCCCAAGACTTCAGATCAACTTCCAACAACTAAAAAAAAACGCAGAAAAAAATCAACTGCTAATCACCCTGATTTCGATTTACGTAAATATCTTTACCGTATGGCTGGTGTAGATTTTACTCTAATTGATGGTGTTGATGCTTTAACTGTGCAGACAATTTTGTCGGAAGTTGGATTAGATCCAAAACGATTTCCGACAGCCAAGCATTTTACTTCTTGGTTGGGTTTATGTCCTGGTCAAAAAATCACTGGTGGTAAGGTCAAAAGTTCTCAAACTCGTCCGGTGGTAAATCGCGCCGCCAATGCTTTTCGGATGGCTGCTTTCTCCTTAACTCATAGCAATTCTGCTTTAGGGGGTTTTTATCGGCGATTACGTGCGCGTTTGGGTGCCCCTAAAGCTATTACTGCTACCGCACACAAACTCGCACGCTTATTCTACTTGATGTGGACGACTAGTGGACAGTATGCTGATCCTGGTATTGAGGTCTACGAGCAACAGCATCGCCAGCGCATGGTGAAAAATCTCGAGAAAAAAGCGCTGTCGTTAGGCTTTGAACTTGTTGCTCAATCTCCAGCCACCGAATGTGTTTCTTGAACACATCGATTGCTAGCAAGCCCGGAGCCTTACACATCTAAGCTCCACATTTTTTTGTCATTTTTAATACATCAGATTGACACGGCGGTGTTTCTTGATTTTGCTCCACCGACGGCGATCGCACCTGGGGAATCAGGGTGGGATGTCTGACGGTGTGCGATCGCCTCCTTTGCCTTTTGTGATCGGCACGAAGTGCCCGTCAAGGCTGATTGCAACCAGGGAAAACATCCCACCCACACCATCTCTTACAACCCTTGCTATATAAGACTTTGATAATGTGTTTCTTGAGAGCAGCCCCACGGGCGGCGCACCACCCGCTACGAATGAAAGAAACTATGAATGGATGGTCTGGAAAGCAGGTACATTTATTAGTGTCCTGACAGTTAAAACCGAAGGTTCAATAGTGCGATTGCCTGTTTAGGAGCATGGTTCTGGGGTTTTATGGCTACGACATTGGTGAAGGAAAAATCTTCCTATCCCGTTTGAAAGATTATTTGATGATTCCATCCCCAGGTCGGGACACTTTTAAATAATTATATCAGGGTTAGCAAGATGAAATTGCCATCCAACCAGCAAAGTAATCAGCCTGTAAACAAGGAAAAAGCTTCTTCACATTTGGAGCAAATTAATCATAACGCAGGGGGCATCGACTTGGGTGGTTTTGAACATTGGGTATGCGTTCCGACTGATAGAGTAGAAAAAAATGTGCGGCGATTTGGATGCTTTACTCCTGATTTAATAGCAATGGCTGATTGGTTAGTTGAGTGTGGAGTGACAACCGTGGCAATGGAAGCAACGGGCGTTTACTGGATTCCAGTATTTCAAATTTTAGAAGCAAGGGGTCTGGAAGTAAAACTCGTAAATGCTCACTATGTCAAAACCGTGCCAGGACGCAAAACTGATGTCAATGACTGTCAATGGTTACAGCAATTACATACCTACGGCTTATTATCAGGTTCGTTTCGTCCAGAGGACGAAGTTTGTGTTCTACGCAGTTACATCCGTCAAAGAGACAGTCTCATTAAAAGTGCTAGTACCCATGTACAGCGGATGCAAAAAGCACTGATTCAAATGAATTTGCACTTACACAAAGTCATTAGCGACATTACTGGTCTTACTGGAATGGCAATTATTAAAGCGATTGTTGCTGGAGAAAGAGATCCACAAAAGTTACTCCTGTCACGCTCGAAGATTACCTATTAACGAACCGCCAAGCCTGCCCTCGAGCGAAGCGAAGGGACGCCAAGAACGCCAAGGAAAAGATAAGTAATCTTGTACCGGGAAGGGAGTAGCTGCCCTGAAAGACCCTCGCATTAAAAGTAGCACAACAGAGATTGCTAAAGCTTTGACGGGAGATTATCGTCTGGAACATTTATTTGTCCTTAAGCAAGAATTCACCCTTTATGAGATTTACCAACAAGAGATTGCTGCTGTTGATAAGCAAATTGAGAAATGTCTAGCTGATTTTGAACCAAAAACTTTAGATGAACTTCCAACAACTAAAAAAAAACGCCGAAAAAAATCAACAGCTAATCACCCTGATTTTGATTTACGTAAATATCTTTACCGCATGGCAGGTGTAGATTTTACTCTCATTGATGGTCTGAATGCTTTGAGTGTTCAAACTATTTTATCTGAGGTGGGATTAGAACCAGGACGTTTTCCAACTGTCAAGCACTTTACCTCATGGCTGGGTTTGTGCCCTGGTCAAAAAAT
The DNA here is from genome assembly GCF_036697665.2 of Scytonema sp. PRP1. NCBI lineage: Bacteria > Bacillati > Cyanobacteriota > Cyanophyceae > Nostocales > Scytonemataceae > Scytonema > Scytonema sp. PRP1. The sequence continues at coordinate 128,256 of NZ_JBAHYJ020000089.1, read as the reverse complement.
TACTGGTGGTAAAGTTAAAAGCTCTAAAACTCGCCCCGTTGTTAATCGTGCAGCTAACGCTTTCCGCATGGCAGCCTTGTCCCTGACCCAAAGTCGTTCTGCCTTGGGCGCTTTTTACAGACGCTTGCGTTCTCGTTTGGGTGCCCCCAAAGCTATTACCGCTTGTGCCCACAAGATAGCACGTATGTTCTACCGTATGTGGACTACAACAGGACTTTATACCGATCCTGGCATGGACTACTACGAGCAGAAATACAACGAGCAAGTCCTAAAAAATCTGAGGAACAAAGCTCATGCTCTTGGTCTTGAACTTGTCCCAATTTCTCCAGATATGCAAAATACTCCATCTTCTCCAACCCTTTCTACATAAGCCTTATGCACAGTGTTTCTTGAAAGTCTCCCTATTCATTGTTCAGAGCCGTGTAGTAATGCTCGATGATGTTCGGGATTTTTTTCAACGCCTCCACGAGTTGGGTACCGCCCCGTTCAACTACCCGGTCTTCGTGCTGCTCAAATGCCAACAGACCTTCACGCAGCGCCAACTTCAAATGGGCAATCAAGGTTAGGTCACACTGCTCAATCTGTTGAAGCTGGTGGTCAAAGCGTGCCCACTCCTCCGGATTATCTTCAAATGTAGGCGGTAAGCTCTGCAAAAACGTGTTAACTTCGGCGATCAGTGCCTCCGCTTTGCTGGCAATCGCGGATGAACGCACATGGGCAATAGATTTCGGCAGTTGAGTGATACTGACATCAGCCGCGCAGAATCCCAACGTGATGTTCCACAGCAGTTCTAGCTTCTGTCCCAGAATTCCCTGCAAACTGTTCTTGTAGAAGGTGTCGTGGGAGTTTAACAGCAGTTGGGCTTTCAACTTGGTCATCATTTCTGGGCGATCCCGACGAGTAACCGACATCAGGCGTAGACTGAAATTATTGTTCAACGAGTTTTCAACTTCAACAATCTGATAGGTGAAGCGAATCCAGTGGCGGTAGAAGTCGTACAGGGAGAACAAAGGCGGAGTAACTGGCAAGAACCCGTGCGATCGCGAGAGGAAACCGTTGGGTGAATGACCAAAGCTCGGTTTGTTGGCCTCAGCCTGAGCTAGCACTTCTCTAGCTGTTTGCAGACTTGAACCGATACGATCTGACTCTGAACTGTGCATAGTATAGAAACCTTCCTCGTCATCTTAAATTTAGTTTTGTCGGATGCCATTCCACTTCGACAGCACCGCCCAACAAATGTCAGCGAGTGAAATACTACCTACAAACTTGCCATGCTCAACCACGGGCAAGCGACGGATGTCACCTTGCAGCATCACCGTTGCCACTGCCAGCAATTCATCATCTGGCATCACCGTGCGCGGATTACTTTTAACCAAACGCGCAATCCGTTGCCCCGCCAGATCTCGACCATTGCGAATAAAGATATTCAGCGCGTCTTTAAGGGTCCCCCCCAACTTCAGAATTTCATCAATATCCGGGATCAAGGCTTGTAATAAATCAACTTCAGACACCACACCGATAAAGTTGCCCTCCCCGTCAATTACCATCAACTCGCTCGCGTTGGTCAATGCTAACAAGTCCGCCACATATTCCATCGAGGCGTCTATCATGACCGGAAATGCCTTTTCGTCAAGCACATTGCGAACCAGGAGTCGATTTTCCTCAGCAACGCTATCTTGTACTTTGCCATGTAAGAAGATGGTTGCTGTGTGAGCATCACGATAGTCGCCCAACTCACCCACAAGAAAGTTAGTCGTAATGATGCCAGTCGCGTTATCAAATATTCCTGTGCCACCGTTGATTTGAAAAGCGACTACGCCTTGTTGGTACTTAGGATCAGGACTCACCAGCAATTGACCACTGCCTAGAGTCGAAATGTGTAGCACATGCTGATCCCCCCGAAAAGAATCCGTCCGGTTTGCTGAAACAAGCCGTTATCAAATTGAGTGACATGCGCCTCAAACACTACCTCGTTGTGAGGACTAGATTGCAAAATGTAAGCGAGATGGGTGTCTCCTTCCTCAAAGTTTATCTGGTCGTATTTAGCTGTGGCAGATATATTGAGACCTTGGATAGATGGGTTACTTCCTTCATGGGGAGTCTGCTCCATAATGGTTTGACTTGCGGGACCCAATGCTTTAGCTTTGACAACTACAGTAGTGTTGAGTAAATTGGACATCCCCTGCAACACCATGTGATATCTCAAATACTTCATAACTTTGATACCTTGTATGACGCTAGTCGCCGCGCTGAAACCTTACAGGTAGAGTTTTCCAAGACCTATTTTGCTACCTGTACCCCGTGAAACACCAACAAAAGCTCATATAATCGCATTAATGCTTGGTTATTGACAAAGTTGTGGGCGATCGCTTTGACCTTTTGAAAATGGACAAAACGATAAAATCTTAGACAACCAGATTCTTACATCAACCAGATTGTCACATTATGCTCCAATACTATACATGACCAATGCTACCGCTGCCCCCCTGATCCGTTGTATCACTCTCATATCTTAAATTCTTTTTGTAGCTGCCAAAAGAGTATAAGGAATAACAAGATGCATTTAGTAAAAGCGTAAGATAACTTTATTAATACGAATACCTTCGCCAAAAAAAAGAATAGTATCAATAAAGCATTTTAATTTCAGTATTAAGAATAAACACGGTATAATTTTAGCCTGCGATCGCGCGATTATTTTCTAATAACAAATACAAGACCAATACAAGACCGATTTTTTTCTAATAGTATAGCTTGTATTGATTGCCTCATGAGGCTTAAGCGCGATTGCCCAAGGGGCACTGCGCTCCGCGCAATCGGCCTCCCGGAAAGTGACAAACGAGAGCGAGACTGTCACCAGCCCCACTCAGTATAATCAATTTTATTGATTATAATTTTTTAACACTCCTGGTTCTTGCTGTATGGGCAAGACATCTAAAATATCAGTTTGAGAACAATATTTCAGGTCTTCATGACAGTTCAGACGCAATAAACGTTTACCGTGACTGGCAAGATGGAAAAGTCCCAATAAGTTGTCTTGCCATTGGGAGTAAAGAGCGATCGCATCTATAACTTCATCATTACCAGCCAAGTCGTCGAGTGGGAAGTTGGTTTGCTGGACAACACTGTGGGCGATCGCACCTGCACAAGCCGTATCTTCTAAGGAAAAACTGCCTTCCCAACCTGAACCAACTAACCAAACCGTTTCTGGTTGCTTTTCCAACAGATATTGCACCACTGCAGCACGGTTGACAAAAGCACCAGCTAGTACAGCTTTGGCGTATTGTATTCTTTGTAAAGCACGAGTGCCATTGGTGGTACTGATAAACAACCGCCGTCCCTGCACGAGTTCTTTTGTACAGTCGAGAGGAGAATTCCCCAATTCAAAGCCAGGAACTTTTGCACCGCCGCGTTCTCCAGCTCGCAGGCGTTTTTCAGCAGACCATTTTTCGCTCTCCTCCATGAGTTTATCCAAATCACTGAAGACTTGGACTGCTTCGCCGCCAGCGGCTAAGACTGTCGCCATTGTTGTAGTAGCTCGTAGCACATCGACTGCGATCGCGCAATCTGGCACTTTATCTGTTGGAGTCAATTCCGGAGTGTGGTAAACGAATAGCTTCACGCGCTGGATTCACCTGATTTAATAGTATTTAATACTCACGAGATAACATTTTAACCAGTTAGCGTCACCAACCATAGTGTCTACTGACACTCCGCTTCGCGCTGCATCAGTAGCCAAAGCGCCTCAACGTGATGCTGTTCGGTGGGTTCAGCCCCAATAGATACACGTACCATCCAGCGACCTTTGAGTTTTGCAGGTGTTAAGAAAGCCTTGCCAGAACGATTTATTCGCGAAACCCAATCAAGGGTGTGAGCGTCTACCTCGTCAGGAGTCATACCAGGTGGGACGTGACGCACGCACACAGTTTGCAAGGGTACGGGCGCGACGCGTTCCCAGTTCGGGGTAGCGTCTACCTGCTCACGCAACCATTGTGCGTTCTTGAGGTCGCGGCGCAAGCGATCGCGCAACCCCTCGGCACCAGAAGAACGGATGAGCAGCCACAGCTTCAAGGCGCGGAACCGCCGCCCGAGAGGGATGCCCCAGTCGCGGAAGTTCTTCACTTGACCGTCAGCTGCCGTTTTCAGATAACTGGCGTTCGTAGACATCACACGGATCAGGTGTTCGGGGTCACGCACGTAGTACAGCGAGCAGTCGAAGGCCGCACCCAGCCACTTGTGGGGGTTCCAAACGAGCGAGTCTGCATATTCGACACCTGCCCACATAGAACGGCATTCTGGTAAAATCATCGCTGCACCTGCAAGGGCTGCGTCTACATGGAGCCATAGGTTGTGCGATCGCGCAATCTGAGCTATCTTGTCAAGTGGATCAAGGGCGGTGGTGGGAGTAGTACCAATCGTGGCGACAACAGCACAGGGGCGCAAGCCGCGCTCAATATCGAAATTGATTGCACGCTCAAGCGCGATCGCATCCATCGCGTGTTCGTCGTCTGTTTCAATTGCCCGCACATTCACCCGACCGAACCCAGCCAGCAATGCTGCCTTTTCCACTGAACTGTGAGACTCGCTGGAGGTGTATACAGTAAGGGGAGCTTGTTCTGCTTGCAAACCGCCTTGAGTCTGGGAATAGTTCGTACTCCGTTCTCTGGCACACAACAGCGCCACCAGGTTTGCAGTAGAAGCAGTATCGTGAATCACACCGACAAAATTCTCGCTTAAGCCAACGAGTTGACGCAACCAGTCAACGACGACTTCTTCAAGTTCAGTTGCGGCGGGGCTTGTTTGCCAGAGCATCCCCTGTGCGCCCAGACCGGTACTCAAAAGGTCGCCCAAAACTGCGCTAAGGCTGGCATTCGACGGGAAGTACGCAAAAAAGCTCGGATGGTTCCAGTGAGTTATGCCTGGTAAAATAATGCGTTCTAAGTCCTTGATGAAGTTGGCGTCGAGAGATTCACCAATCTCCGGGGGTATGGCGCTGAAGTGGGCGCGGATCGAGCCTGGTTCGACTTGAGACATCACGGGAAATTCATCGACTCGAGCGCGGTAGTCAGCGATCCAGTCGATTAACTGATGACCTATGCGGCGAAATTCCTCTGGCGTCACAGCAATCCTCAACAAAATTGCAAAACTTCCTGCTTAATTGTCCACCAAATCCGCCGTATAACGCAGCGTTTACCTCCAGATGCAGGCTGTCTATCGCAAGTTTTGGCGCTGTTGGCTGATTCAACGGTAATCTGAGAAAAGAACTAGATGTCTACAGGCTGTGTTTTGCGTTCATATTTCCCTCCACGACTCAACTGAGGCTATCTCTGCTGGTATGGTGACAAGTGGTGCTTTTTAACAACTCACAAATGTACAGACGCTTCAAACAGGGCGTCTCTACAACTCACAAATGTACAGACGCGCCATGGCGCTACAACTCACAACCAACAATCCCCAACCCAAAATCCAAAATCCTAAATTCCAAATCTATATGGCACCTTTACCTAACTATCGCCCTAAACAACTGTCCGTAGGTCCCTTGGAAGCAGAAATTTTGAATATTATCTGGGAACTGGGTTCCGTTACAGTTAAAGATGTACACGATCGCATTCTCACTGACCCCAACCGCGAACTCGCTTATACATCTGTGACCACCGTGCTACGTCGCCTCACCGACAAAGGTTGGCTAGCTTGTAATACAAAAGGGCGAGCATACTATTGGCGACCATTAGTGACAAAGCAGCAAGCAGACGTCATTAGAGCACACGAACAGTTGCAGCGATTTCTGGCGGTGGGTAATCCTGATGTGATCGCTGCTTTTGCAGATAGTCTCGATGAAACTGCTTCCGAGCAAATACAAGCGATCGCCAAACGCATTCAAGCCGCACGCCAACCCAGGGAGGAAAAATAATGCATCTGATCATGATTGTCGCTGCTTTCTTCATTGCTTGCTGGACAAGATGCCAATGGAGACTACCTCAAGGATCTTGGAGTCAGCGATGGCAAACAGCGCTATTTTTATTTCTCTTTCCCCCGTTGCTCATTTTCATGACGGCGATCGCCCTTATATGCATGGGACCCCAAGGTAAAATGAGCGGGTTGTACACAGGTTGGTTTAGCTATGTACTAGCATTAAGCTCTCTTGCATTTTTTGGCATTTTGTGCATAAAACTTGCCTGGGGAGGATGGCAGTCTGTGAAATCTACCCGCAACTGTCCGTTAGTTAATCTTGCAGGAAAACAAGCCCGGCTTTTGGACACAGGGGCGCTGTTTGCAGGTCAAATTGGATTTTGGCAACCCGAACTCGTCCTTAGCCAGGGACTGCTGCAAACTCTTTCAGCAGAACAATTGGAAACTGTCATAGCCCACGAACAAGGGCATTACCATTACCGAGACACTTTCTGGTTTTTCTGGTTGGGTTGGGTGCGTTCCTGCACCGCTTGGTTGCCAAATACAGAAGCTTTGTGGCAAGAGTTGTTAATCTTGCGCGAACTACGAGCCGATGCACACGCAGCTTCACAAGTAGATCCCCTGCTGCTGGCAGAATCACTTTTATTGGTAGTCAGCAGTCCGCCTGTATCCTCAGAAATTTTTTGTGCGGCTTTGGGTTCTAGTGGCGTAGAGCGTTTAGAACAGAGGATAGAAGCATTGTTAGCACAGCCAGAACCAATTCCAGAAGTTCAATTACAGTCTTGGAATGGTTTTCTCTTGGCGTTTCTGCCTTTGGTGACTGTCATATTTCACACCTAATTCATGACGACATCTGTCTAAAGAGATAGCTATATGGTAGGGTGCGTGGCTTACTTAACGCACCCTATTTTAAAACAGTGAACAGTGAAATGAACAATGAACAGGTGGTTGTTTAGCGATAACTGGTAACTGATAACTGATAACTGATAACTGATAACTGATAACTGATAACTGTTAATGAAAGGCTCAACAAAAAGCTTCACCCCGCTTTTGCTCTAGGTTCAGGACGGGTTTTTGAGTCATAAGTAATGACACTAATACTTCCATCAGCTTCCATATATGCCCTTTTCACATCAGCAATAGATTCTACACCCTGCTGACGCAACTGACTCATCAATTCATCCTTGGTGAGCAGTTCTCGTTGCATATGACGTTCAATAATTCGACCTTTTTTTACAAGCAGCAGTGGAGGGGGATTTAGAAAGCGTTGAAACCGTGGATATTTATAGCCTAACCAGTTAAGGGAGTAACTCCAGAAAATAACGGTTCCTACTAGAATTCCTCCTTCAGTAATCGATGAGTAGCTACTTGCCATCGCATTTTGGGCGGCTTCAGCAAACAGCACAACTACAAGCAAATCAGCAATTCCTAGCGTTCCTACTTGTCGGCTAGGCATAAGGCGTAGAACCGAAAACAGTGACAGGTACACTAGCGTTCCGCGCAGAATCAGTTCAACGATGGAAATGCTGGGAACAAATAGCTCTTGCCAATTTATGTAGAACAATTTTTCCATGAGCGCTTTTTTCTCCCTATTTCCTGCCTGCAATTTCATCAAGAAAATCAAAGACAAGAGTTGTAAATTTATCTACAAAAAAAATGCTCCATTCGTGATAGACTCCATCTACAACTATTAATTTGGAATTTTTAATAAGTTGTGAAAACTCCTGTGCCGCCTTCAAAGGAGTTGTCAGATCATTTTTGCCCCACACAAGCAGACAGGGAGTTTCTATTTTTGGTAAAATCGGTTTTAAGTCTTTGTCTAATGACATCAATAGAATTTGAAGAGTATGATAAGTTCGGAAGAAAAGATTGTAAGAAAATGCTTGAAAAATCTGAATAATTTGCGGAAACTTTATGTGTGGCGCTTGAGCAGTCATTTCTATTACTCTTTGCACAAATACCAGTGGTATAGGCTCTACAGGTATTCCTGTACTAGCTACTAATATGAGGCTTTTTACAAAATCCGGCATTAAGGCTGCTATGGTTGCAGCAATTCCTCCTCCTAATGAATGTCCAATGAAATGAACTTTTTTAATGTTAAGGCGCTGCAGAAAAGCACTTATCAAGTCAGCGTAGTCGTTATAATCCCAATTTAATTTCTCACTGCTTGAGGAGTTAAAACCAGGTAACTCTGGCGCTATCACATAATGACGTTTACATAAGACATTTAAGACTTCTTGGTAGGGCTGAATGCCTACACCCCATCCATGTAGAAACAATATTGGCTCACAGTTGGATGCTGTTCCGCCTTCTAAATAGAAAATTTTTTGTTCATTTATATAAACTTGCTTTTGTGTAAATTGATAGTTCATAACGTTTTGGATGGTGAAAATCTTGCAACTAAGCAGCTTGAGAAACTTCCTTTAGTTAAAGTAATGCTTATCTTGCAGTTGTTACAAAACTCTACAGACGGATTTATCTACATTGCTTAAGTCATAAATTATGTACATACAGCAGCGAACGCGCACCTCGCCGTCTGTACAAAAGCTAATGCGCGTTGCTTAAATAAATACACTTAAAAAAGAGCTTATAAGCTCCAAGAACGGGCTTGATCGCTAAAATCACCTTCTATTTTGTCGTAATCTGAGATTGGATCAAACAGATTGTCAGGTGCATTTTCCGATTTCGGCTCTTTTGTATATTGCGAATCAAAGCCGTTACGTTCCATATATGCATCTACTAAACCCGGTGAGATGCGTTGAGCCAACAGAATAATTTTACCTGCATCACCGACAACAACCTCCCGTTTTGGATGTTCAGCAGCCTCAACAATAGCTTTAGCAACTAGGCTAGGCTGATATATGGGAGGCGTTGGCTGAGGTTTCACACCCAACTTAGTACGTGCTTTATTAAACAAAGGCGTGTTGATACCCGCAGGCATAATTTCAGTAACGCTGATGGGAAGTTTTTGATGCATCAGCTCAACGCGTAGAGATTCTAAAAAGCCATCAACACCGTGCTTTGATGCAGCATAAGCTGTTTGCAAGGGTAGACTGCGCTTTGCCTCCACCGAGGTTACATGAATTAATGCCCCGCGTCCTTCCCGTTTAAGATGGGGTAGTGCCGCCATCGCACCGTATACCTGTCCCATCAAGTTAACATCAATGACGCGCTTAAATTCCTCTGGTGTTGTCACCTCAAAGGCGGCGTAGATTTCAATAGCAGCGTTGTGTACCCAGGTATCGAGTCGTCCATACACCTCAACGGCTTTGTCGGCGATCGCCTTCACTTGATCGAACACCGTCACATCAGCAACGACAGCAGTTGCTTCGCCACCCAAACCCCGGATTTCCTCCACTAAAGACTCTAGTCCAGGCTGACTGCGAGCAGCAACCACCACCTTTGCTCCTCGACTGGCAAACTGGAGAGCTGCATTACGCCCAATTCCACTCGAAGCCCCAACTAACACAACAACCTGCTGATTTATCGGTTTCAGTTGCATTGCTTTTACTCCTTCAAAATAACTCTTCTATCAATCAGATAAGTTAAAAGCCACAGCTTCATCAGTCGTAGGGTTTATCAAGAGTTCATCTTTTTGTGTGAAGTTTCAGCGAAACAGTTGTGTGAAACGAAACTTTTCATTTCAAATAATGTACCTATTCATGTAGAGACCTACCATAGTATGTCTCTACAACTTTGGTTTTGAATACACCGCAGACTTGCAGCATTTGTCCAGATGCAAATAAAGTATCTGAGAATAACGGATCATCACACTGGGATGGAGTAAGCCGATGAAACCAGATTTAAAAATGAGTGAAGTGTGGAGCGCTTTTCTTGCAAAAGGCATGGCTCATCCTCAAGTTATCGTTGTTGGCGACGCAATCTTGGATTGTTATTTGCAAGGGGAAAGCAAAAGCCGCTTTGAATCACCTATGCCAATTGTGACAGTCCATGACCGCAAACAAATTCCAGGTGGTGCCGCAGATACCGCTTTTTATCTCAAAAGTCTTGGCTGTCAGGTTATATTCTTCTCAGTTATTGGTGAAGACTGGGAAGGTCACTTACTGCGCCAAACCCTAGAAGAAAGCGGAATAACAACAAGCTATTTGCTAACTCACACAGTTAGGCAAACACTCAGCAGGCAAAGGGTCATGGTAGGGTCGCAATTGTTGGTGAGAACTGATTCTGGCAGCACTGATGCGATCGACTCCTGCACAGAACAAGCTCTGATCAATCAACTTAAGAACTGTTTCGCGCAGTGTCAGGCTGTTATTGTCTGCGATTATGGTTATGGAATCGTGACACAAAGGCTCAAGGATACGTTAGCACAACTTCAGCACAGCTTTCCCCATGTTCTTATTATTTATGAAAAGATTATTCATGAAAAGAGCACAGAAGTAAAAGCACAAAAAGCTCTCTCATCTGTCCACTCCCCATTTCTCTTTTCCAACAAACATATATCCGACTCCGACGAACTCCTCGCCCTTGTCAACTCCCATAGCATTGCAGGACGTAAAATTGTCTTCACGAATGGCTGTTTTGATATACTCCACGCAGGACACGTTTCCTATCTCCAACGCGCCAAGGCATTAGGCGATATTCTCATTATTGGTGTTAACTCCGACGACAGCATTCGCCGTCTTAAAGGACCAACTCGCCCGATAAACACTTTGGAAGACCGCATTCAGGTTCTCGCCGCACTTGATTGTGTTGACTATCTCATTGCTTTTGAGGAAGATAGCCCCAGCAACCTCATTCGCAAGCTTTGCCCCGATATCTACGTCAAAGGTGGTGACTACACCAAAGAAACTCTGCCAGAAACACCTGTGGTAGAAGAATACGGCGGTGTCATTGAATTTTTGCCGTTTGTAGAAAATCGTTCAACAACTAAGATCATTAAGCGGATTTTGCAAGGTAAAAATTAAGTAGGGCGACGGCGATCGCCTCTGGCGCTGCGAGACGCGCGCTCGTTTGCGTTCATCTCACAAATCAAATTCTTTTGTAAGGTGTTACTCGCAAAGAGTTACTTAAAGCTGGGTTTGTCGCCACACGCGGGAAATTTAGTAATTGTCGTGCGATCGCCTGATAAAAATCCGTCTCGCGATGACACTGCACATTCTGAAGCGAGAGGTAAATCACCACATAGCGGCTAGGATCGCTGACTCGCTGCTCCCATGTCTGGAAAAAGTGATACAGTAACGATGATTTCCCAATGCGCTTTTCACCAAGAATATTAATGCTTGTTGGCTGTACACCACTCATGCGAGAGGCGATCGCCCTTATGGAGATGTTATATCAGGTTCGGTTGATTACTTATCATTCCTGAAGAACCCCCTTCCCCTTATCCCCAAAGGGGACCCCCAGTCCCCCAACCCCAGAAGGGACCCCTAGCCCCCGTAAAGCTACGATTCACGTCCCCTCCCCCGCTTGCGGCGCGGGTGGGGTGCAGTTAACGTGGGAATCATAACTAATTAGCCAACTTGATATAAGTCGCTATTGCTACTGTTGGCAAATGGCTCATGAGAAAAGCCAGGATAATTCATCTCTCTAAGGGTGGACTTCGTTCTCGGTAGCCGCGGACTTTAGTCATCAGGCTAAAAATTTATCAGCAATAATGCGCAATGTCGGAACGTTGTTCGTATAAAAATATGTAAAACTATATGAAAATCGACCCGCATCTGAGGGATTTACAGGTATGACTGACCCCTAACAACCTTAACAGCTTTTGCCATCTGAATTTGCCTTCAAAAAGTTTTTCGAGTCCAGTGTCGGTAAGCGGCAAGCTTTACCCAAACAGCGCTTACCAAGATGGACGAACTGCGCCAGAAGATTTGGGATAAGTTACGCGGGAACCCTAGAGCCGAAAAAGCCTTGCAGGAAATAGAAAAAGGCTCAAAAGACCATTTGAATAAACTGGCGGTTTATTTAGAAGATGAAATGAAGGATAACCCTGATTTTGCCGCAGAGGTAAGCACTTTAGCTCAAGAAATCAAAGCGGGTAAAATTCAAGATAACAGCCGGATGGTGATGAATATTGATGGGCAAAACAATACTGGCAACCAAAGCAAAAATGACGTAACTAATCAAGGTGGCACAAGTTACACGGGTAACAATACCATCAACAATCATTACCATCAACCTTGACTAGAGTCGTCCGGAGGGGAACGGACAAAGAGAAATCCCGTTAGTTCTATTATCAACGAATTACCCCCTGAAACCCAGAATTGGCACGGGCGCATAGATGAACTTGCCCAAATGCAAGAATGGTTGCAAGCGGATAACGTGCGTTTAATTGGCATTACCGGGACTGGTGGTTATGGCAAATCTTCCCTGGTTGCCAAAGTCTTTGCAACTGCACAAAGCTTTTCAAAGCAAGTTTGGGCAACTTTTAGCCAAAATTACCCCTTTGCGGTTTGGGGACGCTGGTTATTGGAAAAGTTAGGCAAAGCAACACCTGAAAAAGAAGCAGATTTATTAACTGCGGTTTGTAATAATTTGCGAACAGGGCGCTATTTGCTGGTGTTGGATAATTTAGAAACTCTGCTAGAGGCAAACGGAGAATGGCATGATAAAACTTACTATGACTTCTTGCTGCGGTGGTTGAGTAGCCACACTGAAAGTGTAATTTTAGTCACTAGCCGCGAACAACCTCAACTACCGCCCAATACCCTGAATTACTGCCGTTGGTTGCCATTGAAAGGACTTTCAACCGAAGCTGGGGTAGCACTGCTAGAAGACTTAGATATTCAAGGTGCTGAAGCAGAAATCAGAAAATTTGTCAAGCAAGCGGATGGACATCCTTTATTAATCAAGCTGGTGGCTGGAGTGTTGCACGCTGATGAGGGGGATGTGGTTGATATCAGCGCTTTGAGACAAAATATCTTTGAGATTTTGGGGTTACATCGATACGACTCAGAAGCGAGTATTGGTAAAATTCTTGATGCGAGTATTGCCCGGTTAACGCCAAAGTTACAACAACTATTATTTAATTTAAGCGTATATCGCCCCGCTTTTAACGCCACAGCCGCAGCTGCACTTTTACCAGAACAAGAGGTGACGCAAGCGGATTTGCGGGGATTGGTTAAACGTTCGCTTTTGCAAGAAAACAAACTAGAAAGCGCTTGGGTATTTGAGTTTCAGCCGTTAATTCTGGCTTATCTGAAACAGCAAGCGGGTGATTTAACTGAAGTACATGAAAGAGCAATTACCTACTATCAATCTATCGCTCAAGAATATGGGTGGACAATAGAAGATTTCACAGCAGAACTAGAAATTTTTTATCACCACTGTGAACTTAAGCAGTATATTCAAGCCAATAACATTATTAGTTACTACAGCGATTTTTTGAATTTGCGAGGATATTACACCACCATTATTGAACTATCTAGCCGACTGGAAAAGGAATGGCAACCCAGTAATCAAGATGAAAATAGTGAATTTGCATATGTTCTCACATCTTTGGGCAATGCTTACCGTTCCTTGGGACAATACCAAATTGCGATTGATTACCATCAGCAGTCACTGGGTATTTTTCTTGAGATAGGTGATCGCAATGGTGAAGCTGCTTCTCTGCTTAATTTGGGCAATACTCACAATTCCTTGGGACAATACCAAATTGCGATTGATTACCATCAGCAGTCACTTGTGATTTTTCTTGAGATAGGTGATCGCAATGGTGAAGCTGCTTCTCTGAATAATTTGGGCAATACTCACAATTCCTTGGCACAATACCAAATTGCGATTGATTACCATCAGCAGTCACTTGTGATTTTTCTTGAGATAGGCAATCGCAAAGGTGAAGCTGATTCTCTGAATAATTTGGGCAATGCTTACGATTCGTTGGGACAATATCAAATTGCAATTAATTACCATCAGCAGTCGCTAGCTATTAAACGAGATATAGGCAATCGCAATGGTGAAGCTGATTCTCTGAATAATTTGGGCAATGCTTACGATTTGTTGGGACAATATCAACAAGCAATTAATTACCATCAGCAGTCGCTAGCTATTAAACGAGATATAGGCGCTCGCAATGGTGAAGCTGATTCTCTGAATAATTTGGGCAATGCTTACGATTCGTTGGGACAATATCAACAAGCAATTAATTACCATCAGCAGTCACTTGCTATTTATCAAGATATAGGCGATCACAGAGGTGGAGCTGATTCTCTGAATAATTTGGGCAATGCTTACCGTTCCTTGGGACAATACCAAATTGCAATTGATTATCATCAGCAGTCGCTAGCTATTAAACGAGATATAGGCGATCGCAATGGTGGAGCTGATTCTCTGAATAATTTGGGCAATGCTTACCGTTCCTTGGGACAATACCAAATTGCGATTGATTTCTATCAGCAGTCGCTAGCTATTAAACGAGAGATAGGCGATCGCAGAGGTGAAGGTGGCTCACTATGCAATCTAGGACATGCTTACGGTTCCTTGGGACAATACCAACAGGCGATTGATTACTATCAGCAAGCATTAATAGTTTTAGGAGAAACTGATAGTCTCGATTTTCGAGCCAATTCTCTAACTGGTTTGGGTGGTACTTACACTTCCTTGAGAGAATACCAACAAGCAATTGATTGTTATCAGCAATTATTAACGATTCAACGCGAGATAGGCGATCACAATGGTGAAGCCAAGTCACTTCAAAATCTTGCCCAGCTTTATAATTTAACAGGCAGAATTAAGGAAGGTTATGCAGCTGCTTTTCAAGCCACCCAGATTCAACAAGAACTAGAACTTCCTATCGAGGCTTGGGCTATACCTAAGTGGCAGAAGTCAATTGCTAAATTTGCTCAACGTGGTAAATTACAGTTGGGTTTATGCTTTCTGGCTGGGTTTTTCGCTTTCCCCTTTGCCCTAGTTTTCATTGTGTCGTTGATGTTATGGCGCGTGGTAAAATCTCAATTACTGCGGCGTTGATGGTTTTGCAGTAGCTTACGTTAAAAAATAGCGACAACTACCAAATTGCCCTTGCTATTACGAAACCTCACCGACTACCCCTACCCAAGTACCCGACGAGCGATTATGGGGACTCGCGGTGCTGTGGCAACAAGTCAACCGTTGGCTGCTATGGCTGGGATGGAGATGTTATGGGCTGGGGGAAACGCGGTGGATGCTGCTGTGGCAATGGCGATCGCCCAATTATTCCTGGCTTTTTGACTCAAGACCATCAACCGATTAAAGCATTTGGTGTGATGGGTGGAGCTATGCAACCTCAGGGACATCTGCAAGTCGTGGTTAATTTGGTGGATTATGGCATGAATCCCCAAGCCCCTTTGGATGACACTTTCCAAACATCCTCTTAGACAAGCAGGACAAGGACAGACTTGATAGACTTGGGGGAAAAAGTCGTCTTGAATGCACCAGTTGGATAATTTATTTTTTGGAGTTCTCTTATAAATCGGGCGATCGCCTGAAGTGGAATGAGAAATATGCGCAGGTTGTAACCTACTTTTGGTAAAGTAATCTAGAGCCTCTAGAACTTCTAGACAATTCAAGACGTGGACTCATGAAAGTAATTCATGGTACATGGATACCCAACGCGGCAGTTGACTTTATTCAGCCAGGGTCTTTTTATCTATGGGTAGAAACCCCTCAACTCAAAAGACAGCGGCACAAAAATCAACAAATTCACCCTGGACATCTGGCACAAGATGATTTGGTAGCCTTTTTAGCTCAAGAGTTAGGCATCAAAGAAGCAGCAGCTATCTTAAGCGATCGCATATCTCCCAAATACTTCGCCCTACCAACAGCTAATAATCAGCCCCTTCCTTCACCAGAATTAATTAAGTATCTGGAAATTGAAATTCCTGAAGAATATGAAGGGTTTCAATATTGGCAGGTAGATTGTTATGAGGCTGTGACATCTGTAAAAACTGATTCTTATCGAACCTCGAAAGCCATCAATGTTATCAAACTCCTCAACGAAATCCACTTTTTAGCATTATACAGTTCAGGCGAAATTCAACTTGGCTCAGACCTCTTGTTTTGGTATCACTACACTCAAGCCTTTAAACAAGTCATTCTCAAAGACCAATATATTCCTGCACTAAAATACCGTGAATTAGAAGCTACCGTTATTAAGACTAATAAAAAAGGCAAGACAAAAGCTGCCCAAACACCACCATATGAAATCTACGCCACTTGGGAAATTATTTCTGAACAATATGAATCTAACCTGAAAAAATATATCGAATATATGCCGCTGATTTGTGTGGCAGGTTCGGTAGCACCTAGTCATTCGGTGGAGTTCTTTGATAGAGAAAAGCTTTTACGTCACTTTAGTGAGTCTCTCCTTGATGATATAGTCACTCACACACCCTCAACAGCTGCTTTTGACAAACAAATTGATGATTCCCTCATTCAGCATTGCTTACATCCAAACAGTTACAATCCACAGACAACGGATGCTGCTTTAGAAGAATACAAGCAATGGTTGACATGGAAAACCAAAATTACTCGTACCCAAAGTGACTCTCCCTTTCATCTCTGCTTTCAGTTGCACTCTCCTCCCCCAGAGACAATAGACAACTGGCAGATTCAATTCCTCGTAGCCAGCAAACAAGACCCCTCGCTGAAACTAGGGCTGGGTGACTACTGGACAATGAGTCAAAAAACCAAAACAGGGGTACACAAGCAGTTTGGCAAGGACTTTGAAACGCATTTGCTGCTTAATTTGGGCTACGCAGCACGGATGTATCCTCAGCTATGGCAGGGATTGGAAACAGAACACCCTAGCGGACTCCAACTCACTTTAGAAGAAGCTTTTGACTTCCTGAAAGAAAGTGCTTGGGTGCTGGAAGATGCTGGTTTCAAGGTCATTGTACCTGCTTGGTATACACCCGCAGGTCGCCGTCGGGCAAAAATTCGCCTCAAAGCATCTGGTAGTAAACTATCTGCAACGAAAAGCAAGACAAAAAGCTATTTCAGCCTTGACTCACTGGTGGAGTATCAGTATGAATTGGCAATTGGTGATCAAGTCGTAACTCCACAAGAATGGCAACAACTTATCAACGCTAAGACTCCCTTAGTGCATTTTCGCGGTCAGTGGATGGAATTAGACCGAGATAAAATGCAACAGTTCCTGGAATTTTGGCAGTCACACGCTGATGAAAAATCGGAAATGACCATGCTAGAGTTCCTGCAACGTACTGCTGAAGCGGGCGACGAGTGGGAATTTGAATATGACGAATTCTTGTCCGAGACAATGGCAAAGTTGCAAGACAAAAGCCGCCTAGAACCCATTTCTGAATTGCTACAGTTGCAAGGAAATCTGCGTGAGTATCAAAAGCGGGGCGTCTCATGGTTGCAATACTTGGAAAGATTGGGATTGAATGGCTGTCTGGCAGACGATATGGGCTTGGGCAAGTCGGTGCAGGTTATTGCTAGACTGGTGCAGGAGAGAGATCAGGGAGATGGGGGAGTAACATCCTCCGTAATGCCTACACTATTAATCGCCCCGACTTCAGTTGTGGGGAACTGGCAGAAAGAAATCCTCAAATTTGCACCTCATCTTAAAACGATGGTGCATCACGGTAGTAACCGTATTCAGCAACAGGCAGACTTTAAAGCAGCGAGTCTACAGCATGATGTGGTCATTAGTTCCTTTACCTTAGCTCGCAAAGATGAAAAAATACTCAGTAGTGTCAAGTGGCACCGAGTGGTACTGGATGAAGCGCAAAATATTAAAAATCCCAAAGCTGCACAGACCAAAGCAATTTTGAAACTCTCAGCAAAACACAAACTTGCCTTAACTGGAACTCCTGTAGAAAACCGCTTGCTAGATTTGTGGTCAATTTTTAACTTTCTCAATCCCGGTTACTTGGGGAAAGAAGCGCAGTTTCGCAAGTCCTTTGAAATTCCAATTCAAAAAGAGAATGACAAAAGAAAATCAACGACTCTCAAAAAGTTAGTTGAACCGTTGATTTTACGGCGCGTCAAGACTGACCAATCTATCATCAATGATTTACCAGATAAAATTGAACAAAAACTCTACACAAATTTAACGAAAGAACAGGCATCACTCTACGAAGTTGTTGTGAAGGATGTTGAGGAAAAACTGCAAACAGCAGAGGGGATTCAACGCAAAGGATTAATCCTCTCAACGCTGATGAAATTGAAGCAGATTTGCAACCATCCAGCACAATTTTTACAAGATGGTAGCGAATTTTTACCTGAGCGATCGCATAAATTGAGCCGGATAGCAGAGATGGTAGAGGAAGCTTTATCAGAAGGAGAAAGCCTGCTTATTTTTAGTCAATTTACTGAAATTTGCGAAAGTCTAGAGAAATATCTCAAACATACTTTGCACTGCAACACTTATTACTTACATGGAGGTACCAGCCGCCAAAGGCGCGAGAAAATGATTGCGGAATTCCAAGATCCAGAAACAGAATCGTCTGTTTTTATACTTTCGCTTAAAGCAGGTGGTGTTGGTATTACCCTTACGAAAGCTAACCATGTTTTCCACTTTGACCGTTGGTGGAATCCAGCAGTAGAAAATCAAGCAACTGACCGCGCTTTTCGTATTGGTCAAAAGAAGAATGTTTTTGTCCATAAATTTGTTGCCATTGG
The DNA here is from genome assembly GCF_036697665.2 of Scytonema sp. PRP1. Taxonomy (NCBI): domain Bacteria; kingdom Bacillati; phylum Cyanobacteriota; class Cyanophyceae; order Nostocales; family Scytonemataceae; genus Scytonema; species Scytonema sp. PRP1. Next base: position 109,767 of record NZ_JBAHYJ020000089.1, on the reverse strand, counting down.
CACTTTAGAAGAGAGAATTGACCAGATGATTGAAGATAAGAAAAAACTCTCTGCTGCTGTTGTTGGTGCTGATGAGTCTTGGTTAACAGAACTCGATAATGAAGCTTTTAAGGAACTGATCGCGTTAAACAAAAGCGCGATTTTGGAGTGATATATGGCTAAATTTAGTCGAACTTGGTGGGGCGATCGCTTCATTAAAGCACTAGAAGCTTTTACCGATGAAGCCAGATTACAACGCGGACGTTCCTATGCTCGTGGTGGAAAAGTGTTGAGCTTTGAAATTGAGCAAAATCACATCACGGCTATGGTAAAAGGGTCAGTTAATCCCTACTTTGGAGTTTACAAAGAACCAACATACAACATTTCAATAGAAATTACACCCATTGCTAAAACACGTTGGAAGGAAATTATTCAACAACTTTCTTCCAAAGCGAGTGTCGTTTCTCGACTGTTGCTTAATGAAGTTCCAGAAAATATTGAAGACTCTTTTTCTGAATTAGGATTACACCTATTACCTAATAACAGAAAAGACTTCAAAACTTCATGTTCTTGCCCAGATTATGCCAATCCCTGCAAACATATTGCTGGAGTTTACTATTTAGTTGCTTCCCAACTCGATCAGAATCCATTTTTGCTATTTGAACTGCGGGGATTATCGAAAGCAGAACTTCAGGCAAAACTAGCTGAATCCCCTTTGGGTAAAGCACTTTCTCAGGAACTCGATGCCAAAGAAATTGAGATAGAAGCTTCAACTTCTTTTTATACGAAGCTTTCTAAACAGCAAATTGACCAAAAGCTAAGTGCAAGGGAATTTTGGTTAGGGACAAAGCGATTACCTCAAACAATTGAAGTTGGAACTTCAAGTGCAGTCTCAGCAATTTTGATTAAGAAACAGGGTGATTTCCCAGCTTTTTGGCAAAAGGATAATTCTTTTATTGAAGCAATGGAGGAATTATATCAGCGAGTGAAAACAAAGAATCAGAATTTGATCTGAACTGGTAATATTTATTGTAAGCGCCAAACCAGTCGAGCCAGAACAACTCGTACAAGCCATTGCTAGCTTAGTTGGTTCTGATGACTCAACTCAGCCTTAGACGGAACCACACAAGTTTGTAGCGTTACGTCTGTTACATCATGCCGAGGAAATTGCTGATAATTTCCACATTACCCCTCCCCGGCTTCGCCACCTCTTCCCTTACTAAGGCGAGTTTTCAAAACATTATTCATATCATGTCCGATTAAATAACCTTACTAAGTTTGTAGTGACGACTTTAGTCCTCTTCCTTTGAAAATAAGGACTCTTGTCCTTACTACATATAAGTTTTATTATGGGTAATTTGCTGGACTTGATATCATATTATGTCCGGCTAATTAGTTATGATTACCACGTTAACTGCACCCCACACGCCAGTCGCCTAGGTCGGGAAACCCTCCTGCAGCGCTGGCTCCCCTTAATCCCCTCCCCCTTCGGGTATCTCCTGAGCCCTTCGGGCACGGCTTGAGGCCGAACGGAGACGCTACGCGAACGCCAGTCGCCTACGGCGGGAAACCCGCCTGCAGCGCTGGACTCACCGCAAGCGGGGAGGGGAGGTGAAGCGCAGCTTTACCGGGGTGGGGTTCTTAGGGTCATGATAAGTATTTAACCGGACTTGATATCATCTATCTTTTCGGAGATAATATACAATCCAGTCTCCAACTAATTTTTCATTAGCTCTTTTTGCTTTTTTACTCCAGTAGTTTATATCTTCATTAATCCATAGACCTCCTCCATTTGTCGCTGAGATAGGTGAACGATGGTCAATATCTAAAGAATATTCGTAGCTATGGACATAGTTAAACCACTGAGAGTCACAATAAGAATTGTATATTGAAAGATTCGTCTTGTTAAATATAATTTCTAGGCTTTTGCGGGAGTATATGAAAAAATGACGAGGGGCATGAATTCCCCACCAGTTTTCCTGAAATTTCCTAAATTCTATTGAATCAAAATTCGGAAATCTTAAAATACATATACCTCCCACCTTAAGTAGTTCATCTATTTTGGCTGCCGCTTCAAAAGGATTCGGAAAATGCTCAAATGAGTGGTTTAATGTAATTAAATCGAATTTACCAGTCATGCTCGGTAAATCCTTCTTCAATATTTTAGCTCCATTATTAAATACAATATCAGCGTCAATAAAAGGATCACATCCTATAGTATTTCTAAATCCAAACTCAACCAAAGTTTGTACTAAAGAGCCACTACCACTACCAATATCAAGAATCTGAGCATCTAAGCTTGGTATAACACTAATCAATGCTCTTAATCCAAGACTTAATCTTTGTTCCACAATACTATATATAGCTTTGCTTATCAAATTATTATTAAGCATTAGGTATCTATAGTAAGGATATATAAAAAGATTTTTTATTTTTTTCTTCCATTCTTTGATGTTTAAGGTATTGGCTGAAGAAAGAGCATCATAATCTTCGTAGTACTTAGCTAGATTGTCAGGAATATCTTCTGGGAGTAAAAACAAGGTGTGACACTCAGAGCATAATCCATAACGGAATATCTCTCGCGTTCCTTGAACCATTTCTTTTACATTTAATATTTTATCAGTGTCACTTTCGCAAATAGGACATTTAGACATGATGCACTTACCCCCTCAGGTATAAACAATGATTGGCGTTGCTGATGATTTCTTCTAAGTATCCTTGCCGTTCATAAAAATCTATAAACTGACGATATAATCAACATAAATGTGATTTTTTTACCATACTTTTTGCGGTTCTTGCGGTTATGACTTGATGCACGCTTTGGGCACTGCATAGCATTGCGCGGAACGCAGTGCCTAAGGCAATCGCTCGAATTCATACTTCAATTATGCAACCCCGAAAATTTTCTTCTCTCCTCTGCTCCCTGCTTTTTCAAGTCAGGTAGGCGAAAACAAATTGAAGATAACTTCGGGTGAGTTAGCCGAAGCCGCAGGGTACCAACCCCGCCAATTGGATGCTGTACTCAAAGGAAGACCCCATCCTACAGTGATTTTATATTTAATTCAGCCCACGTACTTAGGAAAGATTATGCAGCAGCATTAACCTTTAGTGTTCGCCCGTTGCTTGCTAGTTCGGCTTTCGATAACTCGTGCAGGTACACCGACAACGACGGAGTAGGGAGGAACATCTTTGGTCACAACCGCTCCTGTACTAATGACACTACCTTCACCAATAGTTACTCCATTTAATATCGTCACTCCATGACCCAGCCAACAATCATCCTCAATCACAATTCCCTTGCGAGAAATACCTTGGGATTTAATTGGCTCTATGGGATTTGAAAAATTATAATTATTTGCATATATTCCAGAGTTTGCTGCAATAAGACATCGCTTGCCAATTTTGATGTCTCCAGGTCCAGCAATACAAACATCAGGACCGATGAAAGTATCTTGTTCGATGTGTATGTAAGTGTTCTCCAAACACCGGATATTAACGTTACGCTCAATGGTAACTCCATTGTCCAAATAAATTTTATTATTTTTGTGTCCTCGTGCATCTATACGAACACCTTTGAAAATACGCACCCCGTTTCCAATTTCAATAGAAGAAGTCCCGGTAAATTCAACCCCCTCTTGAATATAAACTGAGCTACCTATCCCTGAAAAGATACTACGATATACCAGATTTCGCAGCTTTGGTCCTAAATCAATTATTGAAATGTCTCTTAAGCAAGTAGTTAGTAAAATCTCTTGTAAACGTATCCCACTTGAAAAAGAATATTCGGTAGTCATGAGTATTTCCTTTAGATAATAATGCAGTAAATTAAGCCTTAAAAAATTTGTCAACAACCGTTGCTGAGGTCTACTATCTGAGAAAGTTCCGTACCGGAACAAGACCAAAAAAGGCTGGTTTATTCAGTTAAAACTTACAGTTCTTACTGAAAGAGCGGTGTAACTCAGCAGAGCAATGACTAACCTGGCTTCAAAATGGAGGAGATTAAGCTAATACTCCGTTTCCACAGCTTAAAACTCTGGCATAAGTACTAAAATGTACTTTTAAGAAGTAATTCTTGCTAAGCAAAAAAAGACTTATCGGAGTATTTAATCAAAGGTTAATTCCTTAAAAAGCCAGTAATTCAAAGCAAATAGATTTCACCTAACACCATCTCGACAAAGCCTTGGCTTAAGTTCTTCTATATTTAGGAGAACAGGCTAGAGTCGCAGATACTGACATAGCAGTGTTGCCAAGCTTTTGTAGCTATTTTAAAAACTCAGGTAACAACGTCTACTATAAAATTAGGGTTTCAGAAAGCTTCTGAATCTTGTTAGCTAAAAAACAAAAACACTAACTGGATTTAGCTTATCTCTCGCAAGGCTGGACAGCATTAAGCCCATGCCTCTGATATCTACCACGAGAGCAATTCAAATTTTTCAACTTAGGGTGGAGTCAAACCACCAGGAATTCGTACAGCAGAGACTCTTTGAACAACGGGATTATATCCCAGGAAAAGAGAACCTTTTAACAGTGTTTGGTGGATGTGAGCCTGGAGGGTTGATGGAATAAAACCTGGTCTGATCATAGGAATAACTTCTGAGGCTCTAATTCAGAGTTGCACTACTGTATGCACAAACTCTCTACTTTGCAACTGTCTTTAGACAATTTTAAGTACTCGGTTTAAGTGTAATGTAGGACAAATTAAAATAGCACTGGCTTCGGAGGTATTTAATAGAATTTTTACGAATACTTTACCAAATCTTTATAAAAATTTAGCTGAATTTATAGTTTAAAATCTCAACAAACTGCCTTTGTGATTCGTTGGCTCATCTAAAATGAGTAAGTTGGCGGAACGAAGAAGTATTTTTGCTCATGCCAGACGAGGTTTTTCACCACCACTGAGAGCCGAAAGAGCAATAGAGCAATTAGTATCAAGATTTTAGGCTTATGCAAAGAGAATAAAAGGATGCGATTGCCCTTTAGGGCACTGCGCTCCGCGCAATCGCCTACGGCAGTGGGCTTTGCCCAATCGCCCATAAGGGCGCTTCGCTCAGCGCAATCACACAAGAGGTGGAGCGTCGTCGTAACTTCGCAATTATCTCTCACCCAGACCAAACTGTTGTATTCAAATTATCCTCCGCTTCAGTTCGATTTAGGAGGTAGGAAACTACGCAGAGAGATTTTCCCTATCCCATACTTTTGTCTTGTGTGAGTTTCCTTTGATGTGAGGTTATTTGTATCTATTGCAGCAGCTTTAGACTGCTCTGTAAGCCCATATTTCAAACTTAGCTTTAGAAGAGAGGACTTTTTCTAGAGAGCCGTAATGCTTAATACAAAACTCCTCAAGTTCATTCATGATCTTGTGAAACGTCTCATGTGGTACTTGCCAACATAAGCCGTATGCTCGTGATCTAAAAAAACCTAGTAACTCCCTGACTGTGTTTTTAACTGTCCATTCACTGGGAACAAAATAATTTGACTTGACTCCTCTAGTGTGGAAATATTCCTCCACATTTATTTCTTGGATTACTATACGCTTCGATTCTTGCTTAGTGCCTTCATACTTAGACATAATCACTCGAAAATAATCTTCAAATTGTTTGCGGGCTGCTGGCGTAATCCATTGACAGTTGAGATAAAAACCTCCCGGTTTAAGTACACGATTAATATTATCTAAAAATGCTCTCCAATCAGAAACGGCATGAAGCATATGAACAGTCAGTATAACGTCGAAACTATTGTCTGGAAAAGGCAAATGTGAAGCATCAGCATGAATCAAATTCAAATTTGGGGGAGTTCCATTGAATTTCTGACGGAACTGAGCGAGCATTTCTTGAGAAATATCAATTCCTGTCACTGAATAACCACGCCTTACGAAGGGAAGAACATTTAAGCCCGTACCAACACCTGGTTCAAAGACGTCTCAGGTGTTGCAGCAACAAGTTCAAGGATAAAGTCTGCCACTTCCTCTGCCACTGGCTCTGTTAGCCAGCGCGTTTGGTCGTACATTTGTGCAATGCTGTCGTAGTAGTTCATCTTTTTCACGTCTCTTCCTGACACTGATAGCTCCTGCCGTTTTCACTGTATTCTAAATCTGACACCGTTTCAGTGGCTGTCCATTGACAAAATGACTCTCGACTAGTTCAGCAATATCCGCACGTTTGAGGCGACCGTAATAATGTTTATTAGAGGCAATTTTTTTCTGAATTTTAGTAGGTAACCACGACACTTCATGAAGCTTAGGTTGAGAAATCATAGCAACAGCTCCAGCTTCACAATGGTCGAGACAACCAGAGCGACGAATTTCCACCTGATTTTCTAGCTGTCGCTGTGAAATCTCCTCCTCGAAGGCTTGATAAATTTCCAGCGCTCCACAGTTATGACAGCAGCCCTCTGAATCATTGGCATCACGTTGTTTTGTGCAGACAAACAGGCGATATTTGGGTGAATTCATACTGGTATAATGTGAGCCATCACTCATATGATACGAGTGATAACTCACTTTTAGCAACTCGCATTTCATCTGGTGATTCCGATGCCTCGCAAAATTCCCACCATACCCCGTAAATTACCGCAGCAAGACCGTTCTAAAGTGACAGTTGATGCCATTCTGACTGCAACTGCTCGCATTCTGACCGAGGAGGGCTACGATAAAGCGAGTACAAATCGGATTGCAGAGCTAGCTGGAGTGAGCATTGGATCGTTGTATCAGTACTTCCCCAACAAAGAAGCATTGGTCGCTTCACTTGTCGAGCATCATGTCAATGAGATGATTGACTTAGTCGAATCGAAACTAAAAGATTTGTTCGATGCTCCGGTAGAAGTTGCTTTGCCTGAATTAGTAAAAGCGGCGATGGCACGAAGTGCCCGCCCAAGGGGCGATCGCAGCTCACGCAGTCAATCCAAAACTCCATAAAGTGCTGGACGAAGAAGTCCTCGAATTGGTCGGCTCAAGCAAGTCGGCAACGCAGAAGAACAAATTAACGCTTTGCTTCGGGCTTATTTAGAGAATGGCGAGATCAAGTTAAACCACAAAATCTCGATTTGACAGTGTTCATTTTAGGGCGCACTGTTGAATCTTTAACCCATGCAGCAGTCATTGAATGTCCCGAATTGCTGAGCGATGGGCAGCTTGAGCAAGAAATTACAAATCTTTTATTGTCGTACCTGGTGGAAAAACAGAACGAGCATGAGTAATTATTTACCAAAACTTTTGACAATTTTGAGAGCTTAGGTGAGCAATTGTATTGAAGTCAAAACTCAAGGCTATCTATCTATCTATCTATCTATCTAACTAAATTAATGAACGACTATCGTAGTGATTTCAAAAGCGCTATAGTATTTAATGCTAGCAACTAAAAAATATTTCTGTTCGGAAAGTGGAGACTTCAGGTTGTAGATCAGATTTAAGCCTGAGCATTTTTGTGAGGGGAGTGGAAGCCAATGGCGAAAAGCTCTAAGTATAACTTGGTAGTCAGGCAAAGTTGATGGCAACCATTTAAGCAGCGCAGGTTATGTAGCAGCATAGGAGTTAACAGTGGCGAAAGGGCGTCTCTTGCCAAATGTTTCAGGATTTGTAATTCTACATCCATTGCCCTGCTTACCTTCCAGAGTTTTTTCTTTTAATCCTTTTACTCAGAATACTCGCAAAGTGACAGAAGAGGGCTAAACCACAAGTGGTAAGCCTATGTCAGCCGGAAGATGCTTCTCTGCCGACTGTTGAAGAATTAGCAACTGAGTCCAAGCCAGCCGTGCCTAAGTAGTAAGCGGCGGTGCCAGCGCTAGCAGATAGCACAAAGAAAGATTGAACCACGTTACAAGTGTGTTCGTGTTTCCACTGTGCCTGATATGATATCCCTTCTTGGCAACCGCCATTATTCTCTTATTCGTCGAGATTAGAATTTTGAGTTACTGCTGGCTCAATTTCACAAACAACCTCATGTAAATAAGTCGTTGGAGCCTTGACAAACAAGGGCATCATCTGTTTCAAGATATTATCGTAAGCCTCGCTATGATTAGCTTCCATATCTTCCACGTTTTCCCAAAAAATGACCGCAATCCCTTTGTCAGTTCCCGGTTCTTGCAGTAGGTATGCTTTTTTGAAGCCTTGGGTATAAGTTGAGACAGCTTTTTCGTAAAGTCTTTTGGCTTCTTCAAACTTGCCTGGTTTAAATTCTCCGATCGCAACATAGGCAAATTGATGTTTTAAAAAGTCATGAAAATCTGACATTTTTTTCTCCTTGGATAAAGTTACTGAAAAAGTTCAGATGTTCCTTATTATCTAAGGGAAAGATGTTTCATTTTTGTCAGTTCTCCTTCCCAAAGGCATAAACCAGCAAGATTTGGACAGGAAAAGGTTTCTCTACCTCCACATCGGCGATAAATGAGTTCTATTTCTAAACAAAATTCTGAGGAGGCTATAATTAAATTATAACCGATGTATAATTTTACAAAACTTTAAGAAGTTAACTTAGAAAGAATTCTGTTGCCTAATATCAATGAAATTGATGTGATATACAGATAAAACTATGCTCACAGTAGACCCCTCAAAATTATCCAAGGGAGAACTTCCCCATCCACCTAAGTTTGAGCGTGTGGAAGATGAGCGTCTCCATCGCAAGCAGCGTTTGGCTGCTGCCTTTCGTTTGTTCGCTCGTTACGGATTCGATGAAGGCATCGCCGGACACATTACTGCTCGCGACCCAGAATTGCATGACCATTTTTGGGTTAACCCTTTTGGGCTGTACTTTGGTCACATCCGAGTTTCAGACCTTGTGCTAGTCAACCATAAGGGTGAGGTCGTTGAGGGTGACAAGCCAGTAAATGCTGCGGCTTTCGCCATACACTCGCAGATCCATAAAGCGCGACCAGATGTAGTAGCGGCTGCTCACGCACATTCCCTTTATGGCAAAACCTGGTCAACTTTGGGACGCCTTCTCGACCCACTTACCCAGGATGCTTGCGCTTTCTATGAAGACCACGCTGTGTTTGAGGACTATACTGGGGTGGTGCTGGATTTGGAACAAAGTCAGGATATTGCCACTACTCTGGGGCAAAACAAAGCGGTCATTCTTCGCAACCATGGTTTACTGACAGTTGGTCGCTCAGTGGATGAAACAGCATGGTGGTTCATCACAATGGATCGCTCCTGTCAATCGCAGTTGATGGCTGAAGCAGCAGGGACACCAGTACTCATTCACCCTGATACCGCTAGTCTGACTTATCGCCAAGTTGGCTCACATTTCATGGGTTGGTTCAGTTTCCAGTCAATGTATGACATGATTGTCCGCCAGCAACCCGACTTATTGGAGTGAATATCCAGCAAAGGGGTGTAAAGACGTTCCGGCGTTGCTGATTCCATGTATGAAAATGATTTTCCATAATACCAAAATCCTTGTAGAGACGTGCCATGGCACGTCTCTACATCCGGATTCATACTTGAGCAACCCCGACGTTCCAGTGCAACGTCTTTATATCATGTTCGGTTAATTAGTTATGATTACCACGTTGACTGCACCCCACACGCCAGTCGCCTGCGGAGGGAAACCCTCCTGCAGCGCTGGCTCCCCTTTATCCCCTCCCCCTCCGGGTATCTCCTGAGCCCTTCGGGCACGGCTTGAGGCCGAACGGAGACGCTACGCGAACGCCAGTCGCCTGGGCGGGAAACCCGCCTGCAGCGCGCTTACTCACCGCGTGCGGGGAGGGGAGGTTTTGGCGCAAGACAAAACCGGGGTGGGGTTCTTCAGGAATGATAAGTAATCAACTGAACCTGATATTACACATAGGGTATTGCTCTACACCCTCTCGGAGAGCGCTTTCAACAAACGCTGAATCTCTTCAACGGTGTTATAGTGTACAAGCCCAATCCGCAGAAATCCCCCGCTTGACTCAACTCCTAACTTCTCGGTAAGACCGAGCGCATAAAAGTTGCCGTTCCAAGTAAAGATACCCTGCTCACCCAAGGCTTTGGCAATAGCGTGAGGTGCTTGCTCAGCAAGTCGGATGCCAACGGTTGGTGTCCGCCAGTCAAAGCGGGTTGGATCGGTGATGCCGTATAAAGTTAGACCAGGAATTTGTAACAGTCCTGTGACCAACTTTTGGCACAAATCTCTTTCGTATTGCTTAATTGCAATCATCGCTGCTAACAAGGCTTCTCGGCGGTTCTTAACACCTGGTAACACTTGGTGACCTATTTGGGCTAGGTAGTTGATTGCTGCCACTAACCCCGCTAGCCCCTCGTAGTTCTGGGTTCCAGTTTCCCAACGAGATGGAAGTTCTTCTGGGGCTGGCTGGACTTTGTAAGGACGCAGCCGCTCAAGATGCTCACGCTTTGCATACAGTACACCAACATGGGGTCCAAAAAATTTATAAGCGGAGCAAGTGAGAAAGTCGCACTCAAGCATATGTACGTCAATTGGAGCATGAGCAACGTAATGAACCGCATCAACAAAAACCATCGCCCCAACAGCATGAGCTAATTTTACAACTGTTGCCACGTCGTTAATTGTGCCGACAGCGTTGGACGCATACCCCACTGCAACTAATCGCGTCCGCTCATTAATTTGCTGCTGGATATGGTTCATGTTTAGCGTGCAGTCTTCTACGTTGATATCAACTTCACGAATCACAACACCGCGTTCGGAAAGTGCATACCAAGGTGAAACGTTGGCATAATGGTCTAGCTTGGTGACGATAATTTCATCACCGGGTTGGAGTTCGCGGGCGATCGCTCGACTCAAAGTATATGTCAGCGTGGTCATGTTTGCACCAAAAACCACTTCGTCCAAATTGCACCCCAATAAATCAGCTATGGCTGCACGAGCTGAAGTGATGAGTGCATCTGTCCGCTGACTTGTGGCAAAAGCCCCGTGAGCATTGGCGTTTGACTTTAGTAGGTATTCGGCGATCGCATCTATCACACTACTTGGTACCTGAGTACCACCAGGTCCATCAAAGAAAATCACAGGTTGACCATTGATTTGTTGTGAAAGTGCTGGAAACTGATTGCGTATCCACCCTAGGTCAAGGTCAACCATAAAAAACTCCTTTATTTTTGAGAGAGGTAGTCTGGATATTTTATTTGGTTTTTTAATAAGAGAGAACGCAGAACTCAGTTGTCAGAAGGAGAGGCAATTTAAACATTTGGGATGCTCCCGTCGGTTGTACCGTCAAATAATTGCATTCTATATCTATCGTTCTGTGTTCTCTTGTTCTTCTTCAACACGTCGCGGTAATCGCTTTCAACCAGATTTGTATATTGGTGTGGGGAAGAACGCCGCGCACGGACTCTTTACTGGGGAAGATGTCCTTACAGGATTTGGGCGGGGTTTGAATCCCCGTCCATAATCCTCCCAATACCCAATCCCTAATCCCTAATCCCCAATCCCCAAATTCAATTATCTTTCGGCCCAATCAATCCTGGACAAGTTAACACAAACACATCTCTCACACCGCCCTCTAAGGCTATTGCATTGATAGCAGACGTAAAATGGAAAAATTCCTTGTCGCTGAATACTAACATTTCCCCAGGATTGAGAATTTTGTTCAAAATTGGGCTGTCATCCTTAGATTTATAGAGATGAGTTTCTCCCCCTTCAATCATTTCTCTATTCACAGAGAATATACAAATCATGTCTACTCCATCTTTATGGATTCCCTCTGGGGCTGGTTCGCCTATTTGCTCTGAGAAAGCGGTGATTCTAATCTGATGAACTGCAATTTCTTTGTAGGTTGAGCACAGTTTACAAAATTCGTAAAATTCTAAAATTATTCTCTCAAAATCTTCCAATTGTATCAGTTCATTATCTAGTTCTGAATACTCCCTGATTATATTACCCAGTAAAGGATTATATTGTCTAGGTTGATAGAAAGGTCTATGTGGCAGCTTGACTATGCTATCGCCAGAAATTTTAAAATGAGAGAGTCGTCTGAAACGATAGTTGCCTGCCAAATATGGGTCTGCAGGAAGTTTGGTAAAGAAAGGCTTCAGCTTATCTACATTTACAGAAGATATGCTTTCCAAAGCGTAACTGGTAATACAATTAAAGTCTTTTTTTCGTAATTCCAACATTTTACTATCCTCCTCAGGTTGACCAAATATAGCCATGTTGACACTTTCAAAAATTTGGGTTGGCTATATGGTTGAACCCAATGTGAACAATTCAGTCAAAATGTGAACCATTCTACTGCTAATAAAAAATTGTCTTGGCGCAAAAAATACCCTTGAACCCAATTTTTGGTAGCAGCTAGAAGGCACAAATTATTGATGCTAATCTAGTACAGTTAATTTTTTTATTTTCTATGATCGATAATTTTCAGATTTATTTAACTTAGTTTTTTGTAGTTTTATTTAAATGTTGGTGCTTTTGTTTTACACCTTTTTCCTTAATTATAAGCAAGGAAAACATGACCTGCCATATTCATATAAATATTGTATTAATCAAGTACCTATGCCGCTAGAAACTACCAAAAGCGCTTATGCTCCTCCTTTTGGAGGATTTTTTACTGTAAACCTCTTTCCAGTTTTGTTGCCTGATTATACTCTCGCGGAAGTCACAATCAGAGTGTGAATTTTGGTAAAGATGTTGAATAAAAAAATATTTTTCGTGTTAATAAAATAATGAAGTTAAGGTTTGAAAACCCTAAAAAAGCAAAATAGCAGTCATCTAAAATCGCATCAAAAAGGCTTTCTAATAAACCTTGGCTCAAGCAGTTTATTCAACTGGTAATCCTCTGTAGTTCTTGTGAAAGAGACTGTAGCAGAACTGATTGGGCTGAGTGCAGGAAGAAATGATCGCCTGTGAACATCTGTAGTGAAAATGCAGCATTTGTTTGCTTCTGCCAGGCTTGGAGTTCATCGTAACTCGCTTCTTCATCCTCTGAGCCACCATAAGCAGTGATCGGACAGTTCAGGGGTGGCTCGGTAGTGTAAACATAGGTTTCCAGAACTGCAAAGTCTGCTCGTAAAATTGGGAGAAGAAGTTCCATCAGTTCGGCGTTTTGCAGCACCGCTTCCGGAGTACCATTGAGACGGCGCAGTTCCTCTTTGAACTCAGGCTCTGGAAGGGCGTGGACGGGTGGCTTTGGGTCAGGGATTTGAGGGGCAAGCCGAGCAGACACAAACAGGTGAACTGGAGTAATATTATGTTCTTTACGCAGTAGACGGGCAAGCTCAAAGCTAACGAGCGCACCCATACTGTGACCGAAAAAGGCAAACGGTTTGTCTAAATGTGGTAGGAGAACAGGAGCAATGGCTTGGACTAGAGGTTGTAGCTGCGTGAATGCAGGCAATTTCATCTGTGTTCCGCGTCCTGGCAATTCCATGGGACACACTTCAACAGTCGTGGGTAGACTGTGAGACCATGTACGAAAAATCAGAGAACTACCACCGGCGTAGGGGAAACAGAATAAACGCAGGGAAGCTAGAGGATTCGGTTGAGGACACGTCACCCAAGAATGAATTCGCGCACTTGTCATAACTATCAGTCTAATATTGACGCTCTCAATAGAGTACTACGTGTTGCAACCAGCTTTCTCCATCTTTTTCCCAAGACTTAGCGGTTTCATAACGAGCAAAGCAGCGACAACATCGACCGAACCTAATAATGAGGCAAAAATCCCCAGGCTTGTTTTGCTGTGTCAATGCAATTGTAGTTGCGCTTAGGCGCAACTACGAACTTATTGCTTATGAGTTTCTTCCACCGTTTCTAAAAGAAGATGAGTTTGATGTGGAATGACTGACGTTAATGCTATCGTCTCCACTTCTTTCGCCGCTCGTGCTGTGCTTGTAATACTGCTGGTAATAGTTATATGAGGCTGGCGTGGCATCTTTGGATTTATTAGCGATCACCCCTAAAATCGGTGTGCCAGATACTTGGAGTTCTTCTAATGCTTGCTGGAAGATAGTACGTTTGAGATTGCCCAATCCAGCAACTAGTATAAGTCCATTGGTATTAGCAGCCAGCAGGTTAGCGTCAGCAAATCCTACGAGAGGCGGTGTGTCATAAATAACTAAATCAAAAGCGCCTTGTAACTCGCTCATCAGATCCTGCATTTTCTGAGACGCAACCAACCTGATTGAGTCAGGAGGAATTGGACCAGCACTAAGGACAAATAGGTTGTCTTCTAAGGGCGATCGCTCAATCACGTTGTTCCAGTCTAGGTCTTGTGAAATGACATCGGTCAATCCCTGAATATTCATCAGACCTACGCGATTGTGGACTGTGGGAGAGCGGAGATTGGCATCTACCAGTAGAACTCGTTGCCCCATCGCTGCCGCTGCAAGCGCTAGGTGTATTGCCACAGTCGTCTTACCATCTTCTTGTGCCGCCGAACTAATAACCAGTGAACGAATCGGTGTATCCGAGCCAAGAAGAAGAATATTAGTGTAAAGAGAGCGAAACACCTCAAAAAACGAGGCTCGAGCTGCTTGTTGTAATCCACCAGCTGCTTCTTGCCAAGCTAATGTTCCAAGTTCTTTTCTTAAAGGAACGACTCCCAATAGTGGTAATCCTGTCGCTTCCTTCAGGTCTTTAGAAGAGTATAGGACATTGCTGAGCTTATCCGCCACTAAAGCTGCACCTGTACCCAACAGCAAACCTAACATTCCCCCCAAAGCTAAGTTACGTCTGGCACTGTCTGCGACAGCCTTTGGTTCTTTCACTTCCTCAAGTTGAGGGTCGAGTAACTTCCAAGATGGTAGGCTTTGAGCTTGCTCAATCTGCAATGCTTGTTTTTTAGTTGAAAATTGAGTCAGACCATCAGTGGCAATCTTTAATTCCCGCTGAATGTCATCGTATTCACGGATCGTGACTGCTAACTCTCTAAGATACTTATTGAAAGAATCAATTTTTTCCCCCAAAGATTTATCACGTGCTTCCAGTGTCCGGATACGACTTTCATAATCTCTTTTCACGCGGTTCTCTTCCCCGGTCAGCATTGGCAGTAAGTTTGCTTTCTGCTCCTGCAAAAACTGCAGACTGGGGTTGTCATTTGTTAATTTTGCTGCACCTTTTTTAACCTCAATGTCCACTGTTTGAATTTGATCGAGTATCTTTTGATAGCGAGGATTTTCGCTCAGCACTGAATTTCCAGCCCTTTCACCTGGCTGTTGCGCTAACTCCCGTTTCAAGTCCTCATAGGTTGCTCGCATTTGCTCTAGCTGCACACGATTTTCTGCTCGCTGTTGCGTTAAAGTAGCAACCTGATTAGATATTTCTTGAGCTTTTTGTGCTGGTTCTACCAAATTATTCTTTTGTCGAATGATTCGCAGTCTTTGTTGCCAGGCTTTAACGCGCTCGTCTAAAGGCTGTTTTTGTTCATCAACAAACTTTATTGCCTGCTTAACTTCGTCTTGACGCTCTTCCAGACTATATTGCACATAGGCATCTTTCACTAATGTTAAAACATCGCTTACTAGCTCTGGATCTGGACTTGTAAATTGGACTTGTAAAATATTTTGCTGTTCGGCTTGTATTTGTAAAATACCAGCGATCACATCGTAGTTCAGCTTGGGATATTTTGTCTGATATTTCTCCTGAAGCTTTTTGATCACCGGGTCTAGTATCGCACGACTCTCTAAAACTTTGATTGTTGTCTGTACGGCTTGTTCAGGAGGTGCTACCCCTTGTTGTGAACTCAAGCTTTGAGGAACATTGGCTACTGCCCGACTTTCACCAGTCACAGGCTTAGTGAGAATCTCAAACTTGCCTTGATACACTGGAGGATCTGTTTCTGCCTTCAACACCGCTGCTGTAGCCACCACGCCTGTTACACCAGCAATCAACAAGGCGCGACGGCGGAGAGTTGCTCCAACTTGACCCAGATTCAATCCACCTTCCTCATTCGACTGGGCTGTGTAGGCTTGTGACAACGGGTGAGGATATCTGTCTGACTTCAGCATAGGCTTAGTAACTTGTCTAACTTATGGTTTTACGTGGTTGCACGCTTCGATTCAATCCTGGCATACATAATTAAGTGTGTTCGATTGCCAAGTTATTCAACACACGCACAAAGGTTAATGGACATATTAACGAATCACATAGTTTTGACACCTAAAAGGGCAAATTGAGCTTTGTCATAAACCAAGTGATAGATACGTTACCCTGTCTGAAGTCTAAAAAAATACTGATAAGACTGGAGCGATGCATTTATAGATACAGTACCATTACATTGAAAAATTTTGTAAGTTATTTATATTTCAATGACATAATATGAAGATTTTATATAGAGTGACCATGCTGTTGGTATAAGGGTTAATCTGTTCATAATAAATTTAAAAAACTCAATGTTGAAATACTTAATCAGGCACAAACCTCTGTTTAGATATGTGTTGAATAGTACTTGTTTGGCATTCATCTTGTTTAGTACATTCTTCTTATGCACTTGAGACTTTTCCGGATAAAACCCAGTGGTATCGATTTGACTTTCTTATCATAGGTATACACCAGAACTTCCAGTGCTAATGAATACATTAGCCTCTTGTTTAAAGGCGATCACGGAGCGGGCGCTCCGCGATCGCCTTTATGCGGGTACTTGCTACCATCAAGTCATACGCAGGCGTTGCATTGGCGAAGTACCACCCTCACCCCTTCCCGTGTCCCAACTTGGGAGATGAGTATGTACGGTTGGCTCAACCGGAAGTCACGCCCGTGGACAAAAGGTGCTACAACGGGGGAAACCCCCGCAACGCACTGCCTCACAAGTAGCAGTCCGCTGCCTTGATTGAAACGGGAAGTAAACATCGATTTGCTCATATTTGAGCGATTTGTATAAGTTTTATGGAGCAGGAAAGTACTATCTTTGAGTGCAACGCGTGTATAAGGTATCCTACTGCCCAACCGCTTGAAGATCAGCAGCCCCGTTGGTTTGTGAAACGGGGAGGGGTTGCCACAAGGGCGATTTTTTGGGAGTATACGAGCGATCGCCTGTAGAAATTCCTATGTGGGGTTTGTCAACATTGGCTTGACAATTTCCTAGTAAGGAAGAATGCAAAAACCAAAAGGGTAGACTTTACAGCCTACCCTTTATGGCACTGGGGCGCTAGGATTCGAACCTAGGGATGGCGGGACCAAAACCCGCTGCCTTACCACTTGGCTACGCCCCAACAATTTCATCCTTACATAATATAGCAGCGACTCCTGGGGTAGTGTCAAGTACTTTGACAGATCTTTTTCGGCAAATATCACAAATCCCACTTGAAAATTCAAATATTGCAGCGAGTATCAAGCACACAGAGGGTAGTAAGGGTTTAGGGACAACAAGAGGGAGTATGGATTTTGGCGGTATGCAATAGGTTTTGGTTGCTGGCAGCACGCTTACACCCTAGACCACGTTAAATCCTGCTGCAATTTTCATGTGTTTGCCTTGGTATTTTAAGTAGTTCAACTGTTTGTTCATTGCAAACATTAGATTAAAATATCTATCGTACTATTTAGCTTTGACCGAGAATTATTGTGATGAACCCCATCGTTTGATATTTCCCGCTTTTTACAGAAAAAATTCCTTAGTGTCAACACTATTTTTTTGCCAATCACTTATGTCATATATCAGGTCAGGGATCAACCTTAATATTATTTTCTTATCGTTATATAAGTTTATACTAAAGAAAACCAAATACTCACAAACTAAGACCTACGACTATACCCAATATGTCGGTGGACGTGACTATGTTTTTGAACTAACTGATAACCAGGCGAAAGGTTACATGACAGGACAGGGTAAAGGTATCAAACGCGGCGATTACATCATCTTATGTAACGGGTCTCAATCATGTCGCTATCAAGTTGAGGAAATTGATTACTACTCTGAACCACCAGATATGTGGATAGCTTTACTTAATGATGTAAGCTTGCAATAAGCGCTGATTTATCATAACTTTAACAACGTAATAGCCAAATACCAGAATTTATAAAAATTGGCATTCATAGTGTACGTAGAAGTTTTCTGTGACCTGGCTTTACCTGCTTAAAGAATCTTGAGTTAGCTAGCAGCAATTTAATATTTTTATCGAAGAATAAGCAGACTTACTATAATCAAGGTTCTCAGTGAAAATTCGGATCATTTTATCTTAATGTGTTGTTTTTATGAACTTATGGAGAAATTGAGGAAATTTCTTTATCCTATACTAAGATAAGAAAGAAGCATCTCCAGAGTTTATACATAGGGTTGGCTATTGAAGTAGGAATCTACTACTGCGTAATAGAAAACGCAGCTATACATTCAGAATTGGAAATACTTTAATATCAGGGAAGTTTTATAAGTGCGTGCATCGATTGCATCACTTGTATCGGTACAGACCTTCAAAAATTGACAGTGTGCCTTGTTTAGGCAAGGTGCTATTTGGGTAGCCATAGCAGAATTGCACATCGATAATGACTTTAGCTATGATGAGTTCAAAACAACTAAAGTACGAAATCTCAGAATCGTCGATAGTAGTAGCTGCTGTAGAGCAAATATCTTCCGATCTCGGCGGCGAAGCGGTCATCCTGAACCTCAAATCGGGTGTATACCACGGTTTGAATGAAGCGGGAGCGCGAATTTGGAATTTGATTGAGCAACCCAAGTCTGTGAAAGATATTAAGCAGGTGCTTCTGGAAGAGTATGAAGTTGAACCAGAAATTTGTATAAGCGATCTGTTGGCACTGCTAGACAATTTGAAAGATGCAGGGCTAATAGAGGTTAAGAATGAGACGGTTGTCTAGTTTTTTCAAGCTTTCTAAGGGTAATGGCGCAGAGGGTCCGCTGAGTCCTCAGGACATGCTACGCGTAAGTCCTGCGGACAGGCTGCGCCAACGCGAAGCGTCTCCGAAGGAGATACGCGATGGGCAAAGCCCCGCCAAGGGCGATCGCCCTTTGGGCAGCTCCTTTTGGGAGCATCGCCATCTTCTTTTCATCATCACCTTTATTTTACTGGCAGCAATTAGGCTAGGGCTATGGCTTTTACCCTTTCGGAATTTATTGAAGCTTTTGCAAAAGATTAGCAAATCAAATTTTCTTGTTCCTTGTGAGGATAAAAGCCAAATTTCCGTAAGCAAGATTGTTTGGGCTGTGAATGCAGCCAGCCGCTATATGCCAGGTGGTGTTAAGTGTCTAGCCCGTGCTTTGACTACTCAAGTATTGATGAGTTACCACGGTTATACTCCTGAACTCCGTATAGGGGTTGCCAAAGGAGAGGAAGGAAATTTAGAAGCTCACGCTTGGATAGAGTATCAGGGAAGGGTGGCGATCGGCAATCTTCCAGACCTTTCTCGGTTTATCCCACTGCCATCTCTCAAAGGAGCCAAACTATGAGCGGCATTATGGGCATATATTACCTTGATGCTCGCCCTGTGGAGAGTGCAGACTTGGGGCGGATGGTTGATATTTTGGCGCATCGCGGACCTGATGGTGCAGACATTTGGGTTGATGGATCTGTTGGTTTTGGGCATCGGATGCTATGGACGACTCCAGAATCAGTGATAGAGGAATTACCTTTACTCAGTCAAACTGGCGATTTGGTGATCACATCCGATGCACGCATAGATAATCGCGATGAACTTATCTGTGCGTTACAGTTTGATCACTGTCCACCCGAAAAAATCACAGATAGCCAGTTGATTTTGAGGGCTTATGAAAGATGGGGCGAGCAGTGTCCAGAACATCTTTTAGGTGACTTTGCCTTCACCATTTGGGATAAGCGTAAGCAGAAACTTTTTTGTGCTAGAGATCATTTTGGAGTCAAGCCCTTTTACTACTATCATCAAGAGGGTAAAGCCTTTCTCTTTGCCTCTGAAATAAAAGCACTCGTTAGTTTGCCGCAGGTACCACGCCGCTTGAATGAGGTCAGGATTGCCGACTACTTGGCATTGATGATGGAAGACAAAGCCATCACGATTTACCAAGACATTATGCGGCTTCCGCCAGCCCACAGTATGGTGGTAAACCAGTCTGGTATCAGGTCATGGTCTTACTGGTCACTTAACCCCGATCATGAAATCCGGTTAGCTTCTCATGAAGCTTATGCAGAGGAATTTCGCAAAATCTTCACAGAGGCTGTAAGTTGTCGCATGCGGAGTGCCTTTCCCATCGTCAGCCACTTGAGCGGTGGATTAGATTCTTCTGCTGTGTCCTGTGTAGCGCGGAATTTACTTACGGGTGGTAATACTAAATTACACACTATTTCTAGTATTTTTGATAAAATTACTGGGTGCGACGAACGCCCCTACATTAACGCAGTGTTGGAGCAGGGGGGGTTCATTTCTCACTACGTTCATGGAGACGAGTTTGGTCCATTATCTAACCTAGATGAGATTTTCCAGTATGAAGATGAAGCTCTGTTAGGACCTAGTCATTTTTATCCTTGGAACTTGAATCGGACTGTTAAGGAACTGGGACTGCGGATTTGCCTTGATGGTTTTGATGGTGACACTACAGTCAGCCATGGCATCATGAGACTCACCGAACTCGCACGCCAAGGTGATTGGAAATTATTTATACTGGAAACCAAGGCAGTTGCACAAAAATTCAATATCCCGCCTTACACTTTGTTTCGCGGTCATGGTCTGCCATACCTTAAGGATTTGGCAAAGCGGTGGCGTTGGATAGCGTTTGTCAAAGCAGTGCAGCAAATCCACAAGCATTTCGGTGGTTCACGCAAAAAGTTAATTTTGCAGCACGGACTCAAATATCTGGTTCCAGAAGCAATGTGGCAATGGCGTTCGTATAAACAAGACAAATCTGTCAGCCCTGTAGCCTCCCAGGCTCCCTTAGTCAATCGTAACTTTGCAGAGCGTATTGGTTTGGATGAACGTATCGAGAAATTGGGAGGTTTCCCTAAACAACCCCTGACCGTCAGAGAGGAGCAATGGCTCACTCTCAACCAAGGATTACTAACTTACACCTTGGAACTGATGGATCAATATGCGGCAATATTTTCTCTGGAAGCCCGTCATCCATTCATGGACAAACGACTCATTGAATTTTGTCTGGCATTGCCCTCAGAGCAAAAGCTTTACCAAGGCTGGGGTCGGATAGTGATGCGACGTGCCTTAGCAGGTATCTTGCCAGAAGAAGTTCAATGGCGTGGAGGAAAAGCAGATTTGTCATCGAATTTCACTGACGGTATCCTCAACCGCGATCGCCAACTTTTGGAAGAGGTCATGCGCGACAAATTAGGCAGTCTTGAAAATTACATTAATTTAGATATTTTACAAGGAGCATATCAGCGATTGCTCTGTGATGGTAACAAAGTTAGCGATGAAGACAGCATGGCAGTTTGGCAGGCAGTCATCTTGGCTTTGTGGTTCGAGTACAACCAACTGATGCCGTAAGTCCAACCTCTTGGCAGGTTGTAGATTGGCTTAATCAATAGACCTCTCCAGAAATAAAAAATCAACGACGCTTTCATCAGGGTTCCAAACTTATTTTTGGAGAGGTTCAATCATTATATAAGACCAAGACACACCGTAAGTCCAATGACCAGGGAGCACTACCACAACCAACAAGTCGTCACAGTGGATAGACAACTAGGAGTTCAACTCATGAAAAAAACTTACAACGCACCCAAGCTGACAAATCACGGAAGTGTGGAAGCAATCACCCAACTATTTGGACCGGGGTCAAGAAAGGATTTCCTCATTTTCACCGGTAATCCGAATGGCGTTGCCCCCGGTACTGTCGTGAGTGGTACCACTGGTTCTACAGACGCGGATATCGTACCTCAGGGCAGCTATACACCGAAATAACCCTAGAGTAATATTCAAAAATTTGATTGAATATCACTCTGGATGCATAAACTCGGACTTACTTCAAAAAGCAAATCATTTTTTCTGCTGCTAGTAGTTCATCGGATTAATTATGAGCCTTGTATAAGTTCGTAGTAAGGACTTTAGTCCTAGACTATTTGAGCGAAGACAGGGCTCACTACCAAGCCTTTAAAACTAATGCGATAGACCACTAGAGCAGTGATCTTGGTTTGTGGTTTGACTACAACTCGATCATGTAGTAAGTCCAACATTTTGGCTGGTTGTGGCTTTGGTTCTTGCGGTCTCTACCGCTACCAAGCCACACTCTAAGTCCAAGCATTAAGAGCACTTAAGGAAAATAGTTCTACAGCAACAATCTTTGGATTGAGTTTATAACACTTGTATGACTGCATCGATTGCTATGTGAAGAACAGTAGATTTCTGGTTTGTCGCTGTAGCAATTTAACCGGCATATCATAGCGATTTTGTAGTAAATAAAGTTGTACAATTGCTGACAACTTAAGCCTCCATCCCCACATTGCCGAAACACCCTGAAGATATGAAACTTTATCACGCCTACAATATATGCATTGCTTCAGAACTGCCCCTGCCAGAGCTGATGCAGAGCGAAGGCAAGCCAGACGTGATTGTGCAGTTTGGCAAAATCAATGATACAAGGGAGACACAACATGATGGCGGTAACACTTTTCAAGGAGAAGTGGCAGAAGTAGGCAAGTTTTTCATTCAAAGGGGACGTGAAGTTGTCATTGATCCTGTTTTAGGAGTCGAAGAAGCTCTCCTGCGCACTATACTTTTGGGTCCTATACTATCTATACTGCTTCGGCAACGGGGACTGCTAGTTCTCCATGCTAGCTGTGTGGATATCAACAATAAGGCTGTAGCATTTATGGGTGGTTCAGGCTGGGGTAAGTCAACTTTGGCAGCAGCTTTCCATACCAAGGGATATGACATATTAACAGATGACGTCATGCCTATCGAATTTGTTTCAGATTCCCCGATTGTCATTCCTGCCTATCCTCAGTTCAAACTTTTTCCAGAAGCAGTAGCTTCTCTGGGACAAGATACTGAGAGGTTATCTCCAGTTTTTCAAAATTCACCCAAACTTTCCTACAAATTTGAACGTGGTTTCCAACAAACTCCCTTACCGCTTCAGCGGATTTATGTCCTGGATAAAGGAAGCGCTCACAAGATTACTAAGTTACAACCCCAAGAAGCCTTTGTCGAGTTAGTGCGTCATACTCGTGCCATTAGCTTAGTGACAAATCCACAATTTGTGACTTCCCATATGCGTCTTTGTTCTGAACTTATTAAGAATGTAACTTTTTGTCGCTTCACTCGCAAACCCTCCCTGACAGACTTACCAGAACTTGTAAAGTTAATTGAGGATGACCTGGCACAAATCAACACTAAAGATTTTGACCAAAAAATGATAGCGAGAGTTCCCTAGCTACAACATTTAGTTATCTGTTATCCGTCAAATAAACTCGAACTGTATTCACTATCCCTAACTCAGGGGGGTTTTAGGTTGTTTAGGAAACTCCGTGGCGCAAATACAATACTATCTCATCTACACAAAACTTTCAGCTTGGTCTGGGCAGCGTCACACTACTGGACTGTAGCTTGGATGATCATGCTGCTGGTTCAAGGATTGTTGCCAGCAATCTCTATTACCCTAACCCGACAGTTGGTTAATAATCTGGTAGTAGTTGCTGGAGGTGGCTTTTCTTGGGAAAGTCTTCAGAAAATTTTGATGCCAATAGGGTTAATGGCAAGTATCTTGCTTTTGGGGGAGTTTTTTAATGCTTGTGCTGAATGGATTCGTACAGCTCAGTCAGAATTAGTAAACGACTACATAAGTGGTTTGATTCATAAACAATCACTGACTGTCGATTATGGCTTTTATGAATACTCAGAGTTTAATGACAAGCTTAACCGCGCCAGGGAGGGAGCGAGTGGGCGATCGCTTGCTTTACTAGAAAGTACTGGCAGTTTATTGCAAAACAGCGTGACTTTATTTGCTGTAGCAGCAATCTTGATTCCCTACGGTTTTTGGCTCCCCTTGCTTTTAGTCATCAGTGCCTTTCCTGCATTCTATATATTGATGTATTTAAATAAAGTTCAGTATAACTGGTCGCAGCGGACTACGACTGCTCGCCGATGGCTAGGATATTATGATTGGCTATTGACTAATAACTCCACGGCGGCGGAAGTGCGGTTGTTTGACTTTGGTGATTACTTCCAGTCGTCTTATAAGAAGTTGCGTCAGCAACTCCGACACGAACAACTCAGGCTGTTGAGGCAGCAAACTTTGGGTCGCTTCGCAGCTACCATCATCGCATTAGCTATGTTGGGTTTTGCTGTGTTCTGGATGGGACGGCAAGTATTGCTGGGAGTTTTAACTTTAGGGGATTTAGCTGTATTTTTACAGGCGCTTGGTGAGGCACAAGGCGTTATTAAGACATTGTTAGGTAATCTGGGGCAAATTTACCGTAATAGCTTATTCATTGGTAACTTATTTGAATTTTTACAAATCCAACCTAAAATTGTAGACCCGCCCAATCCTTTGCCGATACCCTCAATACTCACGCAGGGAATTGAATTTCGGCAAGTCACCTTCCGCTATCCTGGCACAGAAGAACCAGTATTGGATAACTTTAACCTGGTGCTGCCAGCAGGCAAAATTGTGGCGATTGTTGGTGATAACGGTGCTGGAAAAAGTACGCTCATCAAGCTCTTATGCCGCTTCTATGACCCTGACTCAGGAAGCATTGAACTAGACGGCACAAATATACGCGAGTTCCCAGTAAATAAATTCCGCAGGTTAATTACTGTTTTGTTCCAGTCTCATATTCCCTACTACACCACAGCTGGAGAAAATATTGCTTTGGGTGATATATGGGCAGCGTCAAATCAGGCAGAGATTGAAGCAGCTGCTAAAGCATCGGGTATTCATGATAAAATTATGCGCTTGCCCCGAGGCTATAACACAATGTTGGGTAAGTTGTTTCCTGAGGGAAGTGAGTTAAGCGGGGGTCAATGGCAGCGTCTGGCACTGGCACGGGCATTTTTTAGACGCGCCCAAATTATTATTTTGGATGAACCTACAAGTGCAATGGACCCTTGGGCTGAACACGACTGGCTAGAAAGATTTCGCACATTGGCAAGCGATCGCACTGCCATTGTGATTACTCACCGCTTTACCTTGGCAATGCAAGCAGACATCATTCACGTTATGCGTGCTGGCGAGATTGTAGAATCTGGAAACCATGACGAATTACTTGCTTTGGATGGTTTTTATGCCAAATCTTGGTTCGACCAAATGCAAATGACTAGTGAAAGTTCAAGTGTAGAGAGTGGAGTTGTTTAGGTACGCCATTTCAAATCGGTCAACATCAAATAAACTTATTCCTCATTTCGGATGAAAACTTTATCTAAACTTAATATAAAAAATCAGGCAATTCATGCTGTCCCCGAGATAGAGCTTATTTTGTGTTGTGTTCGTCCACAAGTTGATGATGCTACTACTGCACGTATCAAAAGCTTGGTCAAAGAAAATAACATCGACTGGCAAAAATTCGTTCAAAAAGCACACAGCTATAGTGTGGTGTCCCTTGTTTATACGCGCCTCAACACCATTTGCCCAGAGTTTGTACCAGAACCTACTCTAGCTGAACTTCGTAGTTTTTTTCAGGCGATCGCTGCGCGCAACTTGTTTTTAACAGGAGAACTCGTCAAACTCCTAAGTTTAATGCAAGAGCAAGGGATTGTAGCAGTGCCTTACAAAGGTCCAGTTTTAGCGTCTTTAATATACGGTAACGTCGCTCTGCGACAGTTCGGAGATTTAGACATTATCGTTGAACAGAAAGATATTTTTGCAGTTAAGAAACTGCTGCTGGCTCAAGGATACCGATGCAAAGTTAATATGACGTATGCAGAGGAAATTGCCTATCTGCAATGCAAAACTCAGCATACGTATGACTTTATTCATGATGATAAACAAATTTTTATAGAAGTTCATTGGCGAATTGCACCAAAATATGTATCTCCCATCGAACCTCAACACTTATGGAAAGACTTGGAACCATTCTCCTTAGCGGGTACAACTGTATCTAACCTACCTAACGAAGACTGGTTACCAATTCTATGTGTACACGCATCTAGACACATCTGGACACGTTTAGCATGCCTATGCGATATTGCTACACTTATTCAAAATAACCCTAACCTGAATTGGGAGAAAGTGCTGAAACAAGCTAACGCCTGGGGCTGTAGACGGATACTCTTTCTAGGGCTTTTTTTGGCGCATCATCTTTTGGAAGTTGTTTTGCCAGAGGAAATTTGGCAGCAGGTGAAAGCTGAGCGTAGGGTAACTACTCTCCTACCCCAAGTGTACAATCAACTTTTTCATGAGGTTACGAGTTCAGATAGATTTCTCGGCAGAACTTTGTACCATATACAAATCAGGGAACGCTTGCAGGACAAAGTTTTGTATTTCCAATCTTTCTTTTACTGGTTGATGACTGCTCGCACCTCAGGTGAATTCTAGGGAACTGTTTGCATCTGCATTCAGGTGTAAAGAGCGCTCACGTGCTTGACGAGCAATCTGCCGCTCCTGCCATTGCAGACCAATCAAAAAAGCCACAGTAAGAGTTTGACCAGCCTCTTCCATCTGAGTAAAAATTAGACCGAAGACAAACATAGTGAGTATCAACAGCCGGGAAAAGTCATCTTGGGCAAGACGACTCCATAGGATATAACCAAGATACAGATAAGCCCCTAGACCTAAAAACCCTAAGTCTCCCCAGATGCCAACCCAGGTGAATAAAGGCATGAACATTGAGGACGAAAGAGCAAGCCAACTAGCGTTTACAACTGTCCAGCTTTCCATGCTTACAGGATGAGTTGTAGCCCCTAGCGGAGCCAGCAGATCCCAATAATCCCGGAAAAACCACCCTCCTAATCGGCTAACGGTATGACCGGGACCAAGACCTAACAACCAATTTAAGGGTGACTTATAGTAAGAAAGGATAATGCGAATTCCTGCCAATTTAAGATTAACAGCCTCACCATCTGGACCGTAAAGATCTGTCCTAGAAAACCAAAGTTTAAAACCATCTAAGCCTGGTATGTCTAGGTTTTGCACAGCCCAATAAAAACTTAAAAGAAAGATAACTATGCCTATAAAATACATTAGCACCTTACCAAAATTGTGGATTTTAGTAAATGACAAAAGTACCCAGGCTACCACAAATACAACCAATACTTGCTTCGAGTCGGAAATTAACATCTGATAAAACGCAGCGAGTAACCAAAATACACGCATCCAAATAGAAACCGTCTTAGCGTTCAGAAAATAGTACAAAGCAACGGCTATTGAAACGGAACAAGATACATAACCGCCAGCTCCTGACAAATAGAATACCCCTTGAATAGCGTCCTGGGGAGTGTATTGAGCAACGCTAAGCCTACCTGCGTCTATAAGAGGTTTCTGGATCAAAGCCACCAATAGGTTAATCAGGGCAGAACCTAGTAGCCAAGCTCTCAATTTTTTAAAACTTGCTGTCGTTAGGGGGATACAAACTATCGCCAGCAGGAGCAGGAAAGGCTCAATAAGTATCATGAAACCCAAGAATACATTAATCACACCTGCCTTATTCCAAAGGGCACTGGCAATCATGATCCCAAAAAAGAGCAGACAAGCAGTTATAAGTTCCCATGAAATTGCAATTTGCTTCTTATCCTTCGTTGGGGTCTTAATTATCGCAACCAGGAAAGCAAATGGAACAAGCAAAAAATGTAAAAAATTGATGGCTTTAGGGGCACCTGCTGCACTAATAATGCGGGGGAAAAAAGCAGTAGCAAAGGCTGTTATTATTAACGTTAAACTGGTAATATATAATTCTTTTTTTGGTTTGAAAAACTGTTTGTTCACGGAGTTGCTATTGTACATGCTTTGACAAGCTTGTTAGTTTCAATTGATTTTTAGACGATAACAGTCATAATTCAAAAAATATATAAATATTCAGTATTAATGAAAATCATTTTAATATAGAGTACAAATTTAAATATTGATGTGCTATTTTTTCTTTTGAAAAACGATAATCAGGAGAAATATTATCATCATGAGGCTGAGTCAGGGAGCAAATAATAGCTTGTGAAAGATTTTGGACGCGATCGCCTTGTAGTTCAAAATAAGTGCAGTTAGATGAGCCGATTTCTCTAAAGATCGGAATATCTGAGCAGACTACTTTACACGAAAGATATAGTGCCTCAGCTAGTGGTAGGCAAAAGCCTTCTGATGAAGAAGGCACTACTAAAAGTTCACTATTTTGATACAGCCAACACAGTTCATCATCATCTATTGATGAAAGCATTAGCACGCGATCTTGTAGAGAAAGTGCCCGTATTTGTTGACAAATATTTTCCGTTTCAGGTCCTGAGCTACCAACAAGAATAAGCTTAGTTGAACCTTTTAGCTGATTATTTTTTATCAGTAGAGAATATGCCTGTATTAAAATATCTAGGTTCTTGTTCTTGCGATGCTGAGCAACAGAAAGTAAGAAAGGAGCATTAATACTACTCTCTATAGCATTAGGAATTCTTGGTTCAAGATGACTGAAATCTACATAGTTATAAACTACAGTAGTTTTTTTTCGCTGTTCAATACCTGGAAAATAATTTTTTAGATATTCCAATGTACGTTTTGATACGCATGATAATCCATCGCTATTGTTGATACATTGTTTCAAGAATAATTGATTAAATATAACATTTGGATAGCCAAAATTTTCCGGACACTCATAGGGATACATATCATGAATGGTGGAAACGACTGGGCAGGGAAAAAGTGAGCGAACAAATGGAAGTGGAAATGAAAGATGGACGATATCACAATGGAGTTGTTTGGCAAGTTTTGGTAAATTGAATAAAAACCAGATATTTCTAGAAACTGAGTTATTTTTAATGTCTACGCTAAATAATTTTATTTTATCTGAATAAATAGTAAAAGATTTTTCAAAGTAATCTTTTTGCCATGCTCCTACAACTAAGGTAACTTTGGTAACTTGGTCAGTATCCGCAAGACATTGAGCGAGATTTACAGCATGTCTACAAACACCAGTTGGTTTTGAAGGTCTGTGTAGAGCAGAAATCAGGATATGCATATGGGAAATAATCAATTAATGACATTTTTTATGTTATTTAACTTTTCTGCTATATAGCTACCAACCGCAGTCTCTGAACATTTATTTTTCCACCAATCTAATGATTCTTTGTGTAGTTTTTTCATCAAATAACTGTCTTTGCTCAAATTCTCTACTATTTCCTCTAGTTTATTCCAATCCTCTATCTGAATAGCAGGTGAACCATCATAAAACCATCGTGAAGGTAATGTCTCTGCTATGACAACGCAGCCATACCTCAATGCCTCAAAAAAACGAAATGTTTCAAAAGAACTCCCTCTGGGAACTAGGCATATTTTGGCATCCATTAGCTTTTCAGAGTATGTTTTTGCTGCTATGTTCCTTGCTCCTTGATAACCGAAGCTAGGCGTAAGTGATAATTCAACTTTAACCTCTGGATATTTTTCTTGAATTTTATAGACACTCGAAACCATTTGTTTTCGAGCAAGAATTTTTGGAGTTTGAAGCCAATGCCTTATAGACCACAGAGGATATGACTTGAAGGCTACACTTCCAGCAAAAAACACATCATTGGATCGTTCTTCTATATCCTTAATTGGTAAATCTAATTGATTGAAGTATCCCAAAGGAATATCATATATACATGGCAACTTGTCGTTCGACTTTGAGTATCTAAATTGCTGAAACCTGTAATTAAGTAAGCTTGGTAAGCGAATAAACCAGTTCTTCAGAAATTGAAGCAGGGTTAGCAAGTTAAGGAAAGACGGTCTGAGGAGAGGGTTAAAACCGAGTTCTGGAGAGATACCATAGGACTTGAATACAGCTCGTACTTTATGAAAGTATTTTGGTATACGACACCATTCATCTCCCAGCACAACGGCAACAACATTTTGCCCATAGGATGGAAGTTCATCGATACTCCAAGTAAGATAGAATATTAAACCTCTTTCCTTCAAACTACTTTCCATCGCCTCAAAAACTTTGCCGAAATAAATACAATCAGCATTAACTTTTTCATCAGCCTCAGGGATATTCCAAGGAATTGGATTCAAAGGTGTTTGCTGTCCACAGATAAAAAATTGATTGGAAAGCTGAGCTACACACATACAGTTATACTTCCTTTGCCAAAATCGTTTCTATCGAAAAGCGAAAATATGTAACTTAAATGTGCAGTCTTTTTATTAGGCTAATCTAGGCTTGAAGATAAAGTTACAAACATATGTCTTTCCTAAGGAGGAGAGACCTACATAATTTTTTCTGTCTTGGTGTTCTTTGACAGAAAAGTCATCCAAGCTCCTGAGTTTTCCGTCCAGAAGAAAGTAACCTTCATAGCCCAAAGCCTGAATCTGGGAAAATACTTCAGATATATCCTTATTGATATGTCTTTGCTCAATTTCAATCAGAAGATTTGGTCGTTGCTGCTTTAATAAATTAGTTGCTCCTGCAATCACTAGTTCTTCGTGTCCCTCAACATCGATTTTTACGAAGCCAACATTAGTGTGTTCTTGGTCGTCGAGCCGTTTGAGTGGAACCTCAAATGTCCTGACTGGTCCTGTGACAATCTGTTGTTGCAGAGATCCAAGTTGGTCGTATGCAAAATTATCAATAACTGGTATTGATAAAGTTGCTTGCCCTTCCCTATCGGACAAAGCTATAGAATAGCTAGTTACATTGGAGCAACCAGATTGGGCAATAAACTTTGCAAGTTCCGGATTGGGTTCGTAGGCAAATACCTGACGTGAGAGTCGAGATAGAAAATATGTATATACGCCCTTATTTGCACCAATATCGATACTGCTCTTCTTGGGATCAACGAGCGATTTGAGGATTCTAAGCTCAGGCTCTCCCTTTCGGTAATGCATTATGGACATCAAACGGATAACTACCCACGGAGGTAATAACCTTCTGAGAAACTGTTTTCCAAGCATCATAGTTAGATTGACTTCCTCTACGAACCTTATTACAGGTATAACCTGCACATTAGCTACACTCATTTTGTAGTGCTGTTTAGCTAAGCATCACATAGCTTCCAGCAATATTCATGCTAACTGCACCACTTCATCACTTACCTTGAAATTGGCGCATTACTTTGAGTAATAATGGATTATCATATACTGTGTTTTTGATAGATGATTTAAGTTGATTACCCAAAGAATAGTCTGGCTGGTTTCGATAGAAATTGACTCCTTTGTAAGTTTTATAGCTAATATAATCTTTTGTTTTAAAAAGATTACCAAATTGATATCCTGATGGAATGTAGTGTGCAGTTAAAGACTTTCTAGAAAAGCGATTATCAATTGTTGGTAAAGCACCATGAATCGTTTTTGAATTCCAAAAGAGAACATCCCCTTTGTTCAAATCTGGGGCTTTGATATCTTGTTCATGAGCATCTACATATTCTTTGATTCGATCCAACCACTCACTATGAGATAGATTAGGTTTGTCACTGTGAAAATCAGGGTTTTTGTTTGATTTTGGCAGTACATAGAACCGACCAGCCCTTTCATCGATATCTTCCAACGCTATCCAGGCAGCAATTAAATGTCCATTAGGTACGGTGTCTAAATACCACCAGTCTTGATGTGGTTGTGTTTCGGTGTTTGCGTCAAACAGCATCGTTTGCATCAAATTAAAGGAGTCAGAACCAGTTACCTGTTTCAGTGCATCCTGAATCTGGTCACTGCAATATATTTCCTTAGCAGTATCGCTAAATTCAGGATACTTGTCATAGTCATGAATATCTAAAAAAGACTGTTTGACGTAGCCAAATTCATTAAGCTGATTCACTTCATATTGGCTGGTACTCTGTCTAAAAAACGGATAGGTTGATGGAAGAATTTTCTGAAGATACAAATCTAGCAATTTCTCAATTAATTGCTGGGGTATCAAATTACGAAAAACAACGTAGCCATTCTCTTCATAGTATGATTGAGTATCCATCTGAAATTTCTCCTTTTTCAATTAATGAACACTATTTTTTTGTTTATTAAGAAGCTACTCTAGATGAGTCGCGACTAGATATTTTTCGTACCTGCTACGCTTTGGTTCATAGAAAAAGCCTGAAAACCTTATTCTGTAGTTTTATCTGCAATTTAGAAGTATCAACTCTTACTACATTTTCAGAGGTAACCTGTGAAGTCCGGATATTTTTGGCAGTCAATCAATGCTGCAAGTTTTACTTTCTCGTTTATATGCTAGCTTGCAGTTTTGCTAATGAGAGGTTATTTTGACTTACTGGAACTGAGTGCAGCTGTATCAAATTCTTTCAACTTGAAAACCTGTTGTTGATTATAAATTTCTTCATACAGCTGTGCTAGATGACTCGCTTTGACTTCCCAGTCAAACATTTCACTCACCCTTCTGCGCCCTGCTTCACCCATTCTTACACGCAGATCTGAGTCCTTAGCCAGACTTACCATCCCCTTGGAGAGATCCCGCACCGCTTGCTCAGGAGTGTGGGCAGGAACTTTAAAGCCAGTTTGCTCTGTTACCTGAACAGCTGGTCCTCCCAAATCCAAGCAGAGTACTGGACGACCTGCTGCCATTGCTTCCAAGCAAACCCATCCTCCAGAGTCATGTAAGCTTGGATGAACCAATGCAGTACACTCGCCTAGCTTACGCAGAGTTTCTTCCCGTGGTAGCTTGTTCCAAAACTTGACTTGCTGTGCAATGCCTAGCTTGTCAGCTAGACATTGAAGTCTTTTCTTCTCAGGTCCATCCCCAAAAACCCAATACTCAGCATCAGGCAACTTGGCTTGAGCAAATGCACGTAGCCCCAAGTGAAATCCTTTCCAGTGCAAAAGTCTGCCAACACTAGCAAACCTCACTTGTGAATCGCTAGACATACTGCACTGGGCAAGACGAGCGATTTCTTCTCTAGGTAAACCTGACTCTGAATAAACCTGTACATTCCTGGCACCCATTTTGCGAACTCGTGCTGCCGTGTCCTCGGTGGTTGCCTTAGCTAAAACGCTTCGCTGAGCGGTAAGGCGGGCGAAGGGGTCAGATTCAAATACCCAACAGGCAAGCATACGTACAGTTTCGTGAATTTTATTACTTAGGCTGAAATCTTGCCAAAAAGCCCTTGGCGCGAATTCACCCCCACCCACCGGACCCCAGATGAATGGAATAGGAAGTAAGCATAAAAAGCTAGGTCTTGAATACTTTACAAAAGTTACATGGTGGGCGAGGTCGAAGCCTATTTGACGGTGGAGGCGACGAGCTACAAAATAAGCTTGAATTTGCCAGAGGTAGTAGTGGAGTTGCATTGCTCCAAACTTCCACTTCCACCCACCACCCCAAATTGGCAGGGTGAAGTAAATAAAGTGCAGGTTAGGGATTGGGTTACGGGCTAGCTCTGCTTCAATGACTTCTCTACCTTCATCAGGTCGAGTTAGTACCCAGACCTCATGATACTTGGCGACTGCCCGAACAAAATTCCAGCCTACTCCAGGCTCAGAACCCTTACCTGGTTCGCACGAGTAGGCGGACATTAGAATTTTCATACTTAGAGCGCCTCTTCAAAATAGATAAAACAACCAGAAGTATTAAGCTTTAACAGAAATACATTCGTGCAAGAATTTTGTAGCAATTTAGTTTTAAGTATTTGCTACCCTAAGTCTTAGCAACTACTTGTAATTGTTTTTTATATAAAATTTTTTCATATATTTCAGCAATTTTCTCTGCACTTCTTTCCCAAGTAAATGACTTAACTCTTGCCAGTCCCTTTTCTACCAACTCCTGATAGTAAACAGGGTTTTTATGAAGATGACACACTGCATCAGCTATTGCTTGATAATTAGTAGGCTCTACTAAAATACCTGCATCTCCTGCCACTTCAGGCATAGCTGAAACATTCGAGGTGATTACTGGAGTTCCACAAGCCATCGCCTCCAGAATAGTCATGCCAAATCCTTCATAAAGTGAAGGTGCTAGTAGCATATCTGCAGCACTATAGATTTGAATCAAAGTAGATTTATCTGGTTTACCTAAGTAACTAATATGCTTTTCAAGACCTTGATTATTTATGATTTTTTTTTGCTCATCGGTAAAGTCTGCACCTACCTTCCAAAAATGGAAAGGTAGTCCTCGTTGCTGCAATGTTTGTATTGCTATGAGAATGTTAGAAATATTTTTACGCGGATGAATTGCACCAACATTAAGTAAACAAATTGTATCAGGCGAAATGCCATATTTTTGACGTATAGCCGCAACTTGTGTTTTGGACGATGGTTGAAATATAGCGTCAACAGCGTTAGGAATTACCGAAATACGTGCTGGCTCAATATTCAATATTTGAGTTGTATCTTTGGCTGTAGCAGAAGAGACGGCAACAATATGGTCGGCATACTGCATACCTTTCACAGAGTGTTTCCAGAAAGCTGTACTGATGATTGGCAGTTGTACTGAAGTTTGGAGATTACCGGGGTAGGAAAAGTTGATTAAGTCATGACAGGTTACGACAACGGGTTTACCTCTCTTCCTCAAGCCATAAACAATATGAGCTTCGCAGGGTTCGATGATGTGAAAGATGTCGGCTGCTTGCCGCTCTACCATCTTTGGAAAGCGCCAGAAACGCTCGTAGTTTTTCCTGATTCTGACAGACAAAGAGCTACTGGTTCTGTCCACGGGTACTGGTCTGAACTCAGCAATCTGCCAATTTGGTCGAACAACTTTTAGCCCTGCAATAACACCTTCCGTATGGGCATCTATGCTAGGTTCGGGCATTGTACGCACGATCGCTACACGCATTGCTAATTTCTCATAATCCAAACAACATCAAAACCATCCTGAGCAGATTCCTGTGTCAATTTTTCCTAACTCATGGCATACTGCCTACTTTTGTGATTGAGCAGTGTTTGCCACAAGCTAAGCAACCGCTCCGCAATCCGTTCGTGTGTGTAATCCTGATACACTCTAGTCATGCAATAGCGTCCAGTTTCTTCCCACCACTCTGGTTCACGGATCATGCGCTCCAAAATTGCCGCTAGTCCCTGAGCATCTCCTTCTGGAAACACTAAATCCGGTCGCCCAATTACGTTGGGAATTTCGCCAGAACTAGAACCAATCACTGGCACACCCATTGCCATTGCTTCAATCAGCACATGACCAAACTGCTCTTTCCAAGTTGGCGCAGTCCGTGAGGGCAAAACTAGGACATCAAATTTGCTGATTTCTTCGGGGGCTTTGTGGTGAGGTACTCCTCCTCGCCAAGTAACCAAATCGGCAATTTGCTGCTTTTGCGCCTCCTGCCTCAAAGCTTCTTCACCAGAACCGGAACCGCAGAGGGTAACCCGGCACTTGAGTCCTTGCTGTTGGAGTTGGCGGACAGCTGCAAATATGATATCAACACCCTTTTCAGGTACTAACCGTCCTAAAAAACCAATGTGAAATTCATCATTTGTCCGCTCAGGCGATGTCTGACGACAAGCCGCTTCTCGTGGCGGAGACGCTGCGCTAACGCGTCTACGCATACTAGCAGCAAAAAACTGAGTGTCTACTCCCATCTGGGGCATGACTTCAACTAACCCGTTGTAGCCCCATTGACGCAGCAAATCTGCCCCGTCACGATTCCCAGCAATAATCAACTTTGCCGTACTCATCACGAATTGACGAACCCAATAGCGTGGAAGCGGCAGTTGTCGATCCATGTTTTCCCATCCAAA
The DNA here is from genome assembly GCF_036697665.2 of Scytonema sp. PRP1. Classification (NCBI taxonomy): domain Bacteria; kingdom Bacillati; phylum Cyanobacteriota; class Cyanophyceae; order Nostocales; family Scytonemataceae; genus Scytonema; species Scytonema sp. PRP1. The sequence goes on along the minus strand of NZ_JBAHYJ020000089.1, from coordinate 74,241 downwards.
CATGACTAGAGGCTTACCTGTAAGCCTGCTCCAAATTGCAAGCTCCAAGGCACAAAGGGAGAATACTTCTTCCTCAACCTGCACTATATCTGGTTGAAAGTCGTTCAGCACCCGCCAAATTTTCCAAGGTGCATAGATGTGAGCGCCCCCTTTACCAGCAAAGAGGACCGGTGCTGAATAGGTTTTGATATTGGGGTAGGGTGTTTCTAGTGGAAGTAGGCGATTCCACTCTAATGCTTTCCAGTTGCTAGGAGCCAGCAAACCTACTTTAGTTCCAGTTTCGGCGATCGCCTGAAGCTTTCCCTGATTTACACCGACTACATAAGCGTGACTGATAAAAAGTACGCGTAGGGATGAAGTGGTCATTACACCTTTTCTCCTCTTTGGTACATAGGTGATTGGAAATCTGAACGCTTAAGCACTAGCTTCCGCCGCTTGAAAAACATAAATACCTCGAGCGAAAGTGCATTGTGTATTTCTTTGCTTATTGTGTTGATGCCTTAAAGAATTGCCACCTCAAGCGTCTCACTAAGCGTTTCAGGGGACTTACACCATACACCTGATTAAATAGAATTGTAAAAAGTACATCAGGTAGATCCCATTGGAATAACCACCTCTTAGGATTAAACCAGTTAAACTGGGTATCAAACTGGGGGTGAGTAATGAGTTGTTGATGTGCCTTTCTGCGCTCAACCTTGCATGCATCTTTCAGGCGGGTAATTATGTAAAGATCGTGGCAGATTCCTATGCTGGACTGTAAATCTGTTAGCTTCTGTGCAATCTCTGAACCATAAACATCTGTCAGCAGCCGTTTCTGCTCTTGATGCACACGCGCATGAGAAGCTTGCTCCCGCTCAAAGAAATCTGCTGTCGAAGTCGATTGACTGGAAGTGTTTTTTCCGTGCAAACGAAACTTAGTTAGCACTTCCGGTACAGATTTGATTACCGTTAATAATACACCAACAGAGATCATCAGAGAATCTGCATTACGCAAAAACGCTTGATTAATTGGAAATATGTAGTTAGCAACTTCGCGTCGAATACTGAGTGCAGAAGCTGGCGGTATGTTGCCAACATGTCCACCATTTTGCAGAGCAAATGGTGCCATCCATCCGGAAGCCAAACTCTCAAACATCGGTGTCGATTTTATAAAGTTGCCATCCCCATCAACTTGAATCACATTGTGAATTACAAAACCGCACTGTGGGTCAGACCTAAATTTCTGTACTACCCTTTCCAACTTGTTAGGCATCCAGAGATCATCCGCATCTAATATACAGACAATCTCCCCCTTACTTTGCCGATATGCTGTATTCAAAGCGGTAGCAACTCCTCCATTTTGCTTGCGAATCAGCTTAATCCTGGGGTCTTTCTGAACATAGGTTTCTATGACTTCACAGGAGTTGTCGGTAGAGCCATCATCACAAACGATTACTTCAAAATGTAGGTAGGTTTGACAAAGAACACTTTCTAAAGTTTCACTGATATATTTGGCATAGTTGTAGTTGGCAACCAACACTGAAACCAATGGATTATCAGGAAGTTGGGGCAGTTTAATGGGTTGTAGTTTTTCAGTTTGCAGTTCTTGCATACGTTGCTCCTTGTACTTCAATTAACCCTTGATTTGAGTGTCATTTATTTTAGTATTCAGGCTACTTGATTATGACTTTGCTACAAGATCCCATGAATTTCTCACCATTGTAAATTAGGATAATAACACCAATCATACTTGGCTGATTTTGGATTTTAAGAGCATTTTTTAATAGAATGGCGATAAAGGTAGGTAAATAATTACCGTGTTACTACTGGAATCTTCTGTAACCTCTAGAAGAATCAGGATTAATCGGAAAAAATCTTTATGTAATTTTGTAAAGTTTTTGTAAAGACTGTTGGTATAGAGCTGTTTAACGACCAGAAGAGCGAGCCACTGAGGCGGTCAGTAGACCTCTAAACCTTGATTTCCTGGACAAAAGTAGATAAATTATGCAAAAGAATACCCATCTCGTTTATACACTAGACGGCAGTGTTTGCAATTAGGTGTACTGAAGTCAAACCTTCCTGTGGCTCTAACCGCAATTTCTACATGAACACCTTTTTTCCATACTTATTCCCAAGCTTGACAGATTTGTATAAATCAGCATAGTATCATACCTGCGTGGTCATAGGAAAAGGAGAATAACAACCCATGGTAGACATGCTAACTTCTCCCCAAGCTTCAAACCAGATGTTGCTAGATCTGAAAGCTCTATTTAATGGGGGAGGCCTGAAATCTCAGGATGCGTATAGCTCCATGGGTGCATCACCGGTATCGACTTGGACTGATATTAGTAATGGACTAATGCAGCCTAGTAACCCCAATCAGCCCTTTGCTCCGGCCGTTAAAGACACCACCGTACCCAGTGCAGCTGGACCTGTTGCTCAAAGTACTTCTCCCGTCTATGACTCCGGTACCAGCGATAGCCTAATCGGCAACTTGAGTGACAGTTTTCCTCAAGCCAGAGCTGCCTCTATCGGATCAGATTCAACTGTGTCCGACCCAAAGCAAAGCAGCAATACAACTCAAGAAGGTCCGATGATTTTTCCAGACGCCTTCATGAAGAGCATCCTTGACTACGGCGCTATACCTGATGATGGCATCGACGATACTGCTGCTATCCAAAGAGCGCTTGACGATGGGCGGCGTGATGCTAACGGCAACCCGTTATTTAGTGTACCCGATCAGTACAACGGTCTGCCCAAAGCACTTTACTTGCCAGCTGGTACGTATGACGTGAGCGATACAATCGATTGGGTCGGTTGTAACGTTACCCTCCAAGGTCAGGGCAGTGGCAAGACCGTCATCCGACTCAAGGATAATGCAGCAGGCTTCAGCGACCCTGCTGCCCCCAAGGCAGTTATTCAAACGCAGGATGGCAACATGGCTTTCCGCCAGAACATCTGGAATCTCAGTGTTAACACTGGGAAAAACAATTCTGCTGCCATCGGCATCGACTACGTTTCCAACAACGTAGGCTCAATGAAGGATGTGACGATTAAATCCGAAGACGGCAAAGGTTTTGTTGGTCTCGGGATGGATCGCAACTGGCCAGGTCCGTGTCTGATTAAAGATGTTCAGATTGACGGCTTTGATTATGGCATTCGGGTTAATTCTACCGAGTATGGTCCGACTTTCGAGAAGATTACTCTAAACAACCAGCGAGTAGCAGCTATTCACAACGTTGACGGCGCACTAACGATCCGCAAACTGTACAGTAACAACTCCGTACCAGTGATTAAGCAAAACAGTTGGGCTGGTATGGTTACCTTACTGGATGCCGACTTGCGAGGGGGCGCACCCAACATTAGCGCCATTGAAACCGAAGGTCAACTCTACGCACGTAACATCACCTCCAGTGGCTACCAGTCAGCGATTAAGTTGCAAGGCGTGGTGGTTCCTGGCGCAACGCAGACCGAATATGCCTCGAATACCTCCCAGTTATTCGACAGTCCGAAGAAGTCTCTCAACTTACCAATCAAGGAGACTCCGGAGTATCACGACAACAATATGGATAACTGGGCACGCTTTGACGCTGGGGCGTACGGTGATACCAGTAGGCTTCAGTCAGTGCTCAACTCTGGTAAGTCCACAATCTACTTCCCCTTCGATCACCTTGCATATGAAGGTCCTGTACAACGAGAAAAGAAGGGTGTCTACTTCTCCTATAACGAAACCGTAGTAACGGTTCCCGCATCGGTCAAGCGCATTATTGGGTTTTCATCGGTGGTCAATGGGCACGGCGAGGGCAAAAACGGCGGCGGCATTAAGTTTGTGGTCGAGGGTGATAGTTCAGATCCGCTCATTATTGAGCAGTTTGGCTATGGAGTGAAAGTGGAGCAAAAATCATCGCGACCGGTAGCGCTTAAGCATGGGAACTATAAATACACCTCAAGCCCTGGTGCAGGTGACTTATTCCTTGAGGACGTAAATATTGAACCCCTTTATGTTCAGCCTAATCAGAACGTTTGGGCACGACAACTCAATGACGAATACGACGGCGGCACCAAAATCGTCAATAACGGCGGCAATATCTGGATTCTGGGACTCAAGACGGAACACGATGGCTCAGTTCTCGAAACGCGGAACGGCGGGAAGAGTGAATTGCTGGGAGGGGTGATCAATACGGCGCATAAATTTTCTGCTCAAGAGAAGCAGCAACCAGCATTCATTAGCAACGACTCAAGCACCTCGCTGGTTTATCGCCTGATCAACTACGATCCAGACTACACCTACGACATCCAAATCGAGGAGACGCGCAAAGGAGAGAAGCGTCAGTTTTTGACAAACAAGTCTCTTTTGACCGGCAACAAAATCCCCGAGCTGGTGCCGCTGTTTACAGGGTATTGATAATAACCAATCAACAACACTTGTTCAGCCAGAGTTGGTTGTCCGAAATATTCGGTTTCAGTACCATAAGAGAGTAGCTCCGCTACTAAAGCGGAGCTACTCTTTATCTGATGTTATTTGTCCCTACATGGACGCTATCTCTTTCTCAAATACACCAAGTGCTCGAACCACTGCTTGATCCGTGTCGTAGTACTTGTTATCTGCAAGTCGTCCTGCAAACAGTACTGTACCGTTAAATTTCTCTACTTCTTTAAGGTAAATCTCCAGAGCAGCCTTGGTTCATGTCGCTACACCCTTTAGGGTGACGGCTACTGTTAACCGAGGAGTATTGGGTAGTTAAGTATCCGTGTTGCCACTAAACTTTACTGTAAATATTAGAAGAGTCTGGATGATGACCAAAAGATTTGTATATATATTATGTAAAGCCTTTGTAAAATCTGATCCTACAGATTAGGTGTAATGACCAACTTGTAACGGAAGCGAGGATATTCCTCAAGGGTTGGGCTAAACCTGCTCAAATCTGCCCAATCTTCATTAAATTTATGAGCGTGAGGATACGGAATTGGGGCGGCAGTGGTGCGGGTATTTATACAAAAACCCCTCAACACCCAACGATCCAAGGCGCACCACTTGCCTTGCATTGGGCAGATTTGAGTAACGAGGCGTGAAGGGGCTAACCGCCTTCAGGCGATCGCAGCGCTTCAGTGAGTAAAAATATGCAGAGAAAATCTTATTGTTCGTTAGCTAGTATGACATGGAGGTTTGGCCTCGCTTGTCTTGTTCTTCTTACGTCTTGCTTCTTCTTCTTTAAATGTGTGAACTCCGTCACCGGCGATAAATTCTTCCCAAAAGCCATCGCCATCAATGTCAAAACTCAGTACGGAGCCAAAGGCGACGGAATTACTGACGACACTAAGGCGATTCGTAAAGCCATCCGGGAAAACCACAGAAAACCCATCTACTTTCCCGCCGGCACCTATCTTGTCAGCGATCGCCTTGAGTACCGGAACGTCAACGGAAAGTTCGAGGCATTCACGTGGATTCAGGGACAAAATCGGGCTACCACGACTATTCGCTTGAAGAACAATGCCCCTGGTTACGCTGACCCCGCCAATCCAAAGGCGGTGATATACGCGGCGTCCTCAAACGACGGACACTATGTAAGCAAGGAATATTTGGAAAGAGGCGAAGGAAACCAGGCATTTGCAAACTATGTCGAGGACATCACAATCGATACCGGGAATAACCGTGGAGCGATCGCGCTTGACTACCTTGCAAGCAACCTCGGCGCTGTCCGCAACGTGACGCTGCGTGGCAAAGGGGTTGTTGGGCTTGACATGAGTCGAGGCTTAATGGGTCCCGCTCTCATCAAGAACCTTCTCGTCAAAGGCTTCGACTACGGCATCCGGGTCTATTCGGGAGCAAGCTACGGCGTGACGCTTGAACACATTACGCTTGACAACCAACGTAAGGTCGGAATTGAGAACCAAGACAACGTCCTTGCAATACGAGACCTCTCAAGCACCAACAGCGTCCCGGCAGTTCGGAACAACAGCGCCGTTGGCTTGATTGCGCTTGTTGACGGCAACCTCCAAGGCGGCAACTCTTCGGTAAGCGCGATTGAGAACAACAACGACGGTCGCCTCTTCGTCAGAAATGTTCGGACGTCCGGGTACCGATCAGCCATCAAGCAAAACGGTCAGGTGGTCAAAAAGATGACGGTGAGCGAGTACACATCGAGTGCTCCGTTTACGCTCTTCCCCAACTCACCGAAGACCTCGCTTAACCTTCCTGTCGAGGAGCCGCCGGCCTACCACGACAACAACCTGTCGAACTGGGCGAACGTCGAGGACTTTGGCGCACGAAAATGGGCAGACAACAATAAAGTTGACAGCACGGATGCATTTCAAAAGGCTCTCGACTCTGGCAAGTCCACTGTATACATCCCACTCGGCACGTACTCCATACAACGCACGTTACATATAAGGAAGAATGTGCGGAGAATTATCGGGAGCAACGCCACGCTTGCTCCAACCGGGGAGGCGTTTGCGAACAAAGACAATCCGCAGCCGCTATTCCGCATCGAGAACGGAGCGCCTCAAGCAGTGACAATCGAGCATATCTGGATCAATTCGAACTCCCCTCACCCCGGATTCATAGGGTTCGAGCAGGCAACGTCCCGAACCCTCTTCCTCAAGGATATCCAATGCGGCACGCCGTCTTTTAAGTACACGTTCCGCAACACCAAAGGCGTGGGCAAGCTATTTATTGAGGATGTGAGCGCCATCGGGTGGCAGTTCGAGCATCCGCAACGAGTGTGGGCACGACAGTTTGATCCTGAAGGCAGCGTAAGGAGGGTCTTCAACAACGGCGGAGCGCTTTGGATATTAGGATTCAAGACTGAAGGATACCTAAACACGATCATCCACACGACAGGAAGAGGCGCGACTGAACTTCTCGGAGGCGCTCTCTACTACAACGTAAACGTCTCACCGACTGACGTGGCGTTCATCAACAACAACTCGCGCGTCTCGCTCTCCTACGGAACGGTAGGTTTCGGAGTAACCCAGAGCAAAATTCACGTTCGAGAGACTCGTGGTTCCAAAACTCGCGACCTCATCCAAGACAAACTCCTCTGGCGCGGTGAAGGACGAGCCGTGCCGCTCTACGTCGGTCGATAAAAAACATCACTCATCAGTAATATCAGAAAGTAGCTCCGCTTTGCTAGTGGAGCTACTCTTTATCTGGGATCAGACATTCTCTTAAATTTTTTCTGAAGAAAGTGACAAATGGGGGATAAAAGTCTAATGCTTTCCTTATATGCTGTATTTAGGGCAGTAGAGATACCTCCATTTTGCTTTCTAATGAGTTTAATTCTAGAGTCTTTTTGAGCATAGGATTCGATGACTTCACAGGAGTTGTCAGTAGAACCGTCATCACAAACTATGGCTTCAAAATAGGGGTAGGTTTGGCAAAGAACGCTTTCTAAAGTTTCACCAATCTATCTAGCATAGTTATAGTTTCCTATCAACCCAAAACTAATGGCTTTTCAGGAAGTGAAGGCATTTCAATAGGTTGCAGTTTATCAGTTAGCGGTTGTTGCATATGCTAATCCTTGCACTTAAAGCCACTATGAGTTTTTGTATAGATGAAATGGTGAAGTTACAGAAAATGGCAAAAAATTTACTTAATTTCTGTTAGCTCATTAAGCCTTAGATATTCTTTCCAAAACTCAGTTGAGGTCAAACGGCTGAAAGCATTTCGCCACTCTGCACTGACAGATGACCATTTACTACCACTTTTCATAATGAGCGTGAGCCATCTCATTAAAATTCCAATTCCTGCTGCTCTACTCATCTCATGTTTATAAACAGAGGTATTGTTTTCTCTAAAAAATAAAATTTGTTTTTTTGTAAATGCTTTGGGCCACCAGTCTATATGGTCAGGAGAGATAAGGAAAAATGCATTATCATTACTCAATAAAAAGTTGGGCAATAAATGACCATTGAGAGTTGCTAGAGCAAACAACTTCGTAAAGTCAGGTTGCTGAGGTTGCTTAGTATCTAACTTTGCAAAAGGTGGGCTTCCTACCAGAGAACTAGATTGTACACTCTGACTCTTGTATGTTTTGCTCAGTTTAATAATTGTGGTATGTAGTGTTTCTGGATCATTGTTTATAATTACTGAGGGTCCTTGCATATAGTCTTCAAAACCCTTAATAATCATTTCCGCAGAATTATAGTCAAATAAGAATATTTTTTGTAATAATCTTAATGTAAGAAACTTAACTGCATCTATATATTTTAATGAGTTACGTATAGAATGTGTTATTAGGTGATTGCGAATCCAATAGTAAGTATCCCAAACAGGATTTTTTGCATAAAAAGGTTCATGCCAAACAGCTATCCCTGGTAAATAGACTATTGGATATCCGAGGCGTTCTTTAATCCTTAAACCAAATTCTATGTCGTCTAATTTTATAAAGTAAGGCATTGGTAATCCTATTTTTTCAACACTTTCTTTCGAGAAAGCGCAAAACCAAAAACCTCCATAATCTGGACTATTATCACCAAGTAAAAGATTAATACAATTAGACTTTTCCAAATTCAAACCAGGATTTATACAGGCAACTTCAAAAGGGTTATATTTATTTTGATATTTATTCTGACTGCTAGGAGTTTTAGAATATATTGCACCTGCTTCATGCAAAATATGCTTTTTATACAAATCCAACATACTACCAGCTACGACAAAATCTTGCTTTGCATACTCATATAAGGGGAAAAGCCTGTAAACACTTTCGCTTTCTAACTCAATATCATCATCCATAAATAGGAAATGGGTATAAACCTCTTCTTGCAAAGCCTGAATAAGGCCACGAGTGAAACCACCACTTCCACCAACATTTCTATTAGTAATTAATTGAATGTTTTGATTCTTAAATTCATTATTATCTAAGGTTCCACCATTATCAACAACAAAAAACTTTAATCTTCTGTTTTGTAATAAATCATCTTTAAGGATAGTTTCTACTGTCTTTTTAACGTAAGCTTCTTTTTTAAACGTACAGGTTATGATACCTAAAGAGACTTCCCTTACAGGATTTTTATCTGTTGCAATATATCCTTCTGTAAAAAAACCTTGCTCACTCAAGCAGGTGATTTCTAGGTAGACTCTACCTGCATCTTCACTCCGCCAGGAATCTGGCAGCAAAATTTTTATATGTTCTCCTAGTTGACAATTCTCAAAATTCTCCTTGTAAATTAGTTCTCTGTTATCTTCACCATACCGCTCTCTATAGAGGGACACTAAAAAATTACCCTGAAGATTTAATAGGTAATATAAAGATTCAAGCTCTGTATATTGAGCGTAAAATTTTTCATAGAATGAATTAAAGTAGGTATTAAAAGATACTAGACTATTTTTAGTGAAGATAACTTTGACATCATTTGTATAAGAACTAAGTGAAGCGTCTTCATGACATTTCAGATACAAATTGAAGGCTTCAGGTGTGCGTGGAAATTGAATTCTGTTTACTATATTCATTTATACTTTCCTCTTGGCATATTTTTTGAAGTAGACGGGGCACCCAATTTCCAAATAAAAATGCTTAGTGAACAAAAAAACTAACTTGATTTTGTAGGTTTTCTTCTTCGTCAGTTTCACTTACTTTTAAGGAAAGCTGAGGATAGATTTCGGGTAAATATTGCCTCATAGCAGGTTCTTGAAGTCCAAAAGAGAAGTGTCCAGCAAATAAATTGTGAATCACAAGTATTGGTCTAGAAAACTTCATGCAATCCTGACATAAATTTTCTTCATCTATTCCTAATACACCTTCATGTAATGAAGTTCGCAAACCACCTACTTCCTCCCAGAATTCTCTTTCAAAAAGAATAGCCCCTATACTAAATTGATGAGGTGCTGCTGAATAATTGAAAGGCTGCGATCGCAGCCTTTTAGCGACTTCATCAAACGGAAGGCTCTTCTGCCACAACCACTTAGCTGCTTCTCCGTCAGAATGAGCTTTAATGCCATTAACCGCACGTTTTAGTTCGCCAAATTTATTTCTATATTCTTCATCAGCATTGATGGTTTTTAAGAAATTGATGTAGGAATAGCCATTGACATTAAGGACTGGAGCACAAAATCCAGGGTTGTATAATCCCTCTTCCTTAATGCGTAAGTAACTTTCTAGTAAACCCTCAAAGAATCCTTCAGAGATGAAAATATCTTCATCCAGCTTATATATCCATTTTGCTTCTTTGTGTACAGCTATTGCTAAATTCTGCACAAGTGAAACCTTGTTAGCCTTTGTGTAAAGATAAGACCAACCTTGACGTTCTGCTAATTCTGCTAAAGGAGCAGAATACAAGCCAGATGATAAGATACACACATCAATATCTGATGGGACAAACTTTGCTATCCTTTCTAAAGTAAGGGGCCAAAGGAAACTTTTGTAGCCTGCAAGTATGATCAAAAGACGTTGACTTCCCTTGCTCCTATCAATGAAGGTGTAAGAGCCACTGAAATTTAACCATTTTATTCTCTTCTCTCTGAGATCATGACCTATGCTCGAGATTATGCGAAGAGGCCAATCACGTTTATTAAGTGCTTTTTGAATCCGCTTGACCAATGCTACTAACATCTTTACCTCTGTATCTAGCTGATAAGGAACAGGAGAAAAGCTGGCGCTGACTTAACAACTCCTACTCATGACTGACCTGCGATTTCTTTTTCAAAAACACCAAGTGCTCGAATGACTGCATGATCCATGTCGTAATACTTGTAATCTGCAAGTCGCCCTGCAAACAGTACTGAACCGTTGAGTTTTTCTATTTCTTTGAGGTAAAGGTCAAGACGTTCGCGGTTCTCTTCGTTGAGAATTGGGTAATAGGGGTCGTTTTTCCCTGGGACATAAGCTTGAGGATATTCCATCACCAAGGTGGTTTTGGGTGAGGTTTGTCCTGACAAATACTTTTGTTCAGTGATGCGGGTAATGTCGTAATCGTTGGGGTAGTTGACTGTACCAACCTCTTGATACAACTCTTGATCTAAAGTCTCGAACTGAAAGCGCAGGCTACGATATGGCAACTCGCCATACATATAATCAAAGAAAGTATCAATCGGTCCGGTGCAGAGTATTCGGTTAAACTTAACTTCGTTAACAATCTCGCGGTAATCTGTGTTTAGTAGTACCTTAATGTTAGGGTGAGCCAGCATTTTGCGGAACATTTCGGTATAGCCAAGCTTGGGCATAGCTTGGTAGGGGTCTTGAAAATAACGGTTATCCCGACTGATGTAGACTGGAACACGTCCTGTGACTGCCCGATCCAGTTCCTCTGGTTTCACTCCCCACTGCTTCATGGTGTAGCGGAGGAAGACATTTTCATAAATGTATTCAGCTAAGAAGGTTAAGTCACCACTAGCACTCTCACGCAGTTTCAGAATGGGTACTTTGACGCCAAAACCGAAGTTTTCTAGAAGTAAATTCTCCAGCTTCTCTGCATATTTTGGAGGAAAAAGAGCATAGAGAGAATTGAGATTAAAAGGAATAGGAACTTTCTTACCCTCAACTACTCCCAGAACATGGTGATAGTAATGTCTCCACTCAGTAAATTGAGAGAGATAGTCCCAAACTTTTTTGGACTTGGTGTGGAAAATATGGGGACCGTATTTATGAACCAGGATGCCATGCTCGTTGTAGTAATCGTAGGCATTACCGCCGATGTGATCCCGTTTTTCTACAATCAGTACTCTTTGTCCAAGCTCATTAGCAACTCGCTCAGCGATGACGCAAGCAGAATATCCAGCGCCTATGATTAACCAATCGAACTTCATGCAATTTCTCCTTGTATGCGTTCTAACACCTGTGAGTAACATTGACCAAATTCATAGGAACTATAGGACTCTAATGAATTCTTGCTCAATAATTCATAATCTTCCATAATTTTTGGCAGAACTCCTCCTATATCCTTTGGACTCTTAACTACCATGCCGCATTTTTTGTTCTCAACTATCTCACGCATTCCTGGAATGTCACTAGCAATTATTGGAACACCTGTTCTCATAAAGTCAAACAATTTACCAGATGAACCAGCGGCATATATGAAGTTTTTTGTAAAGTGTTCCTTAACAGCTTGAAAGAAAACTAAACCGACATCCGCTGATTGAAATACTTTATATTTTTGGTCACCATCAAGCAAATCTGTTGAGACGAAAACTTTTTCCTTTCTCAATTCAATTTCGTGTCTGATAAATCGTTCAGATTTTTGTTCACCAAACCAACCGTGCAATACTAAGACAAAATTATCTGGCCATTCATCTACTGAAAGTACTATCTGATCTATACAATGTTCCGGTATGAGTGAACCAACAGCTAAAACAATATATTTATCATTACCAATATTAAACTTCTTTTTTAAAAAATCATCTTTTTTAGAAAGTATTTCTCTACCTAAACAACTGTTATAAACAACCAAGGTTTTTTCTAGTTTTAATCCGTTTTCTTCAGCTAAGACTTGGCATCTTTTTTCATCTTGAGAAAAACAAAATAATGCTCTACGAGAAAACCAATCTTCTAATTGTTTTCTAAATTGTTCTTTTTTTGGAGCTACCGGAGAATGTTCATAGATCTCAAGGGAGTGGTATATGTAAGGAACACGCCACACTTGACTTAATATTCCTGCTCTTATTAAGCCTTCTGGATCAAATCCTATAATAAATGAGTATGAATTGGGTGGAATCCAAAAATGGATAGCATCCTCAAAACCTTTAAGGATAGGATTAAAGAAATATGTAACTTTTGGAAATATTTTTAGCAATTTGTCTACAATTGGAGTTTCTATAAAGTATATTTTTATATTCTCATCATCAAAACTTTTTAATAGTAACCGATCATCTTGAATGGTAAATACGTCAACCAAGTACCCTTGTCTTGCCAGGTATCTGGCACTATTAACGAAAGACTGTGTTATACCTGCATAAAAATCTGGAAATATCAGTGCTACTGCTGGTTTTTCTTGAGCCTTTTTGTTGTCTCTTTTGTGAAGCATGGGCGAACCTCGTTGAGAGTCTACGATAACATCGCAGAGGAACAGCATTACTGTTCCTCTACAGCAAATCCACATTCTACCTAATTAAAAAATTATTTGGTTAGTCGATTACCTGACTAGTTAGCTGTTAATCATGTCTTGAAGGAATGGTATTTCAGATGTCCCTTTTCATCCCTGTGCCACAAAATAGACACCCCAAGTATTAAATCCCGGTAAATTATTTGTCATCCATTCACGAGAATCAACACTTTTCAAGTTAGAGTCAGCCACGAATAGCTCAATCTCTGGTTGAAAAAGATAACGCATTCTGTGAGTTTCCTGAAGCTCCTCAACTGCACCACTGTTTTTATCTCTGATAAACACTTGATAGTTAACATCCACTAGATTGTCATTTGGGTGCATGACTGGTTCAGCAACACGGGTAACACTAATTTCTTCATCTTCCAGACGCTTGACACGGATAGTAGGGCGATCGCTCAGCACTGCTGGACCATACCAAACATCAAAAATGAAGATACCACCAGGCTTGAGATGAGCTTTAACGGTAGCAAATGCAGCTTGTAAATCCTCATTAGTCGTTTGATAGCTGATGACATGAAAAAGGGCAATGACAGCATCAAATTGCTTGTCTAGACGAACAGTTCGGATATCTCCTTGGGAAAACTCTAATCTTGATGCTAGTTCTGTGGGGAGTTGGGAAAGGCGATCGCTTGCCTGGTGCAGCATATCGGCACTTAAATCAACTCCGTTAACTTTATATCCCTCTTTTGCCAGTAGCAATGCATGAGTACCAGTGCCACATCCTAAATCAAGAATAGATTTTGTGTGGGGTGCATGGCTTTGTAAGAGTTGATGAACAAACTGGGCTTCTCCAGTGTAGTTCTTATCGCGGTATAGCAAATTGTAATAGCGGGCGTAGTTACCGAAGACGTTCATTTCATCACCTCTCGCACTGCAAAAGCAACCTTATCCATTTGCTCGTCCGTCAATGCCATACCACTAGGAATGTAGAAACCACGACGAGCGATTCTCTCTGCTACAGGACAAGACTCCCCAGCAAACAATCCCATTTTTTGAAAAACAGGCTGTTCATGCATTGCCCAGAAAAAGGGACGTGTCCCAATCTGATGTTTTTTCAGACGTAGCATTGCTTCCTCTGCATCAAAGGGAACTTCATCCTTCAACACTAAGCCATACACCCAATAGATGTTATCGGCGTAGTCTGTTTGTGGTAAAGGCAGCTGTAGACCGGGTATGTCTGACAATAACTCTGTGTAGCGTTTCCCGATGTGGCGTTTGCGAACCACAAACTCGTCAAGCCTTTCCAACTGCGCGACACCGAGAGCAGCTTGCAAGTTGGTCATCCGAAAATTCCAGCCCAACTCTTCATGAACAAAGCGTTTTTGGGGTTGAAAGCACAGATTACGTAAAGAACGACAGCGTTCAGCTAAGTGCTCGTCATCCGTCACTAGCATTCCCCCCTCACCAGTCGTGACGTGTTTGTTTGGGTAGAAGCTAAAGGTACTAATAGCGCCAAAGCTACCACAGGGACGTCCTTTGTAGGTTTGTCCGTGCATTTCCGCAGCATCTTCTATGATTTGCAACCCATACTTGTCAGCCAAAGCTAGTATCGGATCCATATCTACAGGTAGCCCATAGATATGAACGACCATGATTGCTTTTGTTTTGGGTGTGATTTTCGCCTCAATCTGGCTGACATCCATATTCCAGGTATGGGGGTCACAATCGACTACCACAGGTACAGCACCAGCACGCACAATAGCAGCAGCGCAGGACATAATCGTAAACGTGGGCAGAATGACTTCATCTCCCTGACCGATTTTTAAGGCTGCAACTGCTGCATCAAGAGCAACAGAACCGTTGCTAACAGCAATGCCATGCTTGCGTCCAACACGGGCAGCAAATTGCTCTTCAAATTGCTTAACAAACGGTCCTTCAGAAGAAATCCAACCCGTGTCAATGCACTCATTCAGGTACTTCTTCTCGTTGCCGTCCAATAGTGGCTCGTTGACTGGAATGAAGTTCATTGTTCTTTACTCAAGAATTTTGGCTTGTTCTGCATTGATCCCGCTAAATCGGGTTTTGTCCTGCTCGCCGACATAAGGACCTTGTTTCACCTCAATCATCTCAACTTCTTCTAGTACTTCAAAGCCATGACCACCTGTGACTAAGAGAATTACATCACCAGGCTCTAGAATGCGACTTTCTAGATATTGCTGTTCGTCGTTGTAAAAGTCTGCACGCAGCTTGCCCTTTCTAATAAACAAAACCTCCTGGGTGTATTGCACTTCCCGGAGTACAGGATTGTGGACGTGGGGTTGAATCACTTTCCCCACTGGATGACGCATGTAGGCTAACTGTTGAGACAGTTCATTTGGCGTAAAGAAGTGAATTCCTGGCTCGTTAAATTTTTGGGAAACAATCAGAGCAAGTAATTGATTGTGATAAGTAATTTGTTCAATCATGAGTAATGTTGAGTTTGGGTAGTTTATAGTCCCAGTAGTCTTGTCTTAAAATCCAGTCTAAAAGTTCTGGATTTTTACGCACAGTATGCTGATGAAATTGATACCCCCTTTCGTAAGCACTATTATACCGTGCCTTCAGTGTATATTTTTCATTCTGTATACTAATTAACTGCGTTCCTATTTGCTTTAGCGTTTTCAGGGGAGCTTTAACACTCTCTGTAAAACTTACCTGCTTTAATTGACCTTGAGATTGTCTGATAAATGAATAAGAATCACAAACTCCTTGATAAAAGTAACGCTTATCAAAGTATTCATAGGTCATTCTTTCTTTGGAAACACTATGAAATACTAACGCATTGGGTTGATAAATTGCTCTGTATCCTTTCAAATTTGCTTTTTGAGTTAATCCCGTTTCTCCATCTCCCTGTAAATACTGTAAATGTTTGGGAATACAATCTGGATGAAACCCACCTAATTCAAATAGGGTGCTTTTGCGAATTGAGAAATTCAATCCCCAAACATAATTAGCATCAACATCTCGAACTTGATCGCCAAAATCTAACAGACTCAATTCTGGACAGAGCCTACCGTAGGAATGCTCTATCCAAAACCATTTTAGCCATTCAGGTGGTTCAGCTTCATACTTAGGCAGATTACGACCACCCACCATTTGAACTTTGGGGTCGTTAAATGATTCTTGAATTGCTTGTAACCAGTTTACATCTGCCTCTATATCATCATCCACAAAGGTTAAAATGTCACCTTTTGCCTCTAATGCTCCTCTATGACGACCTGATAGCAAACCTGGTTCTGGTTCGTTAAGGTAGCGGATTTGATGAGAGGGATATTCAGCGATAGCAGCCTTTGTCACATTTTTAGTATTGTCTGTTGAGCCGTTATCTACTATGAGAATTTCAAATTGATCGGGCGAGAAGTTCTGGAAACAAAAAGATTTGACTGCTAACTCCAATGTTATGGCACGATTTAATGTAGGAATGATGATTGAAATCATAGTAGACATACTAAATTAGGATGCTGTTAGTCCGCATTATGTTTTTGTTATAATGAGACTAGTTAAAAGAGAGAAAAATACAGAAATTGAAAGAGACATTGCTGAATCTATAGTTCAATAGTTTTTGAAAGTTTTAGCTGGAATGGTACTATTGTGCTAAACGTCCTACGGATTTGATATTTTATGAGCCTTAATATTGCTTGCACTATTTGTTTAGTAACTTTGAAAGACTGACTACAGTTGAATGCTTCTCGTAGCTGAATGACTGTAGCTGTAGTATCTCCGATATCTAACATTTGGTTTGCAAGGGTAAGTATGCCTGATGCGAAAGACTCTCTAGATTTATTACAAAGCTTATTAGCAAGATCTTGAGAAAGGTGAGTAGATACATATGAGTTAATGATTTTATGAGCTTTACGCATATCTTGAGCGAACTTACCAGAGCGCACAGAATTCTTAGTCAGAGATCCGGCACGCATTACTCGATAAGCAGCCAGTGGCTCAACTTCATACCCTACTGCGTAATGAACAGCAATGCGTGCCCACATCTCCCAATCTTCACAACAGCAGACAAACCGCTGGTCAAATCCCCCCAGTTTTTCATAAACATCGCGCTTCACTACCATCGATGCTACTTGCATAGGACAATTAACAACGATTTCCTCCAACCAATTATTCAAAACACCACTCTCAGATTGCTCTAACTTAGAGATGCTTTGCCAATGTCCTTGCTCATCCATATAAATGTGGCGGCAGAATGCAGCACCAATCTCTAGGTTCTGCTCAAATACTCTTTGTAAATTCTGATAAAAGCCCTTTAGTACAATATCATCACCATGTAAAAGATGGATTAATTGACCACGAGAGCGTTGCAAGCAAGTGTCAAAGTTTTTAATATAACCAACGTTCTCCGGTTGTCGGTAGAACTCAACGCGACTACCTCCCAGTTCTTTAACAACAGCTTCGGGATCATCCTTCGTAGAGTGGTCATCAACCACTTGTATCTGCATAACCTCTGGTCCAGGATCTTGGGCTAATACACTTGCCAGTGTTTCGCGTAGATAGTTTGCACAGTTGTAAGTGGGAATCATGACCGACCATAAAGGTCGTGGTGTTCTGTCTGGAACTGGTAAAATTTTTGTGTGGTAAGAATGTTGCTCACTCATAATAATTAGCCTCTCGCTGCTGTATTTACTGTTTTTTTGAGCCAAAGTTTCCCAAGTTGCAAAACAAGGGGAGTTAATTCCTTAATTATGTTCAACGAGCAGCTACATCTCAGCGCTTCTTGAATCTGAGTAGTTACAGCGCTAAGATCACCCACAGCGAACATTTGAGGTGTTATGTCTTTAATTGCGTAAAGTGCCCAGTTCTCTCTGGATTTACGAGATAGATCCTTAGCAATCGGCGCTGGCAAGTAGGGTTGAATAATCTCTATGATCTTGCATAAATCTCGAACATTTTGACCAGTACGCGCACAACGTCCAGTGAGTGATGCTGAATGAAAGCGGTATAATGCTAATGGCTCCACATCGTACCATACTGGATAATCTGCTGCGATCCGAACCCACATCTCCCAATCTTCAGCACAGCAGCATATACGAGAGTCGAACCCCCCAAGCTTTTCATAGACATCACGCCGCACCACTATTGATGGCGGTTGTAGGAGATTCATAACAGCAATTCGCTCTAACCAATTACTCAGAATCCCGCTTTCTGACTGTTCCAGATCAGACAAAAATAGCCAATGACTATTCCCGTCTATAAAGATATGGCGACAAAAAGCCGCACCTATCTCAGCCTTCTCATCAAAAGCTCGTTGCATCTTCCAATAAAATCCATCTCGCACGCAATCATCACCATGCAGGAGATGAACTAAATGCCCACGCGATCGCTGCAAACAAGTATTGAAGTTTTTGATGGCACCTACGTTCTCTGGTTGGCGATAAAAACTAACGCGTCCCCGACCTAGTTCCTCAACTATTGCTGCCGGATCGTCCTGAGTGGAGTGATCATCGACTACCTCAATCTGCATGACTTCCGGTCCTAAATCTTGCGCTAATATACCTGCCAGTGTCTCGCGCAGATAATTCGCACAATTATAGGTAGGAATCATCACAGACCAGAGTGGACGTGTTACACCATCTGGAACTGGTGTAATTATTTCCCGATAAAGATTTTGCTCATGCATTACTGAATTCATAAATAATAAAATTCTCAAGATTGAACCAGTTCAAAAACTCGTTTATAGGCACTATGTCCTACATCTATTTGTCGCCATGCAGCTTCTAGTAACTGGGATCTTAATTGTTCGGCTGATTGCCAAGAATGATGAATAGCTGCTATTAATTTTTCTTCCAATTCCTTGTCGTCTAAAAGAAGAATTTCACAACCACAACCAAACTGATCTGCTAATCCAAAAAACTTATCTTTGTAATATTGTGACTTAGCCAATCCAATAACAGGTGTGCCTTGAGAAAGAGCAAAAACCCCCGCATGATAGCTGCCTGTGACTACCACGCGGCAACGTCCTACTTGTTCAATAACCTTAAGTGGAGTATCAAGAGCCTTTCCCCCGTCAGAAGTATCATCGTAACCTTTGATAAGTTTTTGAATTGTTACACTATCAGGCTCTGCATATCCCTCATACAATGTATGGTCTATAGGAATTGGTAGTAGGGGAGCATCGTAAGTTTTAGCAGCATCCTGTAAAGCGGAGCGAACTCTTTCAACAAGAGTTAAATTTACATCTGAATACTGAGCTACTCTCAGATTTACTCCAATCCCGTTTCCTAGTTCCGGATTACGATTTCTGTAAGCCAATTCAATTGCATCGTCACCTGTTGTAATGATGCGTTCTGAAGATACACCAATCGAATTGAGAAGTGGCAGCCCACTTAGTCTCTCCCTTGTCGCAATAAAATTTACTGAAGGAAGAATAACTTTTGTTTTTGATAATAAATTCTTATCTTGAATTGGTCCTATACCAAGCCCAAACATTGCTGTTGGTTTGCCAAATATATTAGCTAAGCTTAAAGTATTTATAACTGAAAGAGCATGTTCCTTAAATTCGTCAGTAATATATCCACCTCCAGAAGTAACGACTAAATCCGCATCGTATACTGCTTTAATAAACTCATCTAATTGCTTAATATCTTCAATTTTTTTTCTTAGCTTGAACTTAAGAAAAGAATAAGTTAAAGATGGTGAAGATTTACGTAAATACCATTCAATCTCTGACCATCGACAAGCAAGCTGTCGGCTTGGCAGAACTTTATAAACATTATTTATTAAAGGTGAAAAGAAAACTTCTCGTCCATATGTTAATAGAGGATTTGTGCTTGGGCATAATTGAATAAGTAATTCTGGAGAAGATGTAAAAACTGTAATATGAGCATCATTCCATAAATTCTGCAATCTTTTTATTGTAACTTGGAGCATTGCGATATCTCCTATATTCCGTAAACTGTATGCACCATTATCAATAAGAATTTTCATGACTCTCCTATATTTTGGTATTTTTATATATTGATTTAATTCATTGTGTAAAACATTAAAAAAGCTATCTACTGACTGTTTTCCAAATTTTTGGTTGATAAAAACATCCCCTACTAACACTTTCTTTTGCATTTACTATAAATCTAAAAGATTCAACTGAATCTAGATGAAATAGAGCATCTTTTTTGACATAAACATCCATAATGTATCTTCCAAGTTTTAAACCAAGATATGGCATTTCGACTTGTATTTCATGCTCACCTGGCGAGAAAGATAATGATTGTTTATCACTAAAACTGTTCATGAGGAGAATAGTTTCTCCACCTTCGGCAAGACCTTTTATATCTAAAGTAAAACCCACATTATCAATTTTTTGGTGAATTCTACATTCAATACACAAAGAAATCGGCTCACCACTAGTAGGAGATTCAACCACTTCTCCATTAATATTTCTAAAGAAAATAGCAGTAATTTCAAAATTATCATTTTCAAGCTGAGGTTTTATGAGTGAGGAATTTGAACTTAAAGTTGTTTCATCTCCATCCAAAAACAAATCTTCCTCATACTTCCTCATCACTAAAGCAGTTTCACCAACTCCAAGCATCTGACCTTTTTTCAAGTAAATGCCAGATTCACAAACAGTTAAAATTGTGTGTGAGTTATGACTAACCAAGATGAATGCTGTATTGTTCTGGCGTAGTTGATGTAATTTACGAAAGCACTTAGCTTGGAAACGACTGTCACCTACAGCCAAAACTTCATCAATCAACAAAATATCTGGCTCAGTATGAATCGCACTAGCAAACCCTAACCTTGCAGCCATCCCTGAACTATAACTCTGCACCGGTGAATCAATAGCATCGCCAATTTCTGCAAACTCTATAACTTCATCAAATCGCTCATCTATTTCCTTTTTAGACAAGCCCAAAATCGACATATTTGCATAAATATTTTCCCGTCCTGTCAAAATGGGATTAAATCCTGCACCTAATGCAATTAATGGCGCAACTCTTCCGTTAACTTCTACAAATCCCATATCAGGCTTAATCAACCCTGCAATAACCCGCAGCAGCGTGGATTTTCCGCTACCGTTTTTACCAACTAAACCTAATGCTTCTCCTCGACGCAATTGAAAACTAACATTATCTAACGCCCAAAATTCCTTGGATCGCAATTTATCACCTTTCTCCCCGCAATCCTAATACCTCAGAGCCGATATCTTGAACACCGTAGAATAAAGACTTCTTTAAATCTCGACAAAACCTTTTGGAAACCCCGTTAACTGAGAGAACAATTTCACTATCATTATTCTGTGGCGTTTCTGAAATTTCTTGCTCGTTGATGTTCATCATAATTACGAACTAATCCTCTCAACTATATAGGGCATTGAAAGACGGTAGATAACCCAAGCTATCAACAATCCTAAGATTGCAATTAAACTCGCTATCCAAAATCCTTCGGGATTTGATATTACACCTGTTGTTGCTAACTCCCGCGTTGTCACGAGCAAAGGTGTAACAGGATTAAGTTTAACAATGCTGCCAAATGCTCCATCAGTTGGAACTGGGTAGACAACTGGTGTGAGAAATAGCCAAAAGCCAGTTGCCAAGGTAATACCTTTAGAAAAATCTTGATAAAGTGCGCTCATTGGAGCTAAAAACACTCCAATAGATGTCCCTAATAATACCAAGTGAATTAAGGCAACTGGGGCTAAAATCACGTTCCAAGTTACTGGTATTTGAAACCAGATAAACAAGCCAATAATCAGAATCAGCTTGATGCCAAAGTTAAAAAAGACTTCTCCTAATTTGGCAATAATCAAGGCTTCACGAGGAAAGCTAATTTTTGCCACCATTGCCTTGGCTGCTGCTACCGCTTGAATCGGACCTAGGAGTGATTCGACAAAGGTTTGCCATAATGTCATGCTGAACATGACGTATGCAGGATAGGGAATATCAGTATCACCGATATTTACAGCCCCACCGCTTTTGGCAAAGGTAAAGGTAGCAGCTAGAACTACCGCAGGTATAACCGCCCACAAAAAGCCTAAAAATGACTGACGGTATTGAGCGCTAATATCCCGCACCATGAGCCGCCAAGCAAGTTCTCTTGATGCGAACAAGTCTCGCCACATATCTTTAAATAATTGCAGCGGATGCCTCATGCTACTCTCAGGTCGATGCACGAGTCTAATCGGTCTGCGAGCAACTCCTCGAGTCTGCTT
The DNA here is from genome assembly GCF_036697665.2 of Scytonema sp. PRP1. NCBI lineage: Bacteria > Bacillati > Cyanobacteriota > Cyanophyceae > Nostocales > Scytonemataceae > Scytonema > Scytonema sp. PRP1. The sequence continues at coordinate 52,088 of NZ_JBAHYJ020000089.1, read as the reverse complement.
TGAAACTTTATCTTGTGTAGAATTCCGCTGGCTCTTCCGGATCATGATGGGATGGATAACCTCATTTTGTTACGTCGGCTTAATTAATTTGCTTTACCCTACTGTTGGATCCAAACGAAACATCCTTGCTTGTAGCGCACCAAAATATCGCGCCATGCCAGAAAGTAGAATAGCTCTCTGTATTTCCACAGGTCTTTCCAGTACTGACTCTCAGTTCTACCGACTCTATGATGAGTTCTTTGCTGTTCATCTACTTACCTGTATGTTGCATCAATTAGAGAACGTGTGATTGTTTGCAGCTAAAGTATCTGAAGTCTTAGAAAAAACATTGTTCTTCTACTTATTTCCTTTGGTAATCTTTAGTATCAGGAAATATTTGTATATTTTTTACACCTTCATCTAATCTTTAAATTTTATTAAATAAAATTACTAGTATTTATCTGACAGCAACTCAGAACAAGCAACAGTGCTAATTATCATCAAATTGATTATGAACGTCAGGAACCAAGCACCAGCTCTAAATTTCTTTGCCAACTAGGAAAAGCTAACCCAAATGTACTAGAGGTTTTCTCAGTATCTAATGAGGAATAAGCTGGTCTTTTCGCAGGTGTGGGATACTGTTGTGAGGGTATTGCTACCAATTTTTCTAGCTTATGTTCGCTGTGTTTGGAGTCATATTCAAAAATCGCTTGTGCAAAGCCATACCAACTCGTTTGACCACTAGCTGTGAGATTGTATATCCCACTGTGACTGCTCAAAAAATTAATCAAATCTTTTGTGCTTTGAGACAAAATTTGTGCTGTAGATTCAGCAATCATCCGGCTCCATGTTGGCGCTCCGACTTGGTCATCCACAACTCGTATCTCTTCACGCTCCCGCGCTAATCTCAACATTGTCAGCAAAAAGTTTTTACCCCTCAAGCCATAAACCCAACTTGTTCTGAAGATGAAATGGGGTACACCAACTGCTTGAATTGCCTTTTCGCCAGCTAATTTCGTTTTTCCGTATACATTTTGGGGATCAGGCTCATCTTGCTCTGTATATGGCGTTGCTTGATTACCATTAAACACATAGTCAGTTGAATAATGTATGACTCCTGCACCAACTAGCTTTGCTTCCTCTGCAATCACACCCGGTGCAGTCCCATTGACAGCCATTGCCAATTCAGGTTCTGTCTCTGCCTTATCTACAGCAGTGTATGCAGCTGCATTAATAATTAAGTGAGGCATTACTTCGCGAATCACATGACGAATAGTGTCAGGCTGAGATAGATCTATGCGTAAACCAAGGGAGGATACTTCACGTCCTACAGGAATAACTTCACCAAAAGTCATCAAAGTTCGTTGCAGTTCCCAACCAACTTGACCCGTGCTACCTGTCAGAAGTACTCTCATTACGCAAACACCTCCGCCTCTTTGAGTCGCTTACCCGCCCTATCTTTAGCAGAGATAATGGGTTCTACTTCAAGGGGCCAGGCGATCGCCAAATCAGGATCACTCCACAAGATGGTACGTTCATACTCTGGTGCATAGTAGTCTGTAGTTTTGTAAAGCACCTCAGCATGTTCTGAAACCACCAAGAAACCGTGAGCAAATCCTGCTGGTATCCACACTTGGTGCTTGTTCTTGGCACTTAAATGAACGCCAATCCATTGACCGAAGTACTTAGAATTAGTCCTCAAGTCCACAGCGACATCAAAAATTTCTCCAACAACAACTCTCACCAATTTGCCTTGAGGTTGCTTGATTTGGTAATGCAGACCGCGTAGCACATTCTTCCCTGAGCGAGAGTGATTGTCTTGCACGAATTGTTCTACAACATTTGCCTTTTCTCGCAAAACTCGTTCATTGTAGCTTTCGTAAAAAAAGCCACGTTCATCTTCAAAAACTCGCGGTTCAATGAGCAGTACATCAGGAATTTTAGTTTGTAAAATTTTCACAATGTCACCCTCTCTGTTCCTGGCAATTCCTGCTGAAAGCCATTTGCTGATGCAACTTGATTGATTCTCTGTTCCTGCTGGGCGCGGATATCATTATTGATGATGTTCATCAGGTAACGCCCATAGCTACTTTTTGCTAATGGTTTAGCAAGTTGGTAGAGTTGGTCGGCATCGATATATCTTTGACAGTAGGCAATTTCTTCGATACAAGCTATTTTTAAGCCCTGCCGTTGTTCCAAGGTTTGAATAAAGCTAGCAGCTTGGTGAAGCGATTCATGGGTTCCCGTGTCTAACCAAGCGTAGCCTCGACCTAAAAGCTCGACTTTCAGTTGCCCTCTGTTGAGATAAACTTGGCTCAAGTCAGTAATTTCTAATTCATTGCGAGCTGAGGGTTTGAGTTGGGCGGCAATTTCACAAACCTGAGAATCGTAAAAATAAATACCAGGTACAGCATAATTAGACTTGGGAATGCTGGGTTTTTCCTCTAGACTCACTACCTGCCCTATGGCATCAAATTCAACGACTCCATAGTGCTGAGGCTCAGCGACTTGATAACCGAAAATAAGTGCGCCCTCCTGCAATTGAGCGGCACGAGCGAGGACATCAACTAAACCATGCCCATAGAAAAGGTTATCACCTAAAATGAGGCATACAGGATCGTTACCGATAAAATCTTTGCCTAAGATAAATGCCTGTGCCAAGCCCTCAGGTTTCGGCTGCTCAACATAGCTAAACTTGAGACCCCACTGACTACCATCTTGCAAAAGTTGCTGAAACAGTGGCAGATGGGCGGGTGTAGAGATAATGAGGATTTCGCGAATCCCAGCCAACATGAGAGTGGACAAGGGGTAGTAAATCATCGGCTTATCGTAGACAGGCATCAGTTGCTTGCTGACCACTTGAGTCAGCGGGTACAACCTTGTACCAGAACCGCCAGCTAAAATAATGCCCTTCATGGTTCACTCCTGGGATGGTTGGGGTTTCGCCCTTCTTGATAATACTGCCTCTCTATCTCCATAGTTCTGCTTAATCCAGTCTGCGTAGGCACCTGATTGGACTTGCTCGACCCAAGTTGGGTTACTTAGATACCAATGAATGGTTTTCAACAAACCGCTATCAAAGTCGTCTTTTGGTTGCCAGCCCAATTCTGTGCTGATTTTACTACAATCAATTGCATATCTTCGGTCGTGTCCAGGGCGGTCTTTCACAAAAGTGATGAGAGAGGAGTGGTGAAAGTCGGGTTTAGGAGCCAACTCATCAAGGATTCCACAAATTTTTTCAACGACTGTTAAGTTTCTCTGCTCGTTGTTACCTCCAATGTTGTAAGTTTCTCCAATACGGCTGTGTTGCAAAACTGTGTAAAGGGCTTCGCAATGATCCACAACATATAGCCAGTCTCGGACATTCTGTCCATCCCCATATATTGGTAAAGGTTTACCATTCAAAGCATTAAGAATTATTAAGGGAATCAGTTTTTCGGGAAACTGGCGGGGACCGTAGTTGTTAGAGCAGTTGGTTATTAAAGTGGGGAGACCATAAGTGTGATAATAGGCCCGTACAAAATGGTCAGAACTGGCTTTTGAGGCAGCATAGGGACTGTTGGGAGCATAAGGGGTATCTTCCCGAAAGGCTGGATCTTTTGGACCTAGTGAACCATACACTTCATCAGTGGACACATGCAAGAAACGGAATTGCTCTCGCTTTTGTGGGGATGATTTTTCCCAGTATGCTCTGCTAGCTTCCAAAAGTTGGAATGTTCCAACTACGTTTGTTTGAATAAAATCTTGGGGACTTAGGATTGAGCGGTCAACATGGCTCTCAGCAGCAAAGTTGATGATTGCGTCTGGTTGGTACTGCTCTAGAAGATTACGTAATAGTTCAATATCACCAATGTCTCCATGGACAAAATGATATCCAGAATCATTATGCAAATCTTCTAGATTTTGAGGATTGCTGGCGTAAGTCAGCTTATCTATATTGATAATATTTGCCCAGTGTTCAATTCTTGCCTTCAGGATGAAGTTAGAACCGATAAAACCTGCTCCGCCAGTTACCAAAAAAGTCTGCATGTTCCTAGTTTCTTGTTAATTATACAATGGCTACATCCCCGCAAACACCATAATTGGGTAAAGCGCATCACCAAGAGACGGAAGCTTAGCTATATGCTAAACACGACTGTGAACACTACCATCGTCAAAAACGGTCAGAACTGTGCTTAAGCAAGTCTGAGCGCCGTCTGCTTGTAGCGCACTAAAATATCACGCCATGCAAGAAAGTAGAACAGTTCCCGGTATGTCCACAGGTCTTTTCAATACTGTTTTTCAGTCCGACCTGCCTCGATTGTGAGTTCTTTTGTGTTCATCTACTTACCTGTATGTTACATCAATTAGACAATGCGTGATTCTTTGCAGCCAAAGTATCTTAAGTCTCAGAGAAAACATTGTTCCTCTAGTTACTTACTTTAGTAATCTTTAGGATCAGGAAATATTCGGAAATTTTTTTGCATCTTTATCCGAGCTTTCATCCAACTGCTACTTAATCAAAAAGTATTCATTACAAGTGAGAAACAGGTGAGAACTTTTGCTCAAAAACTCTGGATTGCATATTTACCAAAAGTTTGGACAACATAAATCGCTACAAAATCCAACGAAATCTTTGACACCAATGTATAGAAAATACCTTGATTATCCTGGATATTTTGGTATTTTTTCGGTGGAGGTGCTGTCAGATCCTTGGAAACGTTTTCCTGATACTTAGGAGATTTTCTAATGAAAATCCCCTAAGTATACTTTGCATTTTATGCAAAAGTCTAGTGTGCAAATTGTTTGTAATGCATTCTGGTGGGTATTGAACACTAAGTGATTACTCTTGCCTATTCACCATGTCTATTGGTATTAAACTTTGTTATGACAAGGAGTAAGCCACTTTAAATCACCACAGTCACCTATCATCATGAAGTTAAGGCAGAGGAAGCGAACGAAGTCTAAAACCTCAGTTAGTAGAGGTTTTGGGACGGCTTATTTGTTCTTGTATGATGAGTTCTTTGGTGCTAATCGGAAAACTTGGGATTTGAAAAACTTTGTAGATTGACTGGCTAGCTTTAAGGTAGCAATTCTTGGGGTATAGAGCGATCGCCCCACCTTTGAATGAACACCAGTGACAGGGGCGATCGCCCTTGTTTGTCTAAAATCTGACGGTACAACTCGATGTACCACTGTGCCTAAGCTTGAGTTTACTTTAGACAACTTAAACCCCTACAAAATCCAACAAAACATTTGTTGATGCGTGTAGTTAAATGCTTCCCTGATAACAAAGCTTCTTAGTATTTCCTCTGAGGACATACTGTCATATCCTTTCAGAGATTTTTTTATGTTCAGGACATTTTCATCAGAAAATCTACTGATAGTGCTCTAGATTTTTCCGAGGAAATTTGCGGTACAATTTGTGCGCAGTACATCTTGATGGCGATGAAACACTAACTGTTGAGTTTGATTAAGTCACGTAGCATCTGTTGCTAGTGAACTTTTTTGTCCGAAAGTGGGAACGCTTAAATCACTACACTCATCAATCTACTAATCTCTCCATCCGAAGTAGCGTTCGCGAATATGGAATGGCGTACTGATAAAAGAAGTTGATGTTAACAGTTGTTTAAAAGCCAACCAAAGAAATGCTGGAATCGTCTTAGTATAACGACCCCACAGGCGACGGGGTTCTTGTAACCACCGATATAGCCATTCCAAACCTAAATCTCGCACCATGCGCGGTGCTCTTTTGTGGATTCCTGCATAAACTGGGAAAGCACCACCCAGCCCAATCATGACTGCGTGTATTTTATCCTTATGCTGAGCCATCCAATTTTCTTGTTTTGGACACCCTAAAGAGACAAACACTAAACCCGCGCCACTGGAATTGATTCTTGAAATCAGTGCTTCGTCTTCAGTTGGAGTCAGCGGACGGAAAGGCAACGGTTCCATCGCTGCTATTTTCAGATTAGGGCATTCCTCCTCTAACCTGCTCTTCATGCGAGCCAGAATTTCTGTTTGAGAACCCACAAAATAAACGCTGACATTCATTTTTTCAGCCAGCGCACAGGATGCTTGTAAAACATCCATCCCCGCTACGCGGTCTTGGTATCTTGCTCCTAATAGCTTCATCATCCACACTAGAGGCATACCATCAGGAGTCACTAGGTCTGCATTCTTAAGCACAGTACCAAAGTCTGGATTCCAATAAGCCTCCATCACCATATGTACATTGGCGATACATACAGTCTTACTCTCGCGAGCTAGAGCCCATCGCAACAGTGTTTGTATTTGATCGTTAAAGCGTAAGGCAGTAATCGGAAAATCTAGCACTCTTTGAACAGGTAGAAAAGCTCTTCCTACCATAACGTCACTCCTTGTGTCTAACAGAGAACAGAACATATACGAAACCATTCCAAACATTGAAAGTGTCAGGCTATATCCCTGTCTGACTCTTTCAACTCTTGAAGCATGGTCGAAAGTTAACACATGGAGATGCAGTAGCTTTTACAGTAAATCGCCGAATTCCCTGGTATTAATTCGTTTCTTTTTACCTGTATAGTAATTTACTGTAAAAACCAGCAATATTAGTAGTTAATTGTTAAGTTTTACAATAACTTTATATTCTCTTTTTGTTTGCTTTATATTTTTTTTATAAAAGTTAACATAGATTGAATCAGGAAAAAAATCAGCCTATTAATCAAAATTACAGACTATAAACTTGACGAGTTGTGATAATTGAAAATTGATAATGTAAATTGTAATTGAATATACTTATTTTCTTAAATGAATATGTAAAGTCATTTTTTTATCAAGCAAATGGCACTCTTTGTATAACTTTCACGATTTGTGTGACATACGCTCACAAACTTTGTTTTGTTTTCAAACAAAACAAAAAAACAGGGGAAAGATTAAATTTTCTTCCCCCTGTCTTTGCTTTTTAGTCTTATTTAGTTTTCTACTATCTGGTTTGTTGTCTTTTTCGGCTTTGTTATCTTCTTTAAGTTTCTGCCGGAGCCTTTGCTGTTGTTTCTTAAGTTGTCGCTGCCTTGCAGAACCACCTCTACCCTTGTCATTTCGACCTTCTCGCCGGGGAGATTCCCATCTTTTCAATCGCATAGTAATTGTCCTTGCTTAACTTCACAAATCAAATAATAACTAGATAAGCAAACTTCTGTTAATGCAAAGATGCAGATAAACTTTTGCTTTTCAGTCATATTTTCTATCTCTATTATAGTTCCTAGTTATTTTGTCGTCAAATTATAAAACTAGAACTTGATAAGGACAAATCTTGATATTGTGCAGCTTTCATGTGCATTCCCCAAGCTGTATGCCTAAATGCATAAAAACACTCATATGAGTGACTCTGCTAGATGAAGAATCACCATGTACTCCTTAAGTCATTGAGGAACCAGACAATCAAGGGTTCATTTCTCAAAAGCAAAAGTCTTGTTCATTTTGCAAACCTCTAGCCTTTATACTTGGGGATATTCCAGCTTCTAATGTCTGTGATCTGAATTTTTTGCATCGGTGACGACCTCTGAATTTACAATCTTATATTTACAAATTTGAATTTACAAATTTACATTCTTTATAACTATTCATCATGTCTCAACGATTATCCGGAATAAGATGTATAAATCTATCAAAAAAATACATAAAAATATCTAATCAAGTTCATCCTCACCAGAAAAGGTTTTAACTGTGCATACCGTAAAGTTCCCAGTGCGGTTTTGCCTCCAGGTAAGGTAGCCTGAAACAACGCCGAATAACAAGATTCCCGACTTCGCCAAAGTTGTCAGGAATCTGAATATGCGATCGCCCAGGCACTTTCACACAAATGCCTTGTTCCCAGTCAGAGGCTAGGAATACCATTGGGAGGCAAGCCTTGCTTACTTGCGTTACTAGCCGCTTCAAGGGCATTTCCAGGTGGAACCACCCTTCTCAAGAGCGGAGACGCTACGCGAACGGGTATGCCTGCGGCCACGCCAAGGGCGTTCGCGTAAGTCCTGCGGACAGGCTGTGCCAACGCAAAGCGTGTCCCTTTGGGACTCAGCGTCTCTCAAAGAGATACGCAGTCCCCTGGGCGTGGTAAACCCGCTGCTTCTCTGTCTCACCGCGCACAAGATTTTAGAAGGGTTTTGGCTTAAATTGACACCAATGCCAGGATGCCCAACGCCAGTCGCCTAGGTCGGGAAAGCCGTCATTCGCGCTGGCTCCCCCACAAGTTGGATAATTTATTTCTTGGAAATGCCTACAAGATTCCCGACAACTTTGGCGAAGTCGGGGAATCTGAACATGCGCGATTTATGCGATCGCGCAGGCTCTTTCACACAAATCAAACACGATTCCTATATGAAGACATTATCATGGGAAATCAATTTTTTTTCTTTATTCAAGTGGGCAGGAGGAGAATCGAACTCCTATGACCGCAAGGTCGCCACATTTTGAGTGTGGTGCGTCTACCAGTTTCGCCACCCGCCCTTGGGTGCAACTTCATTATTATACTCTATTTTGTGATTTTGCAACAACTTTTGATATTCTTGGCTGCTTGCCCAGCGATCAATTTCTCTTGCACGCAGGACTGGCACTGGATGAGTCAACTGAGCTGTCCGGGCGACTTTGACCATTTCACCGAGTTCGGTCTTGCTAATATCATCATAAGCACGAGCCTGGGCAATAAAAGCATCGAGGTTGAGTTGCGGTGCGATCCTTGGCGAACCTCCAGCAAGTTTCATCAACACCGACATGACAACTTTGGGGTTTTGGGTTGCCAACAATGCTGCGCGATCGCACGTAAATTCTGCACAGCGTACCCATTCCAAAAGTTGCGCCTGTATAGCTTGAGCAATAAAACTTCCGACGTTGGGCACCGCTGCCGCAGCTAATATTAATATATTGACTGGAGTCAGGTAAACGCTGTGGTCACACTTGAGGTGTCCCAATTCATGGGCAATCACCGCCTGAATTTCTTCTGGTTCCAGCATATCAATCAGGGAAGTGTGTACCACAATAAAAGGCTGTTTTCCCCGCATCGCAAAGGTGTAGGCATTGGGAGCAGGATGCTGCCTAATATAGAGCTGGGGTGGATCTATATCCAGTGTTTTACAGGCTGACAACAACAGCTCATGCAGATCGGGCAGTTGTTTTTCACCCACAAGAACGCTGGAAGCGATGTTTTCCACAAAGAAAACCTGCTCTGCTAATGGTCCCAAAACATTCCGCACTATCATATCCAAGCCAGGTATCTGCTTGAGTGCTTTGGTTGCTTCTAGATCAAGTGGATGACGAAATGAATCTGCTTTGAGACCAATCAGTTGAGTGTTTTGTGGTAACATGGCGAATGCGAGCTTGGGGAAATAAGGGAGTTGTCAAACTTAGAACTGGTCTGTTGAACACCCCCACACAAACAGTATAGCTATAGCAAAACGAACAAGGAAGGTAATTCTTCCTTGTCCTGGTGCTTTTGTGGTCTTTTGTACTTATGCCCGTTTTAGCTAAACGGACTTTGACGCTTGAGGCTCGATAGTGCTCTTAGCAGCTTCTGTATTTGCCTCTGTCGCTGGCACACGCTCGATTCTAGCTCCCAATTGCTTTAACTTTGTATCAAGTCTATCGTAGCCCCGGTCTAGGTGATGCAATCCCTGAATGATGGTTTTTCCATCTGCCGCTAGTCCTGCTATAACTAACGCTGCTGATGCCCGCAAATCCGTTCCTAATACAGGTGCGCCTGACAACATCGGTACTCCCCGAACAAAGGCAGTGTTGCCTTTGACGCGAATATCTGCTCCCAAGCGATTCAACTCTGAGGCATGACGCAAACGATTCTCAAAGACAGATTCGTTAATCACGCTGTCGCCTTCAGCCAGTGTCAGTAATGCCATAAATGGCGCTTGCATATCTGTAGGAAAGCCTGGATGGGGGTAAGTTTCAATATCAGTTGCCCTGAGGGTTTCTGCTGCCAAGGTGCGTAAGCAGTCAGGCGCTTCCTCAATGATCGGCACTCCAATATCTCGCAGCTTGGCAATGACCGGTATCAAATGCTCTGGAACCACTGGCGAGAGGGTAAGCTCTGAACGGGTCATTGCTGCTGCTACCAAAAACGTCCCTGCTTCAATGCGATCAGGAATAATGCTATAGTCCGTAGAGTGCAACTTTGGCACGCCGACAATTGTAATTGTACTGGTTCCTGCACCGTAGATTTTTGCTCCCATTGCAATACAGAAGTTCGCCAAATCGACGACTTCCGGCTCACGTGCAGCATTTTCGATGATCGTTTCGCCATCCGCAAGAGTAGCCGCCATCATCAACGTTTCCGTTGCTCCGACGCTGGCAATATCTAAATAAATCTTAGCTCCCTTTAATCGGCGATCGCGACCAGGAACATAGGCATTACAAATGCCATGCTCAATCTGCACTTCAGCTCCCATTGCTTGCAGTCCTCGGACATGCAGATCCACCGGTCTTGCTCCAATGGCACAGCCTCCTGGTAACGGCATCTGGGCGACTCCCAATCTTGCCAGAATCGGACCAATGGCAAAGAAACTCGCTCTCAACTGCGTAACCAGTTCGTAGGGAGCCTTTGATGTTTTGATTTCTCTGGCATCAATGTCTAAAATATCTCCAGTTTGCGTTAAGGGAACGCCTAAAGCTGATAGAATCTGACCGATCCGTGTGACGTCTGCCAATAACGGCACGTTACGGATACGACACTCGCCTGAACACAGCAAAGCTCCAGCCATGATCACCAGTGCTGAATTCTTTGCCCCGCTAATTTTGACATGACCTTGCAAACGATGCCCACCCCAGATTTGCAAGACTGAGGAGTCTGCTGTAGGAGAAGATTTAGCATCTGGTAAGCCGCTAGAAGGAATAATAAGCCTATCCTCCAAAAAAAATTACTGATTTCATACGTTTAAAGTTGGTTTCGATTCTACACGATAGTTTTTGATTGTCTACATTTTTGCATGACATCCATCTAGAGTTAACAAATTGTGCCGCTAGGCTTGGCAAGCGAAACCGTTGCTATATCGTTATTTATAGCGCTTCGAGTGTTGAGTGCAATACATCAAGTTAGGAGAACCACAGATGGACACTCATGGGACACAGATAAATAATTACTTCATCCAAACGAGAAGCGCTATAGAACTTTATTTAGAACTTTTGGTAACACATAGTACATGCGTTATGGGAGAATGAGGAGTGCAAAAAAAATTTTGCCTGACTCAATCTATTTGCCCTCCCTCGTTTTCCTAAAGTGACTTGGGGATCAAGTGATTGGTGGCATAACCAAGGAATATTGTGAGAAAAAGAATAATTACTTGACACAATGAAATAATTAGGTGATAATTAAATACGGTGAATAAATAGTGAAGTTCGCGGAACTGGCGGAATTGGCAGACGCGCTAGATTCAGGTTCTAGTGCCGCAAGGCTTCCGGGTTCAAGTCCCGGGTTCCGCATTTGAGTAGTAAGTGCCAAGTAAGAAAAAAACTTAGCACTCAAAATTCTGAGATTTGATGCTAACAAGTACACAAAATCCTCTAGTCAAGCAAATCCGCAAACTACACTCCTCAAAGGAACGGCACAAACAGCAATTGTTTTTAGTGGAAGGCACGCACCTGTTAGAGGAAGCTTGTGCAGTGAATTACCCGTTAGAAGCAGTGTGTAGCACTCCAGAATGGCAAGACGCCCATCCTTTGGTGTGGGAAAAAGCGTGTGGTCTTTGCGAACGGGCAGAAATTGTCAGCGAGGAAATTTTAAAGGCGATCGCCACCACCATGCAACCGGATGGCGTAGTCGCGACGGCAAAACGAGGTTATCGTGTTGGCGAAGTGCCATTTACTGGTATCGTGCTAGCATTGGAAACTGTGCAAGATCCAGGGAACTTGGGTACAATGATTCGGACTGCCGCTGCTGCTGGAGCTTCTGGATTGTGGCTGAGTGAAGATAGTGTGGATTTAGAGAACCCAAAAGTTTTACGTGCTTCCGCAGGACAGTGGTTTCGCCAAGCAATGGCAGTGAGTTCTGATTTAAAAGCGACAGTCGAGCAAAGTCAGCAAGCAGGAATGCAGGTTGTCGCAACCTTACCCAATGCGACTTTGACTTATTGGGAGGTAGACTGGCGCAAACCCAGTTTAATATTGTTGGGCAATGAAGGTGCTGGTTTGTCGCCAGAGTTGACAGCAATGGCAGATTTGCAAGTGAAAATTCCCCTAAGTCCAGGGGTAGAATCATTAAACGTGGCAATTACCGCTGCATTGATGTTGTACGAAGCCCAAAGGCAAAAAAAATCTGAATAGACTTATAAGATGTCCGGCAAATTACCCTTAATCACAGCGTCCAAAAGTAGGGTGGGCAGTGCCGTAAACTGATGTCCACATTATATGCTAATGCTTTGCACTGCCCCGAAGTTCCCTAGGTTGGGAAACCCCTTTGGGTTCGCCAGGGGCGCTGCGGAGGGAAACCCTCCTGCAGCACTGGTCTCACCGCCTACAGGACTTCTCTCCACCTTACAGTCGAAAAATGAAACGCGTATTTTATGATTTTTGTCAATGCGTAAGCCCTACTAACTACGTAACAACCTGTGATTTTTCTATCAAAGAATAGTGGGAGCGCGAGAACCCCTACTATGCGCGAGAGGGGATGAAGCGCGACTCAACAGGTTTTAACCTGTTGTTTCTCTTCTTTTTTGTTGAATAAGAGCTTCAATATATTCACTAGCGCTTGTTCTCTCTTTTGTCGCCTGTTCGCACACAAAGTACCAAGCTGTATTGGTCAGAAATATCCCATGCTGCTTTTTTAGCTCTTCATGTAATGCTGGTTGATTTTTTACTCTCTTCCTGCCTTTACCTGTTGACATTGTTAGTACCATTTAGTATTCTAAGTGCAAACTAACAGAGATACAGGAGGTGAGTCAACTGTACAAAACAATTCCAATTAGGGCAAGATTTACAGAAGAAGAAAAAGTTTTTTGGTTAGACCAATGTCAACGTGCTAATAGCTTGATTAATTACGCCATTTATCACACTCGTCAGACTCATTATGCGCGTCTTCAAGAAATGGACAATGCATATACTACCTACTGGCACGGTGACGAGTTACGCAGTGGATGGAAAACTTACCAATGCAACAGTTCTTATCCAGAATTAGACAAAGTTCTCAAGGGCAATCCACACTATAAAGGACTGGCAGCGCAAGCTGCACAACAAACCTTAAAGTCAGTTGGCGAGTCAATTACCAGTTACAACGGATTGGTCAAGGCTTACTACAACGGAGAGGTTGACCGACCATCTTTGCCCAAATACCGCAAGAAAGGAGGGCTAGCAGCAGTAACATTTCCACGTCAAGCGCTCAGTTTTAAGGATGGATACTTCAAGCCCTCAATCAGCAAAGAAACTAAACCAGAACTTATTACTGAGGTTAAGTTAAAACTGCCTGATTTCATTGACTCTGATTGGGTAAAAGAGGTGACAATACGTCCGACTCTTGGTGAATTTGTTATCGATTGGGTCATCGATGATGGCAAGGAGCCAATCAAAGTTAATCCCAACCTTGATTACAGTCATGCTTGGAGCTTTGACCACGGTGGAACGAGCTGGCTCACAGGTGTCTCAACACGCGGTAGAAGCTTTATCATTGATGGTCGCAAACTAAAAGCGATGAATCAGGGCTATTGCCGTCTTGTGGCGAAGTACAAGCAGGGTAAATCTGATTTCTACTGGGACAGCAATCTTGACCGAATACAACGCAAGCGCAATAATCAGATGCGCGACGCCATCAACAAGGCAGCGCGATTTATCGTCAATCGTTGCTTAAACGACAAGATTGGCAACATCATCATCGGTTGGAACGACGGACACAAGGTTGGGTCTGATATGAGTAAGGTGAATAACCAAAACTTTGTTCCCATTCCAACAGCACGATTGATTGCACGATTAAAGCAACTAGCTAGTGAGTACGGCATCGTAGTCACAGTCACGCTCGGAAGCGTACACAAGTAAAGCCTCATTCTTAGATGGCGATATTCTCCACAAATTTGGTGAAAAACCCAAGGGCTGGAAGCCGTCAGGTAGAAGAATAGAGCGCGGTTTGTATAAAACAGCCACGGGCTTGTTAATCAACGCAGATTGCAATGGTGCAGCAAATATTGCACGTAAAGTAGCTACACAGCTAGGCTTACGCCTAGTCGAGGTAGGTAGGGCGGTTTTGACAACGCCACAACGATATGACTTGTTTACGCGATTAAATAAATCATATCGTAGACGCAGCGAAGTGGAGCCAGTGCTGCGGGAGGGTTTCCCGCAGCAGGCAACTGGCGGTGGTCTTATAGACCCCGTAGCTGCAACAGTCTAGATCCCCCGTGCTTCTAGCCGGCGGGAGATGTCAATTGCAAGAATTTCTCTATCAACATATTCGGAATTGGTCGCGGGCGCATTGTTTTGGCGTCTACCCATACCCATAAAGCCTCAGCCGTGACTAACAAATCATCTTGGTTTTGTTTGCGAATCTCATACTGGCGATAGGCACGAGTACCGCGCATTTCTCTTAACCAAGTCGTGACTTCTAGCGTGTCGCCTGCTACTGCTGGACGCAGGTACTCAATTTCTACGCGTCGCATGACAAATACACCACCAAGTTCTTGATAGAGATCGAAAGTTAAGCCCAGGTGTTCAGAGTGTTCAATGGCTGCCTGTTCTAGATAGTTTTGGTAAACTGCATTGTTGACGTGTCCCAAAGCGTCCATTTCGTAGTGCCGAACCCGCAGTAGCGTTTTGAATATTTGCATGGGTGAAATGAGTCAGAAATTATCAATAACGAGTCAGGGCGCAAGGTATTGTGACCGTACAAAGGTTATAGATGTACCTAAGTACTATTCTTGGTGACTATTGGCGGAACACCACTGACCGATTGGTTCGCAGATCGCCTGCTGGATCAATTCCACGACTTGCAATCGCTTGCATCCGTAATTATTTGCTAACAATTCCTCGGCTTGATGTTTTGCCTGATCAGCAGACACAGCAAAAGTCATTATTTCTTCCTCTTGATTTCCTGTTATGCTCTCAACTGGAATTACGCAGATATATTGTGGTTCACCCGGTCTTATTTGTTGCACCATTTTTTGCTCACTTGTTTGAACATATCATAGCCGTCTATTCTCAATATACTCATAATTCCAGATATCAAACAATGAAAATAAATCCGTAGAATTCTCGTGCTTTTGTGTGATTTCTATCAGGTTGGAGATTCTAAATTTCTGGTTGAAACAACGGCAAACAAGCATTAAGAATTTTCTCAATATTGCAAAAGTTGGAAGTGTAAACACTTACGTATGCGAAAATACATTCTAGAGATAAGAAATCTGTTTTTGTAAATTATTCTTTTTTAAGCAAGGGAGTGCGCCTAGAGGCACGCGTTTGCGTGCGCTCCATTAATTTACTTTCATCTGGCGTTGCTTTATCGTTGGAAGTGAGAAATTAAAGGTCTTATTTCCAAGGACAAATTTAACATAACTGAGTTCAAGCTTGATGAGTAGCGTCTGGTACTAGCGAGCGTCAAAATCGGAGGGTAAAAATGGCAATACGTAATAATTTTGTCACAAATTTGTGGCATAAATTACAACAAGATTCAGTGAGTTGGGGGGCTTTAATGTTGTGGGTTGCTGGATTAGTTGTACTACTAACGATAGTTACAATGTTTTCTACCACCTAAAACTGACGCATATAGCATGAACCGTATTGTTCTAGCAACGACTATCGTGTTATCCACTGCTGGCTTAGTGACTCCTGTGAAAGCTCAAGATACCCCTACTGCTAGCCCAGGTAAACCAAATCAAGTTCTGAATGCCTGCATTCAGAACCAGGCAGAAACCTTGCCTGTACCCTTTAGCGATGTTTCACCGGATCATTGGGCTTTCAAAGCTGTGATGACGATGCACTATTGTGGAGCTTTCCGTCAAGCAACGCCACCCGCTTTGTGGGAACGGCTGAAACCAACAGAAAGCCAGCAAGTACCCCAACAAGAACCAAAAACTCCAGTAAAGTAGTTTGTCACAATTGAAGGGTAAAAAAACCCGGTTTCTCTGAGAAACTGGGTTTCTTTGTTTTCTATCTAAAAAGGCAGCCTCAAGGGTTAGAAACTGTAACTTAATTCCTGGACAAAACTACCCACTACTACTCCTGATTGGGTAAGTTTGATATAAGTTGGTCAACAAAATCTCTAAGCTGTTCTTGCCAATTGGGGACGGCTTTAAGTTTTTCTAGCTGTCCTTTTCGACCTTTAAAGCTTATCGGTTTAGTGTCTAAAGGTTCATCTCCATACGGTAAAGCACCAAGTTTATGTTTTTTCTGAAAAGGCATTGACTCTTGCTTTTTATATCAGTAGACTAATATATAGCAGATATGAAGAGGTCGAGTCAATGCTGCTAGGTTTTAAAACAGAATTGAAACTGAATAAGGCGCAGCGCATAGCATTAACAAAACATTGCGGTGTAGCTCGCCATGCTTGGAATTGGGGTCTTGGGCTGACAAAGCAGATACTTGACCACAACAAGACAAATCCCGATTCTAAAATCAAATTTCCTAGCGCTATTGACTTACACAAATGGTTAGTAGTATTGGTGAAGTCTGAAAATGAATGGTATTACGAGTGTTCTAAAAGCACGCCACAACAAGCATTAATAGCTTTGCGAGAAGCTTGGAAACGTTGCTTTAACAAAACTGCTGGCGTTCCTAAGTTCAAGAAAAAAGGTAGACGTGACTCTTTCACGCTTGAAGGCACAATCAAAATTCTGGGCAATAACAAAATCCAAGTACCTGTAATTGGTGTACTCAAAACTTATGAACGACTACCACAGGTATTAACTAAGTCTTGTACAATATCTCGCCAAGCTGATAGATGGTTTATTAGTTTCAGATTCGATGTAGAAATCCAAGAATCACATAACACAGACGTTATAGGCGTTGATCTTGGAGTCAAAGCACTGGCTACAATCTCAACTGGTGAAGTAATTCTAGGAGCTAAATCCTACAAAAAATATGAAGAAAAACTATCCAAAATGCAATGGTTGAACCGCCATAAAATTATCGGTTCGGCTAATTGGAAAAAAGCACAGATGCAAATAGCTAGACTTCATATGAAGATAGCTAGCATCCGAAAAGATACCTTGCACAAACTCACAACACTGCTAGCCAAGAACCACGGCACAGTAGTCATTGAGAATTTGAACGTATCAGGAATGTTAGCTAATCATAAACTGGCTAAGGCTATGGCTGACATGTGCTTTTTTGAGTTCCGTAGACAATTAACCTACAAGTGCCAGTTGTACGGCTCAAAGCTGGTTGGGGTTGATAGATGGTTTCCTTAGTCAAGACCTGCTCTAGCTGCGGAACAAAGAAAGAAACGCTCACTCAAAGTGAGCGAGTATTTGAATGCAGCCATTGTGGCTTTGTCATTGACCGCGATTTAAACGCTGCAATCAATTTGTCAAGCGAAGCGGTTCCTTTTAGGAACTAGAACTCGTCAGTTAGACGGAGCTCGCGCCTGTGGACTGGTTAACGCCGACGTTGCCAGGATGAAGCAAGGAAGTAAACGAAACCCAAAGCAACTCGGCTAGTACAAGTTATCTGTAGAAAAGTCCAATTATGGGTAGCTTTGGGTAGGTGTTATGTAACGGTACTGTCATAGCTCAGTTACCCCCAACTATAATACAGATACTACATGAAATCCTTGGGGCTTTTGAACTTCTTCCCGTTAGACATTGAGCCAAAACAACAGCAAGACAACAGATATAGTTCAAAGAATTAGTACCTACCACTGGGGAAAAGAACAATATCTATGACTTCGCCCACAGTTAAACCAAATCCAGCAAGTACAGTCAGTAGCAAAAGTGTATCTCTTTTGCTAAAGCCAGCAAAACGCAGTTCCATTTCAGCCAAAAGTGTAGTTGCTAAGGGCATAATAATGAAGGTCGAAAAAAGCGACCAAGTGGCGATTAAAGCAATTGATGCACTTAAAACCAAGACGACAACTAAAGTCTTAGAACCAAATTCAATCAAACGCTCTAACCAAGAAATACTCCTCCAAGCCACAGCTAACACTAATGCTGCTACAAAAGCTCCCACTAACCAAATAATGTGATTAACAGACAAATACCATCCCAGCCAAGCATACGCAAGGCAGAGTAACACTAGAGGTTGCAAAGGAACCTTGTTAAAATATCCGATATTCATAACCGAATTGTTAACCTAGTCGGTAAACGGCTAGCAAATGTACGTAGACATAGTACCCTGATAAATTCTAGACCAAGCTTTGTGATTTATGTCTACTTCACCAGAAAGATAATTGTCGTGGTATTGCGCTCATTTTATCGGAACAATCGCTTCTTTGAGGCTTTTTAACTGGCTGCATCGAGAACCATGAGCAGATATTCCCGTACTTTCTAGAAACCAAAGGCTAAAAAGCCACCATCAACTGCAATACACTGTCCAGTAATGTAAGTAGCTGTTGGCATACATAAAAATGCCACTAAACCTGCGACTTCTTCTGGTGTACCAACTCGCCCCATCGGCGTGCGCGATACAACAGAGTTCAACACATCCGAATTGCTCAACAAAGGCTCAGTCAAAGGGGTGAGAATAAACCACGGAGCAACAGTGTTTACCCGAATTTGATTTTCTGCCCATTCTACAGCCAAAGAACGCGTCAGTTGTACAAGCGCGGCTTTTGTCATCCCATAAGGTGCGCCTGTGCGAACTGCGGTTAACCCAGCAACAGAACCTATATTAACGATGCTACTGTTGTTTCCAGCTTTCAGCAAAGGGTAAGCCAATCGGCACATTTCAAATAGAGAAGTTAAATTGGTTTGAAATATAGACTCATACTCTTGTTCTGTGTATTCCAACGCCTTTTTACGAATGTTGGTGCCAACATTGTTGACAAGAATATCTAATTCTCCTAAAGTTTGATTGACTTGTTCAATGATTGCCTGACGACCTTTAGGTGTGGCAACGTCTGCGGCAATTCCATGAGCTTTCCATCCTTGCAATTGCCAGTTCTCAAGCTGCTGCTTCACTGCTTCTGCATTTCGGGCAACAATCATAATCTCAGCACCCAGGGACAGGAATTCTTGGGCGATCGCCAATCCAATCCCCTTAGTTCCTCCGGTAATCAAGGCTTTTCTTCCTGTTAATGTCCAGCGGTTATTGTTCATTGCCTTTCTCCTTGTACAGTGATTTTTTGGTTATGGTAAGGTGTAGGGCTGGTAATTTTCCCTACACCCAGCTTGTAGAATGTGGATAAGCTTACCAAATAGGTTTAGTGTTGAGCGTTTCTTAAGTCAGTTGCAGTGATGCCCTCTAATGCTAGACCATACCCAATTCCTTCGTTGACTAGACGTTTAATGTGCTGTGTAAGAGCAACACGGGTGTAGCGCAGTGTGAGAGTTGGTTGTTTTGCCAGTTGTCTGGCTAATTCTCGCGCACGGTTCATTAGCTTATCAGATGGCAGAACCTCATTCACGACTCCCAACTCATGAGCTTGTTGAACTGTTAGCTTTTCTTGAGTTAATAAAAAGTAGCGTCCACGAGACTGACCTAAGACTAGGGGCCAAAGCACATGTACACCGTCGCCTGGTACAATTCCTGCATTGAAGTGTGGCATATCTTGAAACACTGCGTTCTCTGAAGCAAGAATAATGTCGCTCGTCAGGATGTACTCAGTGTGCAGAAGTGCTGGTCCATTAACCGCACTGATGACTGGAACTTCAATATCAAGAAGGTTCTGAAGGACTTTTTTGCCCTCCCAGAAAATTTTGTCCCACTCACGCGGATTTGTAACATCACCCAAACTCTGGAAATCAATTTGATCCATCCAAGCATCACCTGTTCCTGTCAAGATAACAACTCGATTATCTCGATCCCGGCTAATATCATAGAAGGCATCAACAAAATCCTGGTGAGTTTTACCTGTGAAGATTAACGACGCATTCTTTGTGTGCATCCTGACTTCAAGAATTCCGTTCTGATCACGGGAGAAATCCAGATTTTCGTATTTGGTAAAGTAAGCTGGTTGTGTGGTAATCATTTTTTAATCCTCCAAATTTGTTGACACTAGGAAAAACTTTGCGTGAGGTCATGCTATGAGTTGTACTTGTCGTAGTTAATCAATGCAGCCGCAGCCTATCGCCACCGTAAATTTGCTCCGTCGTATCTAATGCTGCTTTTAACCAAACTCTTCATCTACAAACTATGTTTATTTATTTCTAAAGCTTTGAGAAGATGGTAAAAAAGAATATTATTTATTCCAATTTGGAATAAATAAGATATGGATCGCATTACTTGCATAAAGAGTTTTGTACGGGCTGTCGAAACCGGCAGTTTTTCGGCTGTCGCACGGGAAATGGAAACAACGCAGCCAACTATCAGCAAGCAGATTGCAGAGTTGGAGGAGTACTTGGGTGTGCAGCTGCTGATTCGTTCAACAAGAAGTTTGAGTTTAACCGAGGAGGGGACACGCTTTTACGAACACTGTCAAAGGGTCATCGATGCGATCGCCCAAGCAGAAGCCAGCGTCGGACGACAACAAAAGCCGTCGGGAGTTGTGCGCGTGAATTGTCCAGTTTCTTTTGGACAGTTTCAGATAGTACCCCGGATGAAAGCATTTCTTGACCGCTACCCTGATCTGAAAGTGGATCTCATTATGAGTGACAGGTTTGTTGATTTGGTTGAAGAAGGGGTGGATTTAGCAATCAGAATTGGAGAACTGAATGACAGTTCTGTGATTGCACACAGAATTGGTACAACTCGGCGTGTGGCAATTGGTTCTGTCTCATACTTTGAAAAAGCTGGCGAACCTCAAATACCACAAGACCTCATCCATCACAACTGCATTGTTTACACTCAACTTTCAACGGCAAATGAATGGTATTTTCAAGGACTAAAAGGACTTGTGAAGGTCAATGTAAAGGGGAATTTTCAAGCTAACAATTCCACAGCCGTCCGTGAAGCTGTCCTATCGGGTCTTGGCATTGCCGTATCACCAATTTGGTTATTTGGTGATGTCGTGAATTGTGGAGTCATCAAGGTTATTTTAAAAGACTATCAACCAACACCTTTACCCATTCACGCAGTTTATAGAAGAAGCCGTTTTCAGCCAGTAAAGGTTCGCTGCTTCATCGATTTTTTAGCTTCTGAGTTCAAGCTAGATCCTTGGGTGTCTGATTATGGTCAATCGGCAAAAAATTCTCTTTTTAGCTAATAGCAATTGCTTCATATTGTCAACCTGCAAAGCTTGCTTAAAGTTATTTATACAACACATTGCAAGTAAATGAAGTACAACGCGCTTTGTCTAAAAGCCAGACATAAAGTCTTTTTTACTTCTGACTCCTGACGACTGACACCTTTATTCTGCTGTAAAGTTTTAAATACTTATCATTGCCAGAAGTTAGAAAAGCAATGGTTTATGCAGTCATAAGCAGGAGCAATGCAATGGTTGTGGGATCAACCCCTTTAACAGTTACCAGTTACCAGTTATCAGTTATCAGTTATCAGTGAGCCAGCGCCCTTTGGAGGGTCTCCCGAACTCACAGCGACTGGCGTTCACCGTTCGGCAAAGCCGTGGCGTCAGCCATAGGTGTGCCGTTCGCGCAGCGTTCCGAAGGAAAGGCTTACCCGAAGGGTTATCAGTTTCATCCTTTGCATGTTTAAGTCCCCCACCAAGAGCACCCCCAGAGCGTTGGTGGCTCTTTTAAATCCCCCACCATAGCAGGCGTCACTGCGTAGGTAGCTGTTCACTGTTTTAAGAGGGATCGCCTTTTTCCAAATTCCCCTTGCTCATTCTTCTATCATCGTTGCACAAGGATAATCAACCACACCAGTGTCAAGGCGAATAGAATCACATCGGTGGTTCTTGGTAAAATTGCTAAATAAGCGCTCAGTGATACTCATGAATTGCCCACCGATGTCGCCTGCTATCTCTGGAGTTGTTCGGTTGCGTCCTCACGCTCGTGTTATCAGCAAGCTGTCAATTTGGCTACACTTAGCGGTGGGATGTCTCAGTATTGGGTTCATTCCTACCCTAGCCGCCCGTCCTAGCTTGGGTGCAGAACGGTTGACCATTTCCTACGGTCTTGTGGCTCGCTCTATTCCCATTAATTCCCTGGAAACTTATGCCAGAACAGGCAAAATAGACGATGATTTGGCTGCATATGTTCAGTATGCAGGCAAGGAGCAACTCAACCTGCTACGGCAATTTTTGCTGACTCCCATTCCCCTAAATGCCGTAGCGGTTTCGCAATTTCTTTACACGCCAATTGGCAAGAGATTGTTAGAAAATTTGGGAGAAGTTGTACAGCAGGGATCTCGCATTAATGGGTTTTATGCAATTCGAGCCTCGCTGATTCTTGCAGCCGCCGACCGAGAAGGGTTAACGTTATTAAACGTGCTACGGAAGTTTCCCTCAAGAGCAATTTCGATAGATTTAGCGCGCAGCTTGGAGATTGCAGGATCGTTCCAGAGGCTGGTGAATCAAACTCAACAGGCGATCGCACTGATCAATAAGCAGTCCTTGTTGGATGCAGGCACGGCTCCCACATTAAATAATATTTCAGTGACTGACCTGCCACGACCAGGAAACTTTAGTTGGCAAAAGCGAACTATCATACTTAACGATAGCTCTCGCGAGCGCATTTTTCCTGCTGACATCTACCTACCAAATGTATCCAGCCTTCGTCCACTCATTGTCATCTCCCACGGACTTGGCTCTGATCGCAACAGTTTTGCTTACCTTGCTGAATACCTCGCTTCTTATGGCTTTGTCGTCGCCGTTCCAGAGCATCCAGGTAGCAACGCCCAACAATTGCAAGCACTCTTCGGAGGTAGGGCGGCAGAAATCACAAGCCCCAGAGAATTTATTGACCGACCTTTGGACATAAAGTATTTGTTGGATCAACTCACTAGCCTATCTCAATCCGACCCGACTTATAGAGGGCGCTTGAATTTGGAACAGATAGGCGTGGTGGGTCAATCCTTTGGTGGTTACACGGCTTTGGCATTAGCAGGAGCAGCAATTGATTTTAAGCAACTTGACAAGAACTGCCCACCTTCACCAGATGTACTCAATGCTTCGCTGTTACTTCAGTGCTTAGCTCTCAATTTACCACAATCTAAATATAACCTATCAGACCCACGGGTCAAAGCAGTTATTGCCATTAACCCTGTTGATAGTAGTATTTTAGGGCAAGCCAGTCTCAGCCAAATTAAAATCCCAGTGATGATGGTCGCTGGTAGTGTTGATACCGTTGCTCCGGCTTTTCCAGAACAAATTCAACCGTTTACCTGGTTAACAACCCCAAATAAATATTTAGTATTAATTAATGGCGGAACCCACTTCTCGACAATTGGGGCATCACCAAATGATGCCGTACCGGTTCCCGAACAGGTGATTGGTCCTAGCCCTGCCTTAGCGCAGCGATATATCAGAGCTTTGAGTCTTCCCTACTTCCAGACGTACGTTGCTAATGAGCAGAGTTACAGTCGCTACTTAAGTGCAGATTACATCAATGCCATCAGTCAGGAACCGTTACCACTGAGTTTGGTGAAATCTCTGAGCCTTCAAGGTTCTGCCTCAACTGCAACCCAAGAGCCAACTACTATCAGTAAGGTTGAATCTCTGCCTTCATCTGAGGTTTTTGGCTCACCATATCCAAAGCAATTTGTAAATATTAAATTTTAGTAATCCAGGCAGTATCGTTAGCGACAGGTTCAATGAGTTCCAACGGGACAAAGTGCTCTCAAAGGCTTGCCTTTGATGGCATGAAGCCTCAAGTTACCACACTAATAACGATAATCAACAAACCCACCAAAATATGTAACACAGAAAAAATGAAGACAACACGCCCCTTTGGTGTTTCAAGATTTATTTCGAGATTTGCAACTCTTAAGCTACCACCCACCCAAGCAATTACGCCAATTATTGCAATTACCAGTCCAACAATGGTCAAAATAGAAAAATTTGGCATCTTAATCTGTAAATCGCTTTTGTTTTTACAAAGGATTTACTATAAAACGCTTTCAATTTTTCTAACGTCTGCTAAAGGGATGAGTGAAGTATGAAATAACTTTACTTATTTTATACTTTAGTGTAGGCAAATATTAAAGGCTCACAGCTCGAGCTATATACTTGATTTGCCTGTGAGCCTTTAACAAAGTGCTAGCCTTGCTTAGCCTTGCTTATCTACAATTGGACGACCTTGGGCATCCACGTCTAGCTCTTCACGTCGAATTGTTTCAGTCGCTTCAGCTGTCTCGTGTTCTACAACCTTCTTGACTCGGACTTCTTCGCGCACAACAGCCTCTTTGCGGATATCGGGTGTTTCTTCGTAAAGCTCCACACGAGCAACTTCACCTTCACGGAAGTTGGCTTCGCCTGGATTTACAGCTGTAGCATTTGTGGGAGTTGTACGTTCAATCACCACGCGCTCTTTTTCCACCGGTACTGCAACACGAGCTGTTTCCGTTTCCACGTGTTTACCGATCGTCACTTCTCCAGTCTTACGGCGCTGTTTGTCAGCAATCAACCGCTCTTCATACAGCTTCAAGGTTTGACCCTCGCTGTCATTGCTGTCATTAAGGTTATATAGCGACGGTTCGTGATCGTAGTTGTAAGTATTGCGATCGTAAGTAGGTTGAGTTAGGTCAGAAGTCGCTGCTGTAGCTGTAGTAGCAGTAGCCGCAGAAGTAGCAGCTATTGGACGGTATGCACCCCGTACCTGCTCTTCGTAGTCAAAATCAACCTTTTCCAAGGTATCGTAATTAGGCAGGCTTTCGACTTGCTCTTTGCTCAGACCATTGACAAAAATCCGTCTTGCACCATAATCAATGTTGCCAAGACCAACAGGCAGTAAAACTTTCTTGCCAAAAACCCAAAAGCCTGTGTCTACGATGAAATAGCGGAATTTACCTGTTTGCTCATCGACTAAGATATCGTAAACCGAGCCGACTTTATTATCTCCTTGAGCATAAACATCAAAGTTCTTGATGTCATCGATATCGGAGTGTTCTTCACGATAGTCAGGGTAGAAGTCACCAAGCTTTACGAGTGCCATCTATTTTTCTCCTGCATTGCTTCTTCCTTTTTCATATTAGAAATATTCAAAAATTATTCATCTTTCTCTTGAATGATAAAATGTATCCAAACATCTATACCTATTAGGTGAAATTCTGTTTTTAATTCTCTCATAGTATGAAATATTACAATTTTCTCTCCAACGGGTGGAGAATCTTGGCGTCTAGATGAAAGCAGAGGCTAGCCCCACGATTCAGAGGTTCGTTGGGTTGTAGTGTTAAAAGACAAATAACTAAAAGACAAATAAAAGATAAATAACCAGACGGCTGCTTCTATAAAGTCTGGGTTTTCTCAATACAAGCTTTTAGCTGTTCGGCAAGAACTTGAATATGGGGTTTTCTCAGCATAGTTAGGTGATTTCCAGGAATGTTGTGAATTTCCACTCCTTTAAGAGCGATTTCACCCCAACCCATAGTTAGATCTGCCTCAGCAATGCTTGACTGAACGCTTGTTCTAAAAAGAGTTATTCGGTGCGGATAGGCTTTTGGAACATAGTTGAGAGTTGCTTGGCTGTTGGCATGGAAAACACGAAGCATTGGGCGAATTGTTAACTCGCGCAAAATCCGTGACTTGGACTCCTGAGGTATAAAGTGCGAGAACAGATTGGTTTCAATACGTCGAACAAAGTTATTAAAAATAGGATTAAAAAGAGGAAAACGAGAAGTAAAGCTGTCAACTTGATTCTTGTTAGAAGCGCTTATTAGATAAAAATAATCGAGGAAAAATGACCATATATATCGCGCCACTGTAGTGAAAAGAAACCTCAAACTATCACCAACAGAAGGTTTATTTCCGGAAACTGGTGCTACAGTGTCAAGCAAAGCAAGTAGAGCCACTTCATGCCCGCTTGCTTGCAGTTGCTGAGCCATTTCAAAAGCAACCAAACCTCCAAAAGACCAACCTCCTAAAAAATAAGGACCTCTTGGCTGCACTGTACGTAATGCTTCAATGTAGTAATTCGCCATGTCTTCGATGGAAGTTAGTGGCGAACTTTCTCCGTCAATTCCCATAGGTTGTAGCCCGTAAAATGGTTGATTTTTACCTAACTGATGAGCCAATTCGTAATAAGGGAAAACAACACCAAAAATGGGATGGACACAGAAGAAAGGAGGATTTGAACCACTAGGTTGAATGGCAACTAAGGGAGACCAAGGCAGAGAATCTTTTCCTGGGGATAGAGAATTTGCTAAAGTTTCAATTGTTGAATTTAAAAATAAGGAAGATAGCGGTAATTCACGCTCAAATTGCTTGTGGATTTGCTCTACAAGCCGTACAGCTACCAGAGAATTTCCTCCTAAGTCGAAGAAGTTGTCGTGAATACCAACAGATTCAAGGTTAAGAACTTCAGCCCAGATTTTTGCAAGTGTTAACTCGGTTAAGTTACGAGGAGCAACAAACGCTTTATCTAATGAGCGGCTATTCGGACTATAGAGTGTAGGTAAGGCATGGATATCTACTTTGCCATTAGACGTTAGTGGCAGAGAATTGACCACTACAAAGGCTCTTGGCACCATGTATTCTGGTAATTTTTCTTTTAAAAAGTTACGTAGTTCAATATTTGTTGCTGCTTGTTTTTCGTGGAGAACAATATAAGCCACCAAGTGCTTCTCACCCAAGACATTTTTTTGAGCAATAACCACCGTTTCTTGCACGCTTTGATGTTGTCTCAGCACCGTTTCAATCTCTCCCAATTCGATGCGGAAACCGCGAATTTTTATCTGATTGTCGATGCGATCGATAAATTCAATATTGCCGTCGCTTCGATAACGAGCTAAATCACCTGTCTTGTAAAGTCGCGTTCTTGGGAGAAACTCGGTTTCTTGTATAAAGCGAGTTTCTGTTAATTCAGGGCGATTAAGGTAGCCTCGGGCAAGCCCATCACCACTGATATATAATTCGCCAGGAATTCCTATTGGTACAGGTTGCAAATGCTGATCTAATATATAGATCTGAGTGTTAGCAATAGGGCGACCAATCGACGGTTTTTCACCAGTAGCGCTAATTTGTGCAACAGTTGACCAAACAGTTGCTTCAGTTGGTCCGTAAGCATTAAAAAACCGACGACCAGATGCCCAAAATTTTATAATATCTTCGGAACAGGATTCACCTGCACAAATAATAGTTTGCAGTGCGGGAAGTTCTACTTTTGGTAGGACTGCTAAAACAGCCGGCGGAAGCGTGACATGAGTAATAGCTTTTTCGCGCAAGAGTTGGAGCAAAGGTTGTCCGGGTAGAAGGGATTCTTTCTTTGCTAAATAAAGAGTTGCTCCTGTTCCCAGTGCCATGACAATCTCAAAGATTGAGGCATCGAAACTTAATGATGCGAATTGTAGAATGTGGTGATTCGGTTGTAAGTTGAAAGTTTCAATCTGCGCTTGTATTAAGTTGGATAGTCCTCGGTGTTCGATGAAAACACCTTTAGGTTTTCCTGTTGAGCCAGAGGTGTAGATGATATAAGCTAAGTTGTCAGATGTTACGCAGTTCTTTGGGTTTTCTTGGGTTTGTTGTGCAATTGTCTCCCAATCTTTATCTATGCAAATTACAGTCAATTCATGTTGCTGATCCCCCCAACCCCCCTTAAAAAGGGGGCTAAAGTAGAGGCTAGTGAAGAATGAGTTAGTAAAATGGATACCTGAGCGTCTTGGAGCATGAAGTTAAGACGCTCCTGAGGATAGCTGGGATCTAAAGGCAAGTATGCTCCCCCGGCTTTGAGGATGCCCAACAGTCCGATGATCATTTCAAAAGAACGCTCTAAGCAGATGCCAACTAAAGTGTCTGGGGCGACTCCCAGTTGTTGCAGGTGATGTGCAAGTTGGTTAGCTCGGATGTTTAGTTCGCGGTAGGTTAAGCGTTGGTTTTCAAAGACGAGTGCGTTTGCGGAGCATGCGCTAAGCGCGATGGGCGAAGCCCCGCCAAGGGCGATCGCATCAGGAGTTTGTTCTCTTCGTGCTTCAAACAACTGATGAAAACACTTGTGCGGGTAGTCTCTCCTGGTATTATTCCAATCAATCAATAACTGCTGCCGTTCAGTTGCAGTCAGCAAAGGCAAATCTGAGAGGCGCTGTTCTGGATTGGCAACAATGCTTTCTAGCAGGGTTTGGAAATGTCCCAGCATCCGAGTGATGGTGGTGTCATCAAATAAATCGGTGCTGTACACCACTTGTCCTTTGAAACTTTCCAAATCCTGCCACAGATGGAACTCCAAATCAAGCTTGGCGGTTTTGCTGTCGAACTCGAACAGCGACAGCGTTAGCCCAGGTAACTCTAGCGCTTCAATCGGAGTGTTTTGCAGGCTAAACACGACTTGGAACAGCGGATGACGGCTCAAATCTCGCTGCGGATGGAGTTCTTCCACTAGTTTTTCAAAAGGCAAATCCTGATGAGCATAGGCTCCCAAAGTGACTTCTCGTACTCGATTCAACAGTTCCGGAAACGTCGGGTTGCCTGATAAATCAGTTCGCAGGACTAAGCTATTGACAAAAAACCCAATTAACCCTTCTATCTCGCTGCGGTTGCGATTGGCGATCGCTGAACCGACTACAATGTCTTCTTGCTGTGTGTAACGATAAAGCAACGTTTGGAATGCTGCTAGCAGAGTCATGAACAATGTAACGCCTTGTTGGTGGCTGAGGGCAACTAGCGCTTGACTCAAAGATTGCGGAAGTTCTAGAAATTGTCTTGCTCCTCTGTATGTTGGTACTGCTGATCTTGATCTGTCGGTGGGGAGATTTAGCACCGAGATGCCGTCCAATTGCTTTTGCCAGTAAGCTAATTGGGTTTGGAGTACTTCTCCCACAAGCCACTCGCGCTGCCATTGAGCGAAATCTGCATACTGGATGGGTAATTCCGGTAAGGGTGTAGAGATGTTGCATGCAACGTCTCTACAAGCAAAGACTTTGTATAATGCCCCCAGTTCTCGAATCAGCACTCCAATCGACCAGCCATCGGCAACAATGTGATGTAGATTGATCAACAGCAGATATTCTGCTTGATCCAGTTGTAGCAGCGTCACTCGCAGTAATGGACCAGTGCTTAGATTGAAAGGACGTTGAGCCTCTGCGGTTACAAGTCGCCGTGCTTGTGTCTCGCGTTCTGTTGCTGAAAGATGACGTAGGTCTATTAAGGGAAGGGGTATGGTTAAGGTGGGAGATATTGCCTGCATCGGTTGCCCTTCGATCAACACAAAAGTGGTGCGTAAAGTTTCGTGGCGGCGTACAATTTCGTTGAATGTCTCCTCTAAGGCAGTTAAGTTGAGCCTCCCTGTCAGGCGAAGCGCTGTTGACACATTATAGAAGGGATTGCCCGATACCAACTGGTTGAGAAACCACAGCCTAGCTTGGGCGAATGATGTGGGGAAGATGAAGACTTCTGCTTCTTCAGGAATATTAAATTTTTCTTCAGCAGCTGTCGAGGAGTTGTCAGAAAAATACTGGCTCATAAGCTGGTGCTTCGGGTTTTCTAAGTGTGTTGATATGATGTCCGGCAAATTACCCATAATAAAACTTGTATGTAGTAAGGACTTAAGTCCTTGTGTTTGTGGAAGAGGACTAAAGTCCTCACTACACATTTAGTAAGATTATTTAATCGGACATGATATTGCGATCGCCTGCACAGCTTGCCCTACGACTATGAAAAAGCAACCTCAAAAGTTTGTCCTCCCACCGTCACTTTATCGCCCGATACTAATTTCCGTCCTCGTCGGGTTTCAATTGTACCATTGACTTTTATCTCACCTTGTTGAATCATTAGCTTGGCTTGCCCACCTGTCGGGGCTATACCCACAAACTTCAAAAACTGGTCAAGTTTAATCGTATTGTCGCTTGTCGTCATATTGAAAAGTTAATTCTATGCTGATCTGATTGTGGCGCGACTCTTGGTTATCTCTGTTCGCTTTCTTTATTCAGCGATGATAACTTCATCCGCCGACTCTCACGAGAAAGTGGCACTAAAGCTGGAGCTTTACTTTCAACATTACTACCTTTCAAACTTTCAACCACCTTAGATAGTTCTGCAATTGTCGGTGCTTCAAATACGCTACGCAAAGGTAACTCCACCTTAAAAGCATCGCGCACTCTAGAGACAAGCTGAGTTGCCAGTAAGGAATGACCTCCCAAGGTAAAGAAATTATCATCAATACCCACACGCTTAACTCCCAAAACCTCAGCCCAAATTTTCACCAGCACTTGTTCAACAGCAGTTTGAGGCGCAACATAACCTCCTGTCAATTGTGGCTGAATTGGATCGAATGCTCTTAAGGCGCGACGATTTATTTTGCCATTAGGTGTCAAAGGTAGAGACTCCAGCACCACAAAAGCTGAAGGCACCATGTACTCAGGTAGCTTTTCTGCAAGATAAGTCTGCAATTGCGGCACTAACTTACGTGCTGCTTTGGCTTGTAGGGGATTATTCGCGTAAGATTGCCACGGACGCGCACGAGTGCTATGTGGAAAAATAGTTCTTTGCTGTGATGCACCTTGCTTGACAAAAACCACGTCGTAGCGTCCTTCACTACCCGAATCTGACCAGCTAATATTAACCTTGTATGGTAGTTGATTAGCCAGTGCATAAAAATCTTCTGGATCAACTCCTAAATTTTGGAGTTTTTGCAAAGCCTCACGCATGTGACCGACAGTTTTAAAATCTTCTGCGCCTGACAGCCATTCTGCTGTTTTAACTGCTGCTATGACCCGCGCATTAGGCACATTAGTAATGCCTAAGATTTCTAGTTGATTCTCAATCAATAGCTGACGAACTGTTGCGACTGTTAAATTATTGTCTTGCCAGTTCAGGCATTGTGATCCCCCCTGCCCCCCTTGAAAAGGGGGGTTCTCAAGCCCCTGTTTGTCAGAAGACTTTTGAGAACTTGGCTTTTCAGCCCCCCTTGAAAAGCCAAGTTCTCAAGCCCCCCTTGATAAGGGGGGTTGGGGGGATCAGTTTCACCGCCAATAGAAAGAATCACATTATAACGAAACTGAGTTAATTCATTGTGGTAGGAACCTCGTATCAATTGAATTTGTACATGACTAATTTGGGGAAGCTGCTGCTTTAATGCAGTGAAAAAAGCCGGATCAATGACTAACTCTGTTTCTTGGAAAATTTGCATTTGTACCTGTTGCTGCAACTCGGAACGAGTGAGAGACGGTTCAGCTTGATACAGTTGTACCGATGCATGGAAAGCTTGCAACAGCGGTAAACTACGGACATCTCCTATGAAGATAAAGCCACCAGGAGCAGTTGCCTGGACAGCACCTTCTAAGACACGAATAAGATAATCAATACTGGGAAAATATTGCACAACCGAGTTAAGAATCACCGCATCAAAAGCTTGTGCTTCTACTCCCTGAAAATCAGCAGCCATCTTTTCAAACAGCGTTACCTGTTGTAGAGACGCGCCATCCGAGAGTTCTACATTTGCCAACTGCTTTTGAATATAGTTAAGTGAAGCTGGGGAAAAGTCCGTCCCATAATATTTAACGCAGTGAGGCGCAATTTTAAACAGTAATAAACCTGTTCCACAACCAATTTCTAGGACTCGGCTGGGTTGCAAAGCCAGAATTTGTCCAACTTGGTTATTCACCCACTCGCGCATCTGTTCTGCTGGAATTGGCTGATTTGTATAACTGCTATTCCAGCCCACAATATTGAATGTTGGATCGGAATCACCCGCAGGTGTATTGTAAGTTTCGTTATAGAGCATCTGCCATTGCAAAACCTGCTCATCCTGCAATGGCGTCTGTTGGATTTGTTCTTGTTGACTGTTATCTTCAGCATTCAGCGTCACATAAGCGACTAACCGCTTTTCCCCTTCATTCTCACGAGTCATGACTACCGTTTGCAGTACTGCTGGATGCTGACTCAGCACCGCTTCAATTTCTCCCAACTCAATGCGGTAGCCCCGAATTTTCACCTGTTCGTCGAGGCGACCTAAAAATTCGATGTTACCATCTTGTCGATAGCGAACTAAATCACCTGTTTTATAAAGGCGTGCTTTGGGCTGATTGCTAAAAGGATTAGGAATGAATTTTTCAGCAGTTAAATCAGCAGAGTTTAAATAGCCTCGCGCCAGTCCATCACCAGCAATGTACAGTTCTCCTGGAACGCCAAGGGGTACAGGTTGCAAATGTTTATCTAGTATATAAACCTGTGTGTTGGCAATGGGACGACCAATTGCAGGTGTTATCTCGGCTTGATTGCTAACAAAAACCTGACCTGAAGTTGTGACAACAGTATTCTCGGTTGGTCCGTAATTATTTACAACCTGAAAAGGATACTTAGCTAAAGGATACTGATGTAGTTTGTCGCCACCTGTAAGTAATATTCGTAAAGCTCCTTGATTCGACCAATCTAATAATAAAAGTTTCTCTGCTAAAGGTGTTGGTACAAAGCTAATTGTTATCGCTTTTGACACTAGCCAATCTCGCAGTTTCTCAGGCGATCGCCTAGTTTCCTCATCTGGAAAATAAATACTTGCTCCAGCACTAAGATAAGGCAAAATTTCCCAGCTACAAGCGTCAAAGGCAACTCCGGCAATTTGTGTGACTCGGTCAAGCGGTGAAATTGCAAACGCCTGTTGATGCCAAAAAACAAGATTTAACAATGCCCGATGTTCAATTTGAACCCCTTTAGGCTTGCCTGTTGAGCCAGAGGTGTAGATGACATAAGCAAGATTCTTTGCTGTAATGTTGGTAGTAAGATTATCTTCGCTTTCTTGAGCAATTGTCTCCCAATCTTTATCCAAACAAATGAGAAGTGAATTCTGCCTTTCAAGACGGTTCAGCCATCGTTCTTGAGTTAAGATAATTGGAACTTGAGCATCTTTAAGCATAAAACTTAATCGCTCAGGGGGATAGGTGGGATCTAAAGGCACATATGCTCCACCCGCTTTTAGGATGCCCAAGATGCCAATGACCATATCAACAGAGCGCTCTACACAAAGTCCTACCAAAACTTCCTCACCAACACCCAGTTTTTGTAGGTAATGTGCCAGCTGGTTGCTGCGTTTATTTAACTCTTGATAGCTTAGATGTAGAGACGTTCCATGGAACGTCTCTACGTCTTCAAATACCAGCGCCAATGCATCAGGAGTTTGCTCTACCTGCTGCTCAAATAGTTGATGAACGCATCTATCCTGAGGATAATCTACGCGGGTATTGTTCCATTCCACTAGCAACTGATGTCGCTCAGCTTCGCTTAAAAACGGTAAATCTGTAATTCGTTGTTCTGGATGAGCGACAATACTTTCTAGGAGCGTTTGGAAATGTTTTAGCATCCGGTTAATGGTGCTGTCATCAAATAAATCGGTGCTGTAAATGACAAAACCACTGATGCCTTCTGAGCTATTTACCCATAACCCATTTTGAGGAGTTCGCTCCCATAGGTGAAACTCCAAATCAAACCGCGTTGTTTCACTATCAAATGGCAAGGGACTAAGAGTTAACTCAGGTAATTCTAGCGCTGACATTGGCGCATTTTGGAGCGCAAACACCACCTGAAACAACGGATTTTGATTCAAGTTGCGTTCTGGATGCAGTTCTTCCACCAACTTTTCAAAAGGCACATCTTGGTGAGCATAAGCTTCTAAAGCTACGTCTCGCACTCGACTCAACAGTGAGCGAAAAGTTGGGTTCCCTGACAAATCGGTACGCAGCACTAAACTATTGACAAAAAAGCCAATTAACCCTTCTATTTCACTACGGTTACGGTTGGCAATTGGTGAACCCACGGCAATATCTTCTTGCTGGGTGTAGCGATAAAGTAAAATCTGG
Organism: Scytonema sp. PRP1; assembly: GCF_036697665.2. Lineage (NCBI taxonomy): Bacteria > Bacillati > Cyanobacteriota > Cyanophyceae > Nostocales > Scytonemataceae > Scytonema > Scytonema sp. PRP1. Next base: position 18,242 of record NZ_JBAHYJ020000089.1, on the reverse strand, counting down.
AATGCTGCCAACAAAGTCATGAACAAACTCACCCCTTCCTGCTGCGAGAGAGTTTCTAGGGCTTCGCTCAGACTTTTTGGTAATTGCAGAAATTGTCTTGCACCCCGGTAAGTTGGAAGTGCTGGTCTTGGTCTGTCCGTTGGCAGATTTAGCATGGAAACGCCTTCCAACTGGTTTTGCCAGTAACCAAGTTGCTTTGCCAACACATCCCCTTGCAACCATTGACGCTGCCAATATGCGAAGTCTGCATATTGAATCGGTAGTTCTGGCAGAGGGGAACGTTGATTGCTGGCAAAAGCTGTGTAAAGCAGTGCTATCTCTCGAATCAGCACCCCGATAGACCAACCATCGGAGACAATATGGTGCATATTCAGCACCAAGATATGTTCTGCTTCATCCAACCGCAGCAGTGTGACTTGCAGCAATGGATCAGTTGATAAATTGAAAGGACGTTGAGCTTCCTGAGTCATCAGTCGTCGCGCTTCTTTTTCACGTTGATCCCGAGGAGTCGGTGCTACTACGACTTGTGGCAGTTGCTGCAAATCTCTGATTGGTAAGGATACATTTAAAATAGGTGCAATCACCTGAACTGGTTGCCCTTCGACTATGGCAAAAGTGGTACGTAAAGCTTCGTGACGCCGCACAATTTCGTTAAAAGTTTGTTCCAGCGCTGCCAAATGAAGCGAACCTGTGAGACGAAATGCTGCTGGAACGTTATAGAAAGGATTGTTGGGTACTAATTGGTCAAGAAACCACAGCCGCTGTTGAGCAAAGGAGAGGGGGAGATTCCTGTTTCGCGAAATAGGTACGAGGGGTGTAGAGGTGTGGCTGGTAGTATAATTAGCTGCTTTTAAAAATGCAATAATTTCTGCTTTGCGCTCTTGAATTTCTGCACGCAATTCTGGTGTGAGGATTCCTTCAGGAGCGTTACAGCGAAGGCGATCGCCCTCAACAAAAACTTGAATATCTAAGCTGCGAAGATAAGATAGAAACTCAATTGTGTTCAAAATTACGCCCCTTCGCAACAGTTGTTAGTTGCTTGTTGTCAATTGACCAAGACGTTTTAACACATTCACAACTCCATACAAATCATTCCTTGGGTTGAAAATATAGAACATTAGAGAGATTGTGTAGCCTGGATTGTTTGAACTACGGTAGGAAGCTGAAAGACAATAGACTTCTTGCAAAAGTATGATTAATGGATATTTAGAACCGCAGATGCACGCAGATAAATTATCTGTGTCCATCTGTGTCCATCTGTGGTTTTTTTCATACAATTGGCTACCTTACGCGTTTTTTGTATAGTTCTTTAAAATTCCACCTCTTCTCGCTCATTTCTCTTAGAGCTAGTAGTATCCACACCTTTAGCTGCCCAAGACATTGTTTCAACATACCTAGCAAGTTGTCCCACAGTCGGTGCTTCAAACAAGTTGCGTACAGACAAATCTATTTGGAAGGCGTCGCGTATTCGAGAAACCAGTTGAGTTGCTAGTAGAGAATGACCGCCCAATTCAAAGAAATTATCGTGGACACCTAGCTGCTCTTTTCCCAAAACCTTAGCCCAAATTTCCACTAACACCTCTTCTACCGACGTCCGTGGTGCCACATAATCTTCTTTTATGTCGAGAGTGAGTGTATCGGGTGCTCTTAAGCCGCGGCGATCCACTTTGCCGTTGGGTGTCAGTGGAAGAGATTCCAGCACCACATACGCTCTTGGCAGCATATAAGCTGGTAACTTTTGTTTCACGAATTGGTTCAGGTCACTCATCAGTGCTGAGTCAGATGTTCCTCTCAGGACTCCACACTCAGGACTTGGAACAATATAAGCAACCAAAAGCTTATCACCAGGTATATCCTCACTAGCAATGACGACTGTTTCTTCCACTGCTGGATGTTGACTCAGCACCGCTTCAATTTCTCCCAACTCGATGCGGAAGCCGCGAATCTTTACTTGATTGTCAATGCGACCTAAAAATTCAATATTGCCATCTGGTAAATAGCGGGCTAAGTCACCTGTCTGATAAAGACGCGCTTCTGGTTTACTACTAAAAGGATTGGGAATGAAGCGTTCAGCAGATAACTCAGGCTGGTTGAGATATTCTCGTGCCAGTCCATCACCGCTGATATACAACTCCCCGACAACGCCAACAGGTACAGGTTGTACATTAGCATCTAGCAGATAAATCTGTGTGTTTGTAATGGGGCGACCAATGGGGATTGACGTAGCTGATTCTGATAATTCTTGCACACAGTAATAAGAAGAAAACGTTGTACTTTCTGTAGGACCATAAACATGAATTAATTCCTTTGGCGAACCATGTTTGAGAACCTTCCTAACCCATCTTATATCAACAGTTTCACCACCAAATAGCAAGTATCGTAACGAAGCAAAAGCTTGCGGCAGATCTCTGGCAATTTGTTGAAATAAGGCAGTCGTCAAAAACAAAACGCTGATGCCTTTTTGTCGTATTTGTAATGCCAATTCGTGAGGTGAAATGATAACATCTTTGCTAATCCCAATCAGTTGAGCACCATTAAGGAGCGCTCCCCAAATCTCGAAAGTGGCAGCATCAAAGGAAGTGTTTGAGGCTTGGGCAATTTTATCAGTTCTTTCCAATTTTACATAGTTTGTGTTGCATACCAGCCGATTCACAGCTTTATGAGTTACAGCCACTCCTTTAGGCTTTCCTGTAGAGCCAGAAGTATAAATGACATACGCTAAGTTATCACTGGTCAAGCTGCTTGTTGGGTTTTCTTCGCTTTCTTGGGCAATAATTTCCCAGTCTTTATCTATGTAAATAATTGGGTTTGAGAAAGCTTCAAAATGCTTGAGCAACTTTTCTTGAGTTAGCAAGACTCGAAGTTGTGCATCTTCCAGCATGAAATTTAGGCGTTCTTGCGGATAGCTAGGGTCTAAAGGTACATAAGCTCCCCCCGCTTTCAGGATACCCAGGAACCCAACTATCATTTCTGGTGAAGGCTCTACACAAATGCCTACTAAAACGTCAGCACCTACACCCAATTTTTGTAAGTGGTGCGCTAGTTTATTGCTGCGAATATTCAACTCCTGATAGGTAAAATGTAGATCTCTCGGATGCAACGTTTCTACATCTTCATAAATGACTGCTATAGCATCAGGGTTTTGCTTTACCTGATTTTCAAATAACTGATGGATACACTTATCGTGAGGATAATTTGTTTCGGTGTCATTCCATTCTACTAATACCTGATGTAGCTCAGCTTCGCTTAAAATCGGTAGATTTGCTATGCCTTGTTCTGGATGAGAAACAATACCTTGTAACAATGTTTTAAAATGTTTCAGCATTCGGCTAATGGTAGCTTTATCAAATAAATCGGTGTTGTACACCATTACACCTCTAATACCCTCGGAATGCTCCCAGTTTGCGCCCCATAGGCTCCGGAAATCCTCAGAGCACTTCCACAGGTGCAACTCCAAATCAAAGCGCGTTGTTTTAAAGTCAATATTTATCAAGCTAGGCACTAAATCAGGCAATTCTAGCCCTGACATTGGTGCATTCTCGAAACCAAATACCACTTGAAATAGCGGATGGTGGCTCAAGTTTCGCTCAGGATGCAGTTCCTCAACGAGCTTTTCAAAAGGCAAATCTTGGTGACTGTATGCTCCTAGTGTTACCTCTCGTACTCTGCCTAGCAGTTCGCGAAAAGTTGGGTTTCCAGATAAGTTACTACGTAGCACTAAACTATTGACAAAAAAACCAATTAGCCCTTCAATTTCACTACGGTTACGGTTAGCAATTGGCGACCCCACCGCAATATCTTCCTGATGCGTGTATCGGTAAAGTAACGTCTGAAATGCTGCTAGCAACGTCATAAATAAAGTGGCACCTTCTTGCTGCGAAAGCGTCACAAGTGCATCACATAACTTTTTCGGTAACTCTAGAAATTGTGTTGCTCCTTGATAGCTTTGTATACTTGGTCTCGGTCTGTCTGTAGGTAGATGCAGCATGGAAATACCGTTTAATTGCTGCTGCCAATAAGCTAACTGGGTTTGTAGCACTTCTCCTTGTAACCACTCGCGCTGCCATTGGGCAAAGTCGGCGTACTGGAGAGGTAGTTCCGGTAAAGGGGAAGCTTGGTTTTGTGCAAAAGCTGTGTACAGCCTTCCCAGTTCCCGAATCACTACACCAATAGACCAATCGTCACAGATAATATGGTGCATATTCAGGACGAGAATATGTTCTGTCTGCGATCGCACAAGCAGCATGACTCGCAGCAATGGTCCAGAGGACAAATCGAAAGGACGTTCTACCTCTGCGGTAACAATGCGCTTTGCTTGCGCCTCCCGTTCGTCTACCGGTAACTGCCGCAGGTCTAATACAAAAAGGGGTATGGTTAGGGAGGGTGCTATCGCCTGCACAAGTTCCCCGTCCAGCACTTTAAAAGTGGTGCGTAAAACTTCATGGCGACGCACAATTTCGTTAAACGTTTGTTGTAGTGCAGCTAAGTTGAGCCTCCCTGTCAAACGAATGACTGTCGGCACATTATAAAGAGCATTACCAGGTATCAACTGGTCGAGAAACCACAGCCGCTGTTGGGCAAAAGATGCAGCAAAGACGAAAACTTCTTCAGAAAACATATTCATCCTTTCAAAGAGCAGCTGCGGGGTAACAAATTAATTGTCGTCGATCAGACTCGCAGATACACACAGATGATTTGAAAACTTTAACAGTTACCAGTTATCAGTTATCAGTTACCAGTTACCAGTTACTAGTCGTCAGCTTTTTGTTCACTGTTCACTGTTCACTGTTTTAATTACCCCCATTAACTACTACTAAACTGACCTTTAGAGTGATGTAAATTTCTGGTTATAGTCTCCACGATTGAAATGATAATGCAGCATATGAGGTATCCCTATGTTTTTGCCTCCTGGGTTTGGTGAGAAATACGTGATGACCGCGCTAGGAAGAATGGTGTACTACACTGCTGTTGGGAAACCGTGGTCTGACACAGATGTTGACCAATCAAGCGATAGGACATTACTTTTCCTACACGCGTTTGGTGGCGGTTCTTCTGCCTACGAGTGGTCTAAAGTTTATCCAGCATTTGCTACAGACTATCGAATCATAGCGCCAGATTTGGTTGGATGGGGACGCTCTGACCATCCGGCTCGAAGTTATCATATCGATGACTACATTAGGAGCATTATCGAGTTTATAGAGAAGACTGGCAATGGTTCGATTAATGCGATCGCCTCTGGACTCACTGCTGCTTTCACCATTCGCGCTGCGATTCTTCGCCCCGATTTGTTCAAGTCTCTCATTCTAACAACACCAGCAGGTCTTGCTGAATTTGGACAAGACTACAGCCGCAGCTTCTCTGCTCAAATTGTCAACATTCCAGGTGTGGATCGGTTGCTTTACATGACTGGAGTTGCTAGCGGTTTTGGCATTCGTAGCTACCTAGAACAACGCCAATTTGCTCGTGCAGAACGAGTATATCCTGAAATTGTCGAGGCATATTTGGAATCTGCCCAACAGTTTAATGCTGAGTACGCTGCTCTTGCTTTCGTACGTGGAGATTTATCATTTGATTTATCCCTATATATCACTCAATTGACCGTCCCCACAGCGATAATCTGGGGGCAAAAGTCAGAATTCACAGGACCAGAAGTAGGACGCCGTCTTGCCCAAATGAACCCTCAAGCAATTCGCATCTTTTATCATCTGGACGATGTAGGCTTTACACCCCAACTGGAACTTCCTGGTGTCACTATTGGGCTAATTAGGAAATTTCTACCTTTACTTGAATAATCTGCTTGAACAGCTTTTCCTGACTACTCGTATTAATAAAAAAGCCCAGTGGCAAATGAGCAACTGGGCTTTAAGTCAAAGCTATTTACCTTAATTACGCTGCAGTTTGATCTAAGTTAACTTTGACAACTTTGTTCTTCTCGGCTTCAGTTTTTGGTAATCTCAAATTGAGAATACCGTCTTTATATTCGGCGGTGACATTGGTATTTTGAATGCGAGCCGGAAGTGGAATGACACGTTGGAATTTGCCGTAGTGGAATTCGCTCTTGGTCACACCTTTGTCTTGGGTCTTAGTTTCTGACTTGCGATCGCCACTGACTGATACCATTTTACGAAAAGGATGATACAAATCGGTAGTGTAGAGACGCGCTGTTTGAAGCGTCTTTACAGAATTTCAATGTATCGCGATTAACGTGAAATGGTATGAGACAGCGTTTTCTGTGAATCAACTGTTGGGTTAGACTCGGTAAGACGGGCAAGGCGCTGCAATCGTTGTTTGAGCCTAGAATCCCCGCACATAAGCGGGCGGGGAGTATGTCAAAAGAAATTTATTGTACTTAAGCTGAGGAATTAGAGTCGTCACTGCTACCGATAATTGCTTGGAAAATATTCCCTATTAGAAAGAAAAAAGCTGCACCTAACAACAGGAGCATCAGGCTTGCAAGAGTAGCAAAGGGAGAGATGATAAACAACAGTAAAAATGCAAACATCAAAGTTGTTACCAACGTCTTGTTCATCTTTTTTCCCTTTTAATAATTTCTAATTCAACTTAACTCATGAATTGCAGGGCTGTACCACTTCTCTAAGAAAGAATTGCTGCTCTTTCTTTGGTAGCAACTTGCTATCTACTAAGCTATTACAAGTGTAAATAAAAACCTGATTTTTTGCTCAAAGGAGTTTTTCAATTATGGCAGTGTGTTGAAGTCATGAAAAAAGCTCTACTGTGTAGCTGCAACTCAACATAAGAGTGAGATCAGCTACAGGGTGAGTTACGAACAGTGCTAAGACACCATACAAGTTTGTTGAGCTAATGGCTATATAAACAGCATATTATAAAGTGTTATAAAGTGTTAATATGATTATGACTAAGCGGCATAAGTGAGGGGCGTCGGGCTGTTTGGTCATGAGTATATCATTGACCATCTGTGCAGTTATCAGGTTCAAACGGGTATCAATGGCGACATCAATGCCACAAGACACAGTTATAGACATTCAGGGTTCTAACGGTGAGGCTGGTCTAAATAGAGTTACACCGATTCTTTCGAGTGAGAAAGCTGGGTGGAACAACATTCTTGTCGAGTACTGGCATATGCCGGCACACGAGTTGCCTCCACAATTGTTACCAGACTACATCATTAACATACACTTCAAGCGCCCAGCTCGGACAGAGGTGGTGTGGGATGGGCGTCTTCTTAGCAAGCGGTTTACACATGGTGAAATAACAATTCTTCCTCCCGGTTTAAATTGCAAGGGGGCATGTTTAGAGGATAGTGACTTTCTTGTGCTACGCCTTCAACCTGGGATTATCACTCAAGTTGCACAAGAGTTGGACTATCCAGATCATATTGAGATTGCACCCAGTTTGGGAGTCGTTAGTCCGCAAATCCAGCATATTGGTTTGGCACTTAAGACAGAACTGGAATCAGGATGCTTGTCTGGGCGTATTTATGGAGAATCACTAGCAACGGCGCTCGCAAGTTATTTGCTACAGCAACATTCTACTTCCAAGCAACGCGTTCAGGATTTTACTGGTGGTCTACCCAAGTACAAGTTGTGTAGAACTCTGGAGTACATTAATGAAAATCTGGAGAACGAGTTAACAGTTGCTGAACTTGCAAGCGTGGTGGAAATGAGTCCCTATCACTTTGCCCGCTTGTTTAAGCAGTCAACGGGTTTTACTCCTCATCAATATCTGATCAATTCCAGAATCGAGCGAGCAAAGATGCTGTTGGCAGAGAAAAAATTGTCAATTGCCGAGATTTGTGAATATGTTGGCTTTCGCAGCCCAAGCCACTTCATAGCATTGTTTCGCAAGTTCACATCAATGACACCAAAAGCATACAGAGATCAGCTCTAGCTGCTTACAAAAGAATGTGGGAAGTTTGAAAGCCCACCAGCAACACCCTGAAATTATGTAGAATTTCAGAGTGTTACGTCTTTTAACAGTTACCAGTTATCAGAGTTCGGCGAGGCTCACTCGAGCCGTTATCAGTTTCATCCTCCGGGGGAAACACCACACTCCTGTGCACCGTTCGTCAACAGACGTGCCGTAGGCATAAGCGTTGGTGTCAGTACAACCACACCAGCCTGCAGGCGTCACTGCGGCTGGTAGTGTTCACTGTTTTAAGGGTAGTATAAAAAACAACTCGTGGGAGTGCGAGTCCCAGTCCAAATATCTGGGAACACAACACCTAAATTGTGCGACTGTAGATGTATGGCCGTAAAGCGCAATAAAAAACGAAGTAGATTAGACTTCAACCCGGAAGTTGTAAAACTCCAGTCCCCTATGAAGCAAGAATCCCATCGGCGCGTCTTTCCATGGGAGTGTCAAAATGGTTCGGATAAGGTGATTTGTTTACAGTTTTTGTGGGATGGGCATCTTGCCCGCCGTAATCTTGAGGTACCAACAACAACGTGTAAAATCTGACCTTGAGCAACTTTTCGCAAACTTAAGATATTTTCAGCAAGAACAGAATATCGTGCAATTTATGGTTTTGATACACTAACGTGTAGGAATCATTCAAACCCATTCACAAATTGAATTCTTGAAATCTTAAATTAGGTTTTTGCACAACCTAATTGTTCATTGCAACTTTGTACGATCCCTGATTCATGCCAGATAGCTAGTAATCAAGCCCAGGTTTGCCACCTGGGCTTTTTTCTTTGTTCCGCTTTAAATCTGCAATAGCCCCTCTGGATGAACTGACAACAGCGATCGCCTCTGCAAACCCTCTCGATGTAAAATTTCATTGGCTGCGAGCATTCCATTGCTTACCGCCGGTTCCATCAACCCGCAGGGAAAGGGCATTTTTACCCAAGTTCATAAGCACAAGCTAAACCAGCCAAACCACCCCCAACTACCACAACACTTTTCTCTTGATTCAAGATTCGTGTTAACTCATCCCCCGGCTGTAAAAACAACACTCTGGCTCCTAAATTACAAAAAGCCGGGGGGAAATCGAAGTCCTTAGTCATTAGTTCTTAGTCATTAGTAGTTTTTCATAATTTTTCGTGGCTTTTTTATACTACTGACTATTGACCAATGACTCATGACTAAGACGCTTAACGAGAAATCATCCCACCCCGCGCGTGGGGCGGGCTTTCTCGCCGTCTTTCCGGTAAATTTAGGGTATCTTGTTGAAAAACCGTTGGTTTTGGTTTAGTAAAACGAGAGTATCCCAAGACACCTGTAGCAGCACCCACACCAAATAATTTCAGTAAAGCGCGACGGGAGATGGTATATGATTCTGGTGAATTGAATACTTGACTCATGCGTGACTCAATTAACTCCTCACAATGAAGTACTGGCACGAAACAATAACTCAACGCATTTAAATAGAGTTGTTGCAACACAAATGCAGCCTAATATTTTGGAGTATTTTTCCAATATCAGGATGAATTTTCAACGGAATAATTTTGACATAATGGGTAAAATTCTCAATAGCTGTATCTATTGAGAATGCAGTACCATCAAAATTAGTAGCCGACAAGTCATGAACGGGTTGATATTTGGGTTGGGCTGGAATCAATCCACTGACTATGCAACAAAGCCATCTTTTGAACCACCCGGCTACGTAGTGGGGCTAGTATGGGAAGGTCTTTTCGCACTCATGGCTACGGCGCGTTGGCTGTTGAATTCCCCTAGTGGAACGGGTGCATCACGAGCGCGAGCTTTGGTCACGCTCCTCATCATATTCTGCCTGCTTTGGGCGTTCTATTCGCTGGCTATCGGCAGCTTGATTGGTGGGCTTTTGGGAAATATTGGAACCTTGACATCTCCCCCGGCTAGAAGCGCGCCCTGTACCTGAGCGCAAGGATTGCACTCCCCCAAACTCCGCTTGGGGCAATGCAAACGGAGTTTGCATTGAGGCACATACGGGCGATCGCCTCGTTCACCGTCGCTCGCCTATGGGCTATCTCGAAGACGGCAGCGTTTTTGATTATGCTAGTTGTCCTATGGGTCACATTTGCGACTGCGATTGTGTTGAGTGAATTGGGCTGGCTTTAACAAAACCATTGCGTAAATAGTTTGTAGTGTTTTACATAGGAGTCAATGACGATGCAACGTTCTTTATGGAGCTTTTTACTTATAAGTGCTGTCATAAATTTGATAGCTTTACCCAGTGCAAAAGCAGTGTCTAACAGTAGCCTCACCGTCACCATTAACGGGTTGAAAAACCAACGTGGGCAAGTTTGCCTGAGCCTGTTTTCTGGTGGGCGAGGATTTCCTACCAGTAGCGATCGCGCAGTGGCTGCCCGTTGCGTCAAAGTAGAAAACGCTGCGCTGACAGTTAAATTTGAAAACTTAAAATCAGGAAATTATGCGATCGCCGCCTATCATGATGCCAACAACGACGGCATCCTCAATCGCAATCTATTGGGTATCCCCACTGAACAGTTTGGCTTTTCTCAAAACCCCAAAATTCTCACAGGTCCGCCCAAGTTTGGGGATTGTGCGGTTCTAGTTGCCGGTCCACAGACCAACATTCAAATTCAATTGCTGAACTTTTTAGGCTGAAGCCAACGCAACAGCATTGCTTTGTTGCCATCCTACCGGACAATAATATGAAACCCAGAGCGATTTAAATCGCTGGCGATCTGTCGTAAGAAGACAATTTGAATGTTACCAAAATGTGGGTAATGACAAAGTTGTAGTTATGCGTATTCAAATAGTTGTCATTTTCATTGTGGGGCTGGTGGTGTTCCAGGAAAATCAGCAAGCGCTGGCAAACTCTGAATCTACTATCTTAAAAACAGATAGTTTGACCCCATCGCCAACCCCTCCTTTACTAGAAAAACTTAGAGGGAAAAGTGTCCAGACTGATGAGATTGCCCAGAGAGTTGTCAAAGATATCCAGATCCGTTTTATCAATGATAAAGGCAAGTTTGTCGATGATAAGGGTCAACCGATTGAGGGGCGGACTCAGAGAAATTTTATCATCGACAATCTGAAACTAAAGCCAGGTCAACTATTCCGTGAGGATGTCCTTCAAAAAGACTTGCAACGACTGAGGAGATTAAACTCATTAGATAAAGTCAATGTTTCCCTACAAGAAGATGACACCGGCGTTAATATCATCTACGACATTAAGGAGCGTCACTTCCCTTCTTTAAGCTTCGGCGGTGGTAATAACGGTGATGTTGGGCTTTATGGTCAAGTGGGTTATGAAGATGCAAATATTAACGGTCTTAATGAACAGTTAGATACCAGCATTCAAGTAAGTGGTAAAGATGTTCAGTTTGACAGCCAGTTCACCAGTCCTTATCGTCGTGGACAACCAAACCGCCTAGGCTACAGCTTCAGAGTTTTTCGTGAGCGAGATTTATCTCGCACCTTCAACGATGATATCAAGCTGTCCAACGGTAGCACAGCGCGGGAAGGACGATTTGGCGGCTCTGTAGCAGTTTTAAAATCTTTCAATGACTGGGATACAGCTTTTGGTCTTAACTACACCAGGATTAGCCTTCGCGATCGCGATTATAATCTTGCACGAGTGGATAGACTAGGAAGCCCTCTCTCAGTAAGTGGTACTGGCATTGATGATTTGGTTACGGTATCTTTTGCTATAAGTAAAGATCAGCGCGATCGCCGTGACAATCCAACTCAAGGATCGCTCCTCACCCTCAGCACTGAACAAGCAATTCCGATTGGACTGGGTAAGATTTCCAGCAACCGACTGCGGGCAAACTATATTTTATATGTGCCAGTCACTTGGATAGGTAATGGTCGCTTAACTGAAAATCCAGAAATGTTAGCTTTTAATTTGCAAGCTGGTACAAATATTGGGGAGTTTCCACCAGCAGAAGCATTTGATTTGGGTGGACAGAATTCTGTACGAGGCTACGGAGGTGGTAAAGTCGCCAGTGGACGTAGTTATGGCTTGGTTTCTATGGAATATCGTTTCCCGATTCTTCAGTCGGTGGGAGGAGTTGTCTTTGCTGACTTCGGCTCGGATTTTGGATCTGGCAAAACGGTGCTAGGGGAACCGGGTGTACTGCGAGGCAAACCTGGGAGTGGGTTTGGTTACGGGTTAGGACTGCGAGTCAAGTCACCGTTTGGGCTAATTCGGGGTGACTTGGGGATTAGCGACCAGGGAGATATAAGATTTGAAATTACCACTGGTCAGCGGTTTTGATATGAAGTACTGGCATGAAACAATGGCTGTGACTCTATGCATCTTAATTGAATTGTTACGAAGAAGACGCAGCCTAATTTTTTGGAGTATTTTCCCAATCTCAATATTAATTCTCAACGGAATGATTTTGGCAAAAATGATTTTGCCCGTTCTGCCAAAATTGTCAATGGATCGTGCTTTTGAGAATGCTGCACCCTCAACTTTGGTAGGTGCAGCGCTGTTTTTTAGCTGTTTGGGTGGTAGTGTAGCAACTGTGGTGGCAGAACGAGAACAGCAAACGCTCAAACGCCTTTTTATTTCCTATCATTCATTTGGAACAACAACTTTTATGCATCTCTAGCAAAAATGATCTCGTAAACTACATTTTTTCGGCAATTACAATAGTTTTCGGTCTACTGAACTTGTTATTCGACAAAAGTTTTTAGCATTAATTTACAACTTTGTGGCTCGTTAATGCCTTTTAATACTAACTCCCCATTATAAAGATAGGTTTTATACTCTATTTCTTTAATTGCCTGGAAACCATATTTAGCTCTTATATGTTGAGTAATAGCTCCTGTACATTCTGCAATTATGCTGCTGTAACCATTATCTTTCGCTAAATTAAACACTTCTTCCATAAGTTTGTGAGCAATTCCTTGACCCCTATACTGTTCATCAACTCCAGTCATAAATAGGTGTAAAATCTCCCCAGATTTTACTTTGTAGTTACTTTTATACCAGTCATCCAGTTCGCCGAGAAGATTCATAATAGGAAGAAAACGGGCATCGACACCATCTAAGTTAGGAAGCTCAGTTACAAAGTCTTCCAAGATACTAAAACCAATAACATCACCAGATTTTTCATCTTTAGCAACTAAAGATAACTGCTCTTTGATTGCTTTTTGACAAACTATTTCAGCCAAAGCAATATAACTATTGGGATTAATATCTAATGCTTTAGACATAGTTTCTTGAGTGAAAGCGTGACTTAGACAATGAATAACTTGCTGTAAATCACTTTTGTTAAAAGGTACAATATAAACCATGATTTTTCTCCAGTAATTATTGAATAGTTGGTATTAGTTGATTTCAACCGAAATTCCCCGGTTTGAAGCAGAAAAATCAGGATTTTTTTGGTAATTTTATAGATTTGTTGTTAGAGAAATTTTCAGGTAAATAGACCACAGTAATTGAATCAAGAATCATGCATCATCCTCAGTAATGTAATTTACAGCTTCAGCCATTGCTTGATTACAGCACTTTGCATCTAAATAAAGTACACCCTGCCCTAATCCCCAAAGGGGACCAATAAGTTCCCCAACCCGGACCAAGATATCGGGGAGGGTACGCGACAGCGCGGGTGGAGTATCTGTGTTTATCTGTGTCCATCTGTGGTTCCAAATATCTAATGATTGCATTTTTGCAAGATTTATATTGAATTTTTCCAAAAATTCTCATGACTCAAGGTTTAATTTCCTTCAGGACTTCATCCATAGCATAATCTGGGTCATCAAACACTAGTGATACTTCACATCTTGTTAACGGGAAAGGTTCCAAAAGCTTGCCCTTTTCCCAGCTTTCCAGTCGCCACCAAAGAGTTTGTACAGCTATCTCTTTACCATCAACAAACTCAAAAGTGATTTCACCAATGTTATTTAATCCCACAACTTCTTTGCCTTTTCCTTTCTTACCTAGGTAATCACGATGGTTTCTTGCCATTGATAGGTATTGTTCTAAAGGCTGCTTGCGATCTTGTCCTGGTAGGGGTGCTTTGACAAAATATGATTGCTCCGAATGGTAGCTTCTCGGTTTATTAATTTCTTCTGCTTTCGCTGATAAAAAATCAATGCGATACCACCATTCAGGTTTTTTAGTAATTTGTAATGCTCTAAAGCAATCACGTTCTTGCACTAAATCCACTTTAGCCGGGCTACCTTTGAGCCTCCAAGGAAGATGTTGAACTGTGTTGTCTACAAAAGTATAAGAAACACCTATTTCTAGTTCCTTTCCTCCTTTGTTTTCCCACCCTAAAACCTCTACTGTTGGTATATATTTGATAATCCTAAAAGGAACAAAACCCTTTGTATGTAATGAATGACTCCCACCTAATCCCTTGGCTTCATTCTTAAGCGAACTGCTCGTAAACTGGGCAACAACAAGTTCAGTTTTGACATTTTTTGAACTTTGGAAAGGACATATTGCCGAGTATTGCAAGCGAGCTGCAAAACTGTAGTGAACATCACCAGATAAGATAATGACACGACTTTGCCCTGCTGGTAATGCCCGTAGTGCGAGTCTGGCAAACAGCCTTTCAAATGCTGTTTCTTCCAAACCCCAAGCTTCAGGATCAAAACCCCAAGCCGCAGCACCGAGTGTTTCTGCAACACTTTTAGCAGTTTTTTGTACGGCTTCTAAAAAGGGTAAGCCAATCACTGGGCTGGGCGCTATCACCAAAGTCACCCGTGCATTTTCTGGGCGAACGACTTTTGATATTTGTTCATCGCAACCTTCAGCGCTTAAAAGTGCGGGAAAATCAAAGTCCTTGCCTGGGAATTCCCGCCAAGTGCGCGTATCCAGAACTAAAACTTCATATTCTGGACCAGTTACAGTATAGTGCCATTTCAGAGAACCTTCTGTGTGAGTGACTTGCTTGGGCTGACTTGTTCTAATATCTGCCACAGATGGCAAACCAACGCGCAGGGCAATTTCTTGTTCGTGCTGTGCATTTGTGCCAAGGGAAGCTGACCACCCCTCAGCCGCTTTCAGCAATGCATCTCCTGGTTGTCCTTGTTCAAACTGTTCTGGTGTGTTTCCCCAAGCTTGGCAGACAGCATAAGCAAGTAAACTATTTTGCAGTACGCGCCTAGCAAGAGGTTTATTGAGGACGCGATCGCACCACGCCATATTCAAAAACCAGTCATCAGTAATTTCGTGGTCATCAAATATCATGTACGTGGGAATATTAGCCAAAGCACGTCTGACATCCTTTAGGGTTGTCTGAAAATCTTGTAAATAGCCAATTTCTTCTTTAAATGAACTTCGATCCTTTCCAGATCTTGGTGCGTCGGGATGAACATCTTCATATGTTGGGAAATCTTCGGGTTTCGTCCACAGCACATCACTCCAAGCAAATAAATACATTGCCAAGAATTCACCTAATGTGAATAAATGACTTTTGGCAAGGCAGCAGAGCGTGTTAATTTTGGTAAAGCTTGCTGTCAACCCAGCAGTTTGTGTTGCTAAAATATTACGTTTTCCCGGATTTAACTCTTCAGTATTTTTAACATCTGGTAATGTTTCCGACCATCCCAAAAGTGTTTGACTGGCATCCATTAACATGAAAAGTAAAGCATCTGCCACATCATCTACATAGATTTGGTCGCCTGTGAGAAAAAGTTGATGCGGTCGTTTCTTCGGGTTTTGTTCTAATGCTTCCCTAATCATTTTGTCCACTGTCACAAGCGCATCAAGACTTTCACCGTGTGCCTTGCGGCAAGAACCGTGAATGAGACGCACATCATTTAAACAACTTGGCACAATTGCAAAACTTGGCAAGTCGTATTGAGGATATGTAATGTCTTGAATTGACCCTTCTGGAGTTAATACACCAGGTTGACTCAGGGTTTCTCCATGACCAAAATATAAATTGTAAAGATAAATTTCCCCATGTAAAAGTATATTTGATGAAGTTTTAGCAGTGACAGCAACTATGTGCAAATAAGTACCAAATTGAGTTGTTTGTCTACTACCACTAAATAGTCTTCTTTTGTTAGTATCAAATATTTCTAGAGTAACAGTACGGCTTTCTTTCAAAGCTACCCATACAGTTACGACATTCTTGTCAGCGCGTCTGAGAATTGGTCCAGCAAGAACAAGTGGCAGCTGATTAATCCGTTTTCTTAGAGGTGTCCATGTCATGGATCTTCTGCCATCAATAATACACTTCGGGTCTATTTTGTCCCTGAAATCTGCTCAGTTTCAGAGAAAAAATATTCTACAATTGTACGACCCAGCGGCGAAAGAGTTCTACAATAATGTGCCAGCGTCCCTCAATTTCTTCAACGACATCATGACGCTTTAGGGTATTGAGCGCTTCTTGTAAAGCGGCAATTTCTATATTTGTACTGTGAGATAACGCCTCAATACTCAGCCCTTCTGGTGATGGTGCTAACGCCCTAAGTATCGCCTGCTGACCAGCTGCACCCCGCGCCGCCTGACCCCAAACGCCATCAAAGTAGTAGCGTCCGCGCTTGAAGAACTCAGGGTCATTGACAACTGCTTCCACATCCTCTACTGTGAATACAGGATCACGGGCGCGTCCTGTGTGGAAAACTTGGTCATTGTAACGGCGAACGAGTTGGAAACCAACAAGCTGTACTAAATAAGGTTGTCCGTGGGTAAAGTCGTAGATTTTATCTAAAGCTTCCGGCGTGTAGTCGAGGGGAAAGTCTTCAATAGCTGGATTTGCTAACATCTGATGGGTAGCCCCAGCTTCGATGAAACCAACGTGGATAGGAATGACGCTGGCGAAGAAAGGTTGAAAGTAATCTGCCGTCATTTCTTCCAAGGTGTGCAAACCAGCTAAGGCAAAGGCGATTTTAGAGCTTTTGTGCGCTAACCCCCGGAGATACCCCATAAAGTCTACAGGGATTTTTCCCGCCTCAATCAGTTCCTCAATTTTCTCGAACTCGTCTAAGGCGACAATCAAACCCTTAGTCCCCAGTTCTGCCTCCACCTGTGTCAAGTATCTTCTAAACGTCCGTTGCGGAAGACTTAGGAAATCCTCATTGCTTGGAGGTGGAATTTGCATCACTTCAGAAATGGCATCAGAAATTGCCATCAGCACTTCTACGATACCTTGGGGAGCATCTGCAACTTCTAAAAGGTTGACATAAGCTACCTGTACACCTTCTCCTACAAACCTGGCGACGTTCCGCAGGATAGAAGTTTTGCCCATCCGCCTGTGACCGTAGATTACGACAGACTGGAGTTGAGAACTCCTCACCCACAACTCCTCTAACTGTCTCATCACATCTTCTCGCCCAACAAACAGTTCTCCCTCTACTGGAGGACCGACAACATAGGGGTTCACCACAGGCTTAGTGATGGAAATTTTCCCGACATCCTTGGCTATCTTCTCGAAGGCTGTTTTCCAAGTCTGGGCAATGTCCTCAATTAACCCGCGTTCTGCTTGTGGTAGAGTATGAGCATTATCTAGAATTTCTGTGAGTTCCCCTAAAGCACGGTTGAGGGCTGAGGAACGTTGATAAGCAGACTGACTGCGCTGTATAATTTGGGCATTTTCAACGACAGAACGTAGAGATGTGAAAGTTTGCCAGGTGACTGGACGCAGTAGAGGTTCTTGTGGAAAGGGAGGAATTTCAACTGTAGCGATCGTGTTTGGTTCTTTTGCTTCGTCAAAGGCTGCTAGAGTTTGGGCGAGGGTGAACATTTCTTCACCGTAGAGGAGAGAACGGACTACTGCAAAAGCATACTTAGCTATGGCTGGTTTTTTTTCATGCAGAAACCAGAAACCAGCCGCAGCAGCACGGGCAGGAGTGTCTAAGCGAATATAATATGTCAAAAAAGGAGCTTGGAGTTGTTCTTTCCAACGACGAGGGAAGAAAAAGAAACCTTCGACAAACCTTGACTTTAGAGTTTCATTTAGAGAACCTGAGGCAAAACGCACTAGCTTCCAATCAAAAGGTTCTTCAGCTAGCTGAACGACACGAAAGACGACTTGCTCTGGAGGCGTTTCTGCTAGCACTTGATTGACAGCTTGAATCACGGGGATGAACTGAAGAGTGTAAGCCAGCAGTTGGTTAGCATTATGCAAACCACTCTCCCAGTCTTGACGCAGCCAATTTTTCAACCGAGAAGACAGGGAGTAAAGGGGAAGTGGGGTGATATGGGGGATTTGCCATTGTCTATTGTGGGGGAACCGCACAACAAGAGGTAAACCCGAAAGCCAATTTTCCGGACGGAGTATCGCCACGCCGCGCGCCACGCCAAACGCCACGCCTAACGACACGCCAAACACCACGCCTAACGCCACGCCTAACGCCACGCCTAACGCCACGTCAAACGTCACGCCTAACGCCACGCCGCCCGC
>NZ_JBAHYJ020000034.1:0-25789 GCF_036697665.2 Scytonema sp. PRP1 | reverse complement strand
TCGTTACTCGTTAGAGTTAGACCCCTTTTGGAAAACTGGATTGATAACTAGTTTAACTTAATTAAGTAGGTCGGTGTAAATGATTAAAGGTATGTAGTAAGCGCTGTCTTCGCTAAAGCGCTTACTACTTTGCTAGTTTCTAAGCTTTACTTTTCTTTACATAGTTTGATTTTTTCTCGCCTACTTAATTATGCTTGAGTTTAAGCAAGGCAATTCGTAAAGCTTGGCAACGCTTGCAAGAGCAAAACTGGCTTTTACTACTTAGGACGCAGCTATCGCCTCAAATTAGTAGATGGAGTGAAAGGACAACCGCCACTCAAGTTTTACCAAAGCCGTTTTGAATTGCACCGCGAAGAACAGCTACGGGGAAGAGAATGTTTTGTTAAATGGTATGGCGATCGCCTCCGTCCAATTTTAAATCCACAGATTGCTGCTCTTGTCAAGCATGTTCGGGCTTCTCCCCCCTCGGTTCAGGTACGCGAGTTAGGCTACCGTTGGGGTTCCTGCGGACACAAGGGAGATTTATACTTTCACTGGCGAGTGGCGATGCTGCCGCGAGTGATGATTGAGTATGTGGTGGTTCACGAGCTGGTGCATCTGATTGAACCGCATCATACTCATGCGTTTTGGGATAGAGTGGAGCGGGTTGTGAGTGATTGGTGTGATCGTAAGCGCTGGTTAGCTGAGAATGGGGCAAGTTACGATCTATAACTCTTGCCGTTTACAAATTTTCCCAGTTGAGTAGAGAGGAAGTGGAAGTCATGTTGGGTCTAAGTTTACAGCAAACCAGGATTTATCAAGAAGCGAAAGCTGAGGGTCGAGAAGAAGGTCGAGAAGAACGGGAAGCTGAAATGTTGAGAGTAACTGTACCTCTGTTACTAAAAACAAGTATGACTGTGGAGCAAATTGCTCAACAGCTTAATGTTGATGTACAATCTGTCCAGCGAGCCGCACAGCAGGACACGTAGAATCAACAAGGAACCCACTCAAAGCTTCAGATTTGCACAACGTATCGTATCACCACATCATTAAAATCGCGATCGCCTCCACCATAAATATCTTCAAAACCAAACTTGTTATCTCCCAACAAACGTATCTGGTTTACAGGGAAGAAGTCGTATGTGATTTTGCGGTTCATCTCCTGTAATCTTTATACAACTTTTACGTGCAGAACTCCTGCGGATTTCACGAAGCTTTACTACCAATTTGATACATAGATTGGAGAGTGAATCCATCACTGGCATACTCAGCGATACCAAACCTAAAGCTGACTTGAAAGCGGCTGCCGTCTGGTGCAGTAAACACTTGCTGGCGTAAGGTAGTTAGGATTTCGCTGAGGCGATCGCTTGTTTGTTGTTTGGTCAATCCTGGCGTTCCTACCACAAACTCTCCGTTGCCCCAATAGCCAAGCACTTCCGCACCCCGAAAGGCAGCTTGAAATAAACGACCCCACCTTTGTAAAATCTGATTGCCTGTAGCATGACCATATTGAAAATGAATTGCTGGTAATTCTGTAATAACAAACACCACCAGACAAAAAGCATCAGGGAGAAGCGATGAATGAGAGTTTGCACTTTTATCTGCATCGTTCATCCTTTGGATTAAAAGTTCTAAATCACGATATGATTGTGGCTGGTTCGGCAATCCAGTCAGAGGATCTTTACTAGACAGGGTTTTGAGCAAGCGTATGCGCTCTAAACGATTGGTGATTCGGGTTAGCAGTTCCGCAGCCACAACTGGCTTGCTAACATAGTCGTCTGCTCCACTTGCAAATATCTGTTGGATAGTTTCGCGATCGCGGTGAGCGCTAAGAAATAAAATCGGCAGTCCCTGCAAGTCCGGATCTGTGCGTACTGCTTGACAGAGTTCTATACCCCCAAGTTGAGGCATATCCACATCCAAAATCAGTAAATCGGGAGTCGTACGTCGCAAGACTTCCCAAAAGCGTAGCGGGTCATCCAATTCTGTCATTTGTATACCCCAAGGTTCCAGCATAGAGCGCAGCCCCGCCAGAAACACCGGGTCATCATCAACAGCTAATACACTCACACTCAAGGAACGAGAACGCTGTAATAGTTGCGTTGCTATTTCCCAAACCCGACGGCCGATCACTGGTCTAACCAAAAATCCTTGTCCGCCAGCACGGGCTACAGTCACACGATCTAATAATCCATCTCTAGAGGCAATGACTAGCACTGGTATCGCAGGTGTCCTAGCAGCCAAATCTGCCACCAGTGCCAAACTATCTTTCTGCTGTCCCAGATCATCCACAGCCAGCACAACTAAATCTGGAGAGTAGGACTGGAGCCAGGTTTTCGCTAATTCTAATGTTGCCACTTGTTTCCAACTCAAGTCGAGCGAGTGTGCGAGTTCCTGTAACTCTTGACTTAAATTTGTCTGTGGATCAATCAACAGCAGTCGAGATATTTTTGAGGGCGAAAATGGTTTTGAGTCGGGTAAATTTAGCAACTCGCCCAACTCCTGCACCAGAGACAACAGCTCTTGTTCCCGAACAGACAGTTGTTTATTATCCCCTTTGTCACCTTGCCCTAAAGCTTCATCTTCTAATAAAATCTTTTCAATTTGCCGCGCCAGTGTCGTTCCTGCTTCCCGGTCAAACATCCCCAACACACCCGCCAGCTTATGTGCTGCCTGCCTAGCATTTTCGCGTAACTCCTGAGTCAGCGTCCTCGTTTGTACTGCCGTCGCCGCTATTTGCAGAGCCTTTAAGCGTTCGGTCATCAACCCCTGATATTGCTGCCACAGTTTATTCATTCCCTGCTGGAACTTCTGTTCAACGGATTCGGGAGATGTGGCTAGAGGGGAAACTCGGGATTCCCACTCCCTTTGAGAGTCGGGATGAGAAGGCAAGGGGGAGAGTTGTTTTGAGAAATCCTGGGTGTCTTCGCGTGTCTGCGTTTGTGCGTCCTCTTTTGTGGCAATATTTTCCCGTAATCGATACCCGAGACCGTAGACATTTTCGATCCAATCTACAGCTCCGGCTTTCTTTAATTTTTGCCGCAGTCCTTTAATATGTGCCTTGACACTCTCCTCTAAAGGAGGATCATCAAACGTCCAGAGATGCTCAACGAGTTGTCCACGACTGAAGACTCGTGAAGGGTTACGCAGAAATATTTCCAGCAGGCTGTATTCTTTGGAAGTTAATGCCACGAGTTTCTCGCCGTAGGTGACTTCGCAGCTACAAGGATCTAAACGCAAATCACCTACCTGTAGCACGGTTGTAGGGGAAACCTCGCCGCGCCGCAATAGTGCCCGTACCCGTGCTTGGAGTTCTGCTAAATCCAAGGGCTTGATTAAGTAGTCGTCTGCGCCTGCGTCTAATCCGCGAATGCGATCGCTACAGGCATCTTTAGCAGTCATCAGTAGGATAGGAGTGGAGCAACCTTGGGCGCGTAACCGCTGACATAAGGTAATACCATCAATTCTGGGTAGTCCCACGTCCATCACAATGAGATCATAATTTGTGCTTTCGACATATTCCCAACCAGTTTGACCATCTTCAACTGTATCCACTACGTAGTGCTGACTGGTGAGAGATTGCAGCAGCATCTTTTGCAAAACTTCATCATCTTCAATCAACAAAATTCGCATGGCATCAGCCCTCGACATGGGAATGCTCTACTGCTCTAAATTTTATGACAAGATTGACAGCTAAAAATACGCAATAAAAATAATGTAGCTGACACAGCCTGAGAAATTTCTTCAAAAATAGATCGCTCTTCCCTGGTTCTTCTCGATTGCTCTCTAAAGTTAAAAGTATCGAAGGCAGAGAGGACATCAAACCTGAGAGATGACCAGACAGCAACCCGCAAAGCGCGATCAGGCTGCTTCTAATCAATACTCTACTTGATGCAACACTCCGCTTAATAGAGAAATCAAACCTTCCCTGGTTCTTCTCGATTTCTCCCTAAAGTTACAGACAGTGATAGCCAAAAGCTACTAACAGCTAATTTTTCAACAATAGACAGCTTAAGTTTTTATTCAACTTAGCGTAAATTTTCAATTTTTATAAGCTGCTAAATACAGGTTATAAACAAGCCATTCAATCAAGAGTAATTTCAAAAAAATTGTTGAAAAAGAAATATCATTCATCTTACCTGAAAAACATTCAAACAAGGAAGTACTCAATCATGCTACTCAACACCAAAAATCTGTTGTTTAAATCCTACTCTTCATCTAAGAAAAAATCTGAAAATTCTTTTTTATCTGAAAAAGTAACCAATAACAATCTTAACTTGGTTACCGATAATTTTCAGCAGAGTCGTTTAAACGCTAAATGGGAGATGGAAGATGGCAAATTAGTGTGTAAATGGTTCATTACTTGAATCTTGAAGAAAATGGATGCAAATACATTTACATCAATTTTCACTTCGCCTCATTAAAACGAGTCACTGAAAAATGGCTACTGCTGCACGAGAACTTTGAAGCCTGGTTTCAAGAGCAACTCACTCAACTTTCCGCTCAAGACCAAATCTGCATGGAGGTTACACCCAATCAGCAAGCAGCATAATAAAGCCGTTAATTGGCAATATGAATTTTCAGGTTATTTACTTAATTAACTAATTTACGCACAATCAGGAAATTATCATGAAAATGCGAGCGCAATGCGACAAACAAACCGAACTCATTTCAGCATCCAAAGCCCAGAGCTATCGGCAAAAACTAGCTTTTCATCTTCAGCAAATTGGGCAATTGGTTATAAATGCTCTGTTTACTGACTTGGAATTTAAAGTTCGCAAAAGGAAAGACCGCCAAGGAAATGTTTGGTGGTACGTCTATGACCCCAAGACTGGACATACTGGCTGTCTTGCTTCTGAACAAGAAGTACGCATGTGGATAGAAGAGTCCTTCTACCGTCAGAATTCGCGATTCAGTAATTATTAATTCATGACTGAAAAATATTCTTATTTCAGGCTTTTACTGAACATACCCTCCGGGAAACCGCCCGGAGGGTATTTGTTTGCATTGATATTTTTTTGCCTCACACTCTAGTAGTGTCTGAACGACAGCTTCTGCGTTCTTAGTGACAACTTTTGGGGTAGTGACAAAAGGTATGGGCTTTTTAAGTTGCCGAAAATATGAGCAAAAAATAGCGATCGCTTTTCCCTAGTTCTTCTCGATTGCTCCCTAAAGTTAAAAGTATCGAAGGCAGAGAGGAAATCAAACCTGAGAGATGACCAGACAGCAACTCGCAAAGTGCGATCAAGCTGCTTCTAACCAATACTCTACTTGATGCAACACTCTGCTTAATCAAGAAACCAAACCTTCCCTGGTTCTTCTCGATTTCTCTCTAAAGTAAAGACAACTCAGCCAAATGCTACTAACAGCTAAGGGCTAACAGCTCATTTTTCTACAAATTTTGGCTTTTTGCACGACTCAAGTCTTATCACCGTAAGTCGGTAGTCAGGCTCTAGTTGCTGCTTTAATTAAGCCAATCTTACCACAGATTAACTCAATTTACTCAATTTTCTTAAGGATAAACGACAATGTCTAGTATTCAAAGATTAGCAGCGAAATCTAACAATTCACAGACCAATTCCTGGGAAGTAGTTAAGCAGTATGTATCCCCCACCGAGCAAGTCGAAAATTTGGTACATGAAGCTTTTCAAAATAAAGGAGGTCTTGCTTGGCAAAAAATTCAGTTTCTTTTGTTTGACATGAACTTGCGCTTAATGCAAGAGGGGTTTGGGTTAGGAACTCCTCGCTTCTTCAGAGAATGGGAAATTCGCCACTTGATTGAGCAGGTTGAGCAGCAATACCTACCCCAAGAGCGACTTCCTGCTGAAGTCGCGAGCGTTGAACTTTTCATGCCGTGGCTGAAAGAGCGGATTAGCCAACATCGTGTCAATCATCATCCATTATTTAAACTGTTTGATCGCGATGATTTGAGCGATGAAGAAGTCCGCTACTTCCTTGCCAATTACCGAGTCAATATGCAACGCTTCCACTTGCACGTTGCTGCCTTCAGCCTAATTGTGCCCTTTGAGATGCGTGAAGAACTCTATCACAATCTCTATGACGAGTTTGGTCAGGGGAATTTCGCCGAGGCTCATCCCAATTTATTTGAACCCCTAATGGATTACTTCGGCGGAGCACGGGAAGAGGATATTAACCCAGAAACTTGCAACCTGCTCAATACCAAGATTAACCTCTGCTGGTTTGCCGATGGACTTCATTACGGCATTGGCGGGATGGGAGCTTTGGAATTAGCAATTCCCCTCCAACAGCGCCGAGTTTTGGCACATCTGCGCCGTCGCGGTTTGAGTGAAGACATGGTGAAATTCTTTGTCGTTCACTGCGAACTTGATGAAGACCACGGGGAGGGGTGGTTCGCTGCGGGAATGCCCTATATGCACACCTCTGAAGACCTGCAAAAGGTGTTCTCTGCTGCGATGCGGATGCTCGAAGCTAGAGCCGGAGTTTATGACGGCATTCTTAAGGGCATTCTAGAACGCCGCAACCAAGCGGACAAAAGACTCTCCGGTGCCTAAACCCCTTGTGTGGTGTTTGAAATGCTAAAGCCTAAGTGCATATATTTGCGGTTACGGCTTAAGCATTGGTGGCAGTATCAACAATCATGAAAAGGAATACAAGC
Source organism: Scytonema sp. PRP1 (assembly GCF_036697665.2). NCBI lineage: Bacteria > Bacillati > Cyanobacteriota > Cyanophyceae > Nostocales > Scytonemataceae > Scytonema > Scytonema sp. PRP1. The sequence goes on along the minus strand of NZ_JBAHYJ020000034.1, from coordinate 19,173 downwards.
TATGCCGCTCATAACACTAAGGGCTAATAAGATATCTTCTGAGAAGATCAGAGATAGCCTTGCTGAAAGTTTATCTCTGATCACTGAGAAAATTCTTCGCAAAAATAAGAAATTAATTGTTGTTCGTTTTGAAGCCGCCGATCAGCAAGCGCAATGGTATGTAGGCGGTGCTCTTAAAAGTGATGATGCAGCAATTTTTGAGTTGAGCATTATTGTCACAAAAGGAACAAATACCGATGAAGAAAAAGCTCTTTGGATAGCACAAGCCTGGGAACTCGTTACAGAGGCTCTTGGCAGTGCGCCCCACCCCAACTATATTTCAATTCAGGAAATAGATGGAAAAAGCTGGGGTTACAACGGTCTTAGCCAGGAACAAAGAAAGATTCAATCAACATAAATTCAACATAAATATTGAGGAGAAGCAAATGTTAGAGAACGACCAAATGTCAAAAAGACTTCCATCGGGATACAACGGCATAAACAAAGGTGACGGTCCTATTCCAAAAAATGGTCAATTGATGAGCAATGGTCAAATAAAGTTCGACCCATTCCCATACAATTCCATCAACGATAGGGAATTTAAGTTCCTGGGCATGGAAAATGTTTCCTTACCGGAGGATCTTGAGTTCGTGCCCTATCAACCAGAAGTGAGAAAAGGTGTTGAAATTCACACAATCTTTAGTTTGGTAGACCAAGATCCGCAAGGTCCTGATGCCGCAATTCTTAAATATGAGCCAGGCGCATTTGTTGCCTTGCATGAACATATAGGGTATGAAATGGTCCTAGTCTTAACCGGGGATTATATTGAGAATGGTGTCACGTTCTTGCCCGGCTCATTAATACTTCGCTCACCAGGTACCTTTCATACAATGGCTTCCATCAATGGCTGCACTATTTTGGCTACGCGTTATATCAAAGTCAAGCAGCGCCCTGATTTATGGAACGAGTTTGCTTCAGGCAACGAAGATGTTAAGCCTGTTTCAAAATAGTTATTGCTGTCAAGTACTCTGATTTTGAGATCAGAGTACCAACATCTTCATATGTTAACCAATCAAGTCCAATTGCTATATCAGTTCGTACTAAAAGAAAAGCTATGCATTCCTATATACCCTTGAGTCCAACCACTTTCTTAGAGCGCAGTGGTCAAGCATTTCCTAACCGAAGCGCGATCATCTACCCTGATGGAACAGTAACTTACGCCGAGATCTTGCACCGCTCTCGCTGTCTGGCACAAGTGCTGAAGCGACTCCAGGTGGGGTATGGAGATCGAGTTGCTCTCCTGACACAGAACAACCAACAGACAATCGAAGCCCACTTCAGCATTCCAGCGATCGGTGCTGTGATCGTCATGCTCAATCCTTGGTTAGCAGCGCAGGATCTCCTATCCCTGCTGAACTATTGCGAGGCGAAAGTCTTGATTGTGGATGCTTCCTTGAGCGAGAAAATCCTCCTTAACCCTCTCTTTGCTCTTTCCCACTTGCAACAAGTTATTGTTATCGATCACGCTGCCAACCCAATCTATTCTGGAGTCCTCGACTACGAAACGTGTCTGGCGGGTGAAAATGGAGATTTTAGGCTGGATCAAACCGTTGTCAGCGAACTCGATCCGCTCGCCATCAACTTTACGAGCGGTACCACTGGTCGTCCAAAAGGGGTAATATGCAATCACCGAGGCGCTTACCTGAATGCACTGGGGCAGGCGTTGATGATTGGACTCAACCGAGCCTCGAAGTATCTGTGGCTGCTCCCCATGTTTCATGTTAATGGGTGGGGACATATCTGGGCAAATGTCGCTGTGGGAGCCACCCAAGTCGTCCTGCCAGATCACCAAATTGGAGATGGCTATGCGGATCTGATCCAAGCACTCTCCCAGTACCAGATTACTCACCTGTGTGGTGCTCCCCGCCTTGTGCGATCGCTAGCATTAGCTCCTGGGGACAAAAGAGGGTTTCAGGGGCTAACGATTACTACAGGAGGAGCTGCTCCTGCTCCCACCCTGATCCAGCAATTAGATGAGATGGGGGTCAATTTCATCCACCAATATGGATTGAATGAAACCTTTGGTCCCTACGTCGTTTGTGAGGAGCAAGAAGAATGGCAAGCATTGCCCCCTTCAAGCCGTGCCAAGAAGCGTGCCCGTCAAGGGGTGGCAACTATCCATGCCGGAACGGGGTTGCGGGTGGTTGATGCTGATAGGCGAGACGTTCCTTGGGATGGTCGTACGTTGGGCGAAGTGATCGTGGCAGGTAATACAGTAGCGACAGGCTACTACAACAATCCGGAAGCTACCGAAAAAGCTTTTCGGGATGGGTGGTTCCATACCGGCGACATGGCAATTATGCATCCAGATGGTTATTTGGAAATTCGAGACCGCCTGAAGGACTTAATTTACGTAGAAACCGATTACGGTTGGGAAAATATTTCCTCTATCGAGATTGAGAATGTCCTATGTCGGCACGAACAGGTGCGAGAAGCTGCGGTCATCGGTATCTCACCTGAAGAACTCGGAAAAAATCGTACCTTGCTTGTGGCTTTCGTTGAAGCAAGGGACTCCCAAACCCTCACCGGAGAAGATTTGCGCCATTTTTGTGGGTCTCAACTTGCTTCTTACAAGCAACCCCAAGTGTTTTTGTTCACCGACTTGCCCAAGACAGCGACAGGCAAGGTTCGCAAAGATTTGTTAATACGGGAGGCGCTGAAGCTCTACGAACTCAAAGTTTAAAAATACAGTAAAATTCGGCTCTTAGTACAGCATTTCATTAATTCGTAACGTTTTTAAACGCAGAGAGGCGCTCTCGGTAAACGCAGCGAAAAGTTCTGCAGGAGGTGAGACCAGTGCTGCAGGAGGGTTTCCCGACAGCAGGCAACTGGCGTTCGCGTAGCGTCTCCGTTCGCCCTTGGCGTGCCGCAGGCATAGGAGATACCCGAAGGGGTTTCCCGACCTAGGAAACTTTTCAAGACAAAGGTACACAGAGTCTTCGTTCAAGTTTTCGCTATGAACTTATGGAATCATGTACTTAGTTGTAAACCACAAAAATGCTTTGCAGGATTACATTAAGCAACTTGTTGACAAATTGAATATTTCAACCGAGAAAAACAGTACAACAATGCTTGCCCATTTAAAACAGTGAACAGTGAACAGTGAACAAGTACCAGTTAATCCCCATCAATCTTCTTGAGGGGATTTGTATAAGGACGCCGTATTTCTCGTACTACGTATCTCGCGCCGACATCTTTCTATGTACTTCCATGTTTCAAAACAGGGGCTTGTACCAATTAATAGTGAACAGTAACTGGTAACTGATAACTGATAACTGGTAACTGATTCGGTCATCCATCTTCTGTTTGAAGGAGCAATTACTAAGAGTCAAATTTATAGATCAACACGGTCTATTGAAGCTGCACGAGAAGCAGTTAGGCAATTAATTAGTTAAGTATTTATTTTTTTGACTGTTTTAGACAGAGTGATCTGTATAAAACAGCTAACAACCTGAGGTGAATGTTCATGGTTAAGCAATTGAACAATTATGCTGGTAGTACTAGAAAAAGGGAGCATCCCAATTCTGCAAGAACATATTTGTCATTGCCAACGAAGCAACAGCGTAGTGAAGCAATCGCAAAATGTGGGATGGTTTCGCTCCACTATGCTGCGCTCGCAATAGCAATCCAGAACCTGGGTTTGAGACAACCTTCCCCTAGAAAAATAGCCTCTTGGATAACTTTTTTTCAGAAGCTAAAAGGGGATAATACGAAACTACCTGCTAAGCATTCAGCTAGAGCAATAATACTTGCTTGGTTAGGAGGATTTTTGGCAATTAGTGCGGTTGCGCTTCTCTCCCATGCATTTTCTGCAACACTTGTACTAGGATCTTTTGGAGCATCCTGCGTTTTGGTCTTTGGCTTTCCAGATGCGCCTTTTTCACAACCGCGAAATGTGCTTGTAGGTCATTTTTTGAGTTCCTTTATTGGTTTGGTATGTCTGACACTTTTTGGAGCAACGTGGTGGTCAGTTGCTATAGCGGTTAGTACTGCCATTTCTGTGATGATGCTTACCCGAACAACTCACCCACCAGCAGGCTCCAATCCAGTTATTATTTACCTAACCAAACCAGCATGGAGTTTTCTGCTGTTTCCCACAGTTTTTGGGGCAATAGTTTTAATCTTTGTTGCGCTTCTCTATAATAATCTTATCCGCGAAAGTAGATACCCAAAATATTGGTGAAGCAAATTGGGCATCGTGCCGAGTTACAGATATATAACACTTCTCGTTTGGATCAATTACAGATTCATCTGTGTCCATCTGTGGTTCTTATTTCTTGATGTATTGCACTCAACTGATAACCGCTATATCTTTGATCACAAAGTTAAGAGTTTAAAGACTGTCTGGTAATACGGCGTTGATTTGGTCGGCTAATTTTAAGGGACGAAAAGGTTTAGCGAGTACAGCAGCGACATCCATATTGGCAAAGCTCTCTTGTTCTGACTGTTGAATCTTTGCCGTTACCAAAATAACAGGAATGTGCTGCGTTGTAGGATTGGCTTTGAGTTTTTGCAGCGTGGTGCGACCATCCATATCGGGCATCATCATATCTAGCAGAATTATATCCGGTTGGTTGGTTGCTGCGATCGCCAAAGCTTCTTCACCAGAACTAGCGCACAGTATGTTCCAGTCAGTCGCCATTTCCAAACCCATTTGCGCGATCGCCCGCACATCTTCCTCATCGTCAACGATTAATACACACTTGCTCATCATCGATCTCCTTAATTGCTAATAAACTTTTCATCTCCTACCTTTTAAATTCTGGCTTTTGCCTTCTTATGCTAATGGCAGCGTGACATAAAAGGTGCTGCCTTGATTGAGAACGCTCTCAACCCAAATATTGCCATTATGTTGCTCAACGATGTTGCGACAAATGGCAAGCCCCAAACCTGTTCCCCCTTTTTTACGGGAATCAGATACATCAACCTGCTGAAAAGGCTCAAAGATAGTCTCTAGTTTATTTGCCGGAATTCCGCGTCCTTGATCTTGCACTTCGATTTGCAGACGATTGCCCCGGAGTTTAGCACGCAGCCAAACACTCTTGCCTGGTTCTGAAAATTTGATGGCGTTGCTCAGCAAGTTAGTCAGAATTTGTAGTATCCGGTCTGAATCTGCGATAATTTCAGCCATCACAGGTTCGGTAACTAGGGTGATTCCTGCCCGTTCTGCCATTGCTTGCATTGCTTCTGCTGCCTGAATCATCAGATGATCAGCATTGCACTTCACAGCTTGTATTGTGATTTTGCCTGATTTCATCCGCTCCAAGTCAAGAATGTCGTTGACAAGGCGGTTTAAGCGTTCGGTATTGGTAAGAGCGATATTGAGAACTTTCTGCCCTTTGGCAGTGAGTGTTCCCAACTGTCCTGTACTTAAAAGGTCGAGCGATCCAATTAAGGAGGTGAGCGGAGTACGCAGTTCATGGCTCACCAGAGAGATAAATTCGTTTTCTAGTCGCTTGCGTTCGGTGATGTCGTTGATAATATTTAAGACGCATTGAGTGCCAGAAAGGTCAATCAGTTCGGCAGAAAGCAAGACTATTCTGACTTCACCGGACTTGGTACGAAATTCCATTTCATAGTTTTGCAAGGACCCGATTTCTAACAGTTTGGCAATGGTACTAGCATACTTTTCTAAGGAAATCCAAAGCTGGAGTTCAGCAGCAGTGTGACCAATAATTTCTTCTAGGGAATAACCGCTCATTCTCAGAAAACTATTGTTGACTTCAATAAACTGTCCTTCTGAAAGAGTGGCGATACGCGCAGCGTCAAGCCTCCGGCTTATCGCAATCGGGCTAGGGCTGGAACGAAAGGCTTTGGCAAACTTTTCCTCTGCCTGTTTGCGTTCGTAGATTTCCTGCTGTAACCGCGCGTTTTGTTCTTGGAGTGATGAACGCAAATTGCGAATCGTCAGATGATTTTCTACCCGTGCCAACACCTCTTGCACCTGAAACGGTTTTGTGATGAAATCCACACCACCTACAGAAAAAGCTTTGACTTTATCTAGTACATCATTCATTGCACTGATAAAAATCACTGGAATATCCCGAGTGCGATCGCTTTCTTTAAGCTGCTGACAAACTTCATAGCCATTCATTTCTGGCATATTGATATCAAGCAAAATTAAGTCGGGTGGTGCTGCGGCAGCTCCGCGCAAACCAGCCGAACCTTTGGTGACGCTGCGAACTTTGTAACCTTGTTCTGTCAACATAGCAGCAAGGAGATGCAAGTTCTCAGGGGTGTCATCAATCACTAAGATGTTGGCTAATGGTCTTTTAAACGGCTGGCTGTCCATTTTCGTCTGGTATGAGATCGATAATTTCGTCAAAACAGAAACGATCTACTAAATCAGTCAGTTCCTGAGCTACAGTATGATGGGTTTTGGGGATCACATCAATCAACTGCAAAATCAGTTCGCCATCAACTTGAACTGCTGCCTGACGTAGCGCACTAATCCACTCCGAGGGCATAATCAGTAAGTCTTGTGGTGTTAGCTCCCCAAATCCAGTTGTGACAACGGGACGACACTCGTTAGAACCACGGGCTTCGGTTGAAAGCAGATTTTCGCAATCCCCTGGCTGAGAAACCTCTGTAAAGCCCTGCCTGATCAATCGCGTCTGTACAAAATTCTCTTGTTCCTCTGCGTACACATATTGTACTCCCAGATACTCAGCCATCTTGTTAAAGATGATTTCCTCCCGGAAAGGCTTGCGGATGAGGTCATCACAACCTGCGCCTAAGATACTGGAACGCTGCTCTTCAAAAGCACTGGCTGTGAGCGCAATAATCGCAGTCCGGCGATATTGACTTTGAGTTGTTTGTGTGCTGTATCTCTGTTCTGCTGCCCGAATTTGTCGAGTTGCTTCATATCCGTTGATCACAGGCATACGCATATCCATCCAAATCAAGTCGGGATGCCATGTTTGCCACTGAGCGATCGCCTCTTGACCATTAGCTACTGCACGCGTCTCAAAACCAATGGAGTTGAGTAACTGTGTCAATAAGTCGCAATTCTCTTTGCGGTCATCCGCCACCAAAATTCGGTATACTCTTTGACCTTTTGCCAGCCCAATCACTTTTTCTTTACGTATTGGTGGCGCAACTTCAGATGATTCTACCAGTTCAACTATGATATCGAAATCAAAGGTAGAACCACGATTGACTTCGCTCTTGAGGCGGATATCACCTCGCATCAACTGTACAAATTGGCGACTGATAGTCAGCCCCAACCCTGTACCTTCTTTAACTTGAGTTGCACTTGCAGTCTGCACAAAAGGTTGAAAGAGATTGTGTAATTCCTCTGGTGCAATTCCTTTACCAGTATCTTCGATTTCAAATAACAAATGGGCAGTGGGCAAAATGTTTTTAGGATTCTGTATTTCCAATGTCCCTTGCCCCACTCCGACTCTTAGGGTGACTCGTCCTGTATCTGTAAACTTGATAGCATTTCCCAAAAGGTTGATCAAGACTTGCTGGAGCTTGCCTTCGTCTGCGAGGATATATTGAGGCAAATTCGGGGCAAGTTCAACTTGTAATGATAGCTTTTTTGCCTCGGCTCGAATCTTGAACATTTCCTGAATGCTTTGCAACAACTGATACAAGTCAAATGGTGCAGGGTTGAGAACAATGCGTCCAGCTTCAATTTTGGACATTTCCAGGACATCGTTAATCAAATTGAGCAGATGTTCCCCACTGCGGTTGATAGTTGCTAGAGATTCTCGCTGACGCTTAGTGAGGGTGGTGTCTCGCTCCATCAACTGGGCAAAACCCAGAATAGCGTTGAGTGGGGTTCGCAGTTCATGGCTCATATTTGCGAGAAAGGCGCTTTTGGCACGGTTGGCAGTCTCGGCAGCAACTTTTGCAACTCGCAGTGCTTCCTCTGCTTTGTATCGCGATCGCCCGATGGCAATTAACTCACCCAGTCGTTGTAGTAAGTTGATATCCTCCTGCTTCCAGTTCTTAGAGAAGTTAACGACATCAGTTCCCAGAAACCCTACGACTTTGCCAAAGTGGATCGTAGGTACAACAACAACCGACTGAATAGATTCGCTCTGGAACACTGTTTTTTCAAATGCTGCTTCTGGAGGTAGTTCTGCGACATAGGAGATTTGTACGGAGTTACCCCTGAGAATCTGATTGTCCAACCAGGGAAACGGCTCGACAAATGAACTCGTAGCACTGCTGAATAATGGCTCGATGCCAACAGCACGCCACTCACGGACAAGATAAAACTGCCCCCGTTGCTCTGAGTATTCAAAAATACAGCTTCGTTCTGTTCCGAGAAACTCGGCGATCGCTTGCAGGGTAAAATTGATCGCAGTATCTACATCTTGGTCAATAAACTGCCGGGAAATACTCGTGAGCAGGTTATCTACCCGAAGGCTGTGCTGAAGTACTGCTTCTGCTTGCTTGCGTTCAGTTAGGTCTTGCACCACCGCTTGTAATAGCTTGCGATCGCCCACCTCTACCGCAGTTAACCAGACTTCCGCGGGAAATTCTGTCCCATCTGCACGACGGTGAATCCACTCAAAGCGGTGACTGCCTTGTTCAAATGCTACAGCCGTATGTTGCTTAGCCAAACTCATAGATTCTTGACCATTTGGCTGGATCGGGGGTGACAATTCAGCAGGGAGCTTGCCCAAAATCTCTTGACGAGGATAGCCAATGAGCTGTACCGCGGCACTGTTACAATCAAATATGCCGCTTTCATCTGATAGTACGACAGAAAGACTGTTTGATTCATAAAGTGCTCTGAATCTAGCTTCTGATTGTCGCAAGGATTCTTCTATCTGTTTGCGTTCCGTGATATCACGAAAGTACCAAATCCTGCCGTAATAATCTCCTGTTGGTGAGTGTACAGATGCAGAATAACGGTCTAGAGTCCGTCCATCCTTAAGAAATATTTCATCACGGCTGACTTCTTCTGGATGCGCGTACAAATACTCGACCTTTGCCAGAAACTCCTCTGGCTGTTGAAGTTTATCGAGTACCCATTGCAGTAATGGGCGATTGCTATCGCTGTTGTGGATCAGAGTTTCTGGAATTTGCCATAACTGACAAAAGCGCTGATTGTAGGATACAACTCGATTATTTTCATCAACGACTAAAATTCCGTCAATTGAAGCTTCTTGCTGAGCTTTAAGTATGGCATTGCTACGGCGCAAATTTGCTTCTGCTTGCTTGCGATCGCAAATATCGGCACCTACAGCCTCAATGCAGTTTTCTTGAATATTTAGACGTAATGAAAACAGCCCCCAACGCATCTCACCATCGCAGCGACGAAACTGAATTTCAAAGTTATTAAGCGAGCCTTGTTCACGCAATTGATTTATGATCAACTGGCGATCGCTTGGATTGGTATAAAAATCGCTCGTAAATTTTGTCCCAATTATGTCTGCTACACAGCTGTAGCCTAATAGGTTGGCAAAACGTTGATTTGCATCCAGAATCAGCCCATCCTCAACTCGGCTACGGAAGATGCCTACCTGAGAATTCTCGAAGATGTGGCGAAACTTTTGTTCGCTTTTGAGAAGGGCTTGCTCCACTTGCTTACGTTCAGTAATATCCCGAAAGCTCCAAACGCGCCCGATAATTTTATCGCTCCTCCATTGCGGTTGAGAGTAACGTTCAAAAACACGTCCATCCTTCATCTCCACCAAATCAAAAGCTTCCTGTTCTGGGTGCTTAAAGAAAAGTTCTCTTACCCTGGCAATAAAAGCTTCGGGATCTCGCGTTTGTTCAGCCATGAACCTGAATCGTTCATTGCTTCTAGAAGGCTCCAGCAACAACTCAGGCAATGACCACATCTGGAGGAACTTCTGATTATAAACCGACACATTAAAGTTTTGATTGACAACTATAATTCCATCAGCCGTACACTCCAGCGTCGCTTGCAGTAAAGACAGAGTTTCCGCTCGTTCCTGATCTACTTGCTTATGTTCTTCTTCCCGCTGCTTTGCTTTGCTTGTATCTCGAATCACCAGTACCGCCGAGCTGTCGCCTCCTGGCAGTTCGGCACAATTCCCCGATATTTCTAAAATAACGGAGCAATCGCCCTGTTGAAATTCGTACTCAGTGACTTCATACTCTCCCCCTAGTACCCGCATATTTGGATAGGACTCTGGCGGAACTGCTTCACCCGCTTGTTTTAGGGGTAACAAATCGCTCAGCCTCATGTTCAGCACCAAGATATGGGGTTGGTTTACAAGTTTGTCGAAAGCAGCATTACACCATTGCACCTGTCCATCCCTGCCTGTCCAAACAATAGCGTCAGCGATCGCCCCCAGCGCTACTTCCATTTTGCCCAGAGTTGCCCGTAATTGGCTGGTTAAATTAGTTAAATTAGCGCTCATTATGGGTTCCTTTGACAGTATAGTTAAGCCGGGTTTAGGGGTTTAGGGGACGCAGCCTTGCCAGAAACAGCCACTCCCCTTGATGTTTCTGTGCCATAATCAGATGCTCTGCTTCTATTTTTCTACCATCTTTGGTAATTCCAACCAGACGCACCGGGTGATTGAGAATAGTGGACTTTTCGGTGGTGAGAAAGCGGGAAAAGCCGAGATGGTGAGGGGCATGGAAACCTTCAGGAATAATGACCGTAATCAGCTGGTTCTTAATTTCGTCTGTACTCCAACCAAAAACAGAGGTAAAGCAGTCATTCACATAGGTGACAAACCCTTGATGATCTGTAATCACAACTGGTACGTCTGTTTCCTGCTTCATTTCATCAAAGGTTTTCATAGCTGCTTGACGAATAAAGAGTCGAAAATAAACTGTTTACTATTTACTACATATGTGGCATTGAAAATTCCTAGGGCTGGTGCAAAACTTCCATTTGTTGGTGTCCCAAAGGGACTCAGCACAATGCCGGAGGCGATCGCCCTGAGTACTGTGGCAGGTGCAACACCCTACAAGTCTTTGTTTTTTTACATATAGCAATCCGCGCAGGATTGATGAAAAATCTTAAGTATTGTAGGGTGGGCAGTGCTTACCGCATTTTGCCCACTACATCGGGGTTTTGCTAAGCACTGCCCACAGAAGCGTGTCGTTCTGTATTGCCGTATAACCCAGGAGCTAGGGATTTCCAAGAAATAAATTATCCTCAATTGTGGGGTGGGCAGGAAAGCCCGCCCTGAATACAAAGGACGGGTGGGGACACCCATCCCACAAGAAAATTTGGGATATTTTTTTATTTGGAAGTCCCCTAGTCAAAAACAGCGCAATAAAGTTACATGACTTTTCTGAGCTTCTATAGCGAAAATAAGGGTTTGCGACTTAGTAGTGAGTTTGAAAATAACATCAAATTTTCTTGGTGCAAGATGTCAGGTGGGCTTTTCAACAGTTGTGCCTCCCAGTCCCAACCAGATTCGCACATTGGTTGGGGAGGAACACCCCTCTGGCACTCTTTACTAGGTACTGGGGACTGGTAAGATGTTCTTACAAGATTTGGGCAGGGTTTGAATCTCCGTCCATAATCCTCCCAATCCCTAATCCCTAATCCCCAATCCCCAGTTCAACTCGTTCCTAAGCGGATCGCACGCAATCTTGTGCCTGATGGCGCTGTTGCAATTTGTACATATGGTTAAACAAACTCCAACAATATTCCTCTGGCAATCCGCAAGTAACAGCACCCCGCAGGACAACATTAAAGTACCAGTCGTTGGGGGCGGCTTCCTCTAAGAGTTTGTTTACCACCACGTAAGTACGCACATTTTTATATACTTGTTCTTTGCAGTGGATATCTACAAATTCATGGCGGTAACCACCATGCGGAACTTCTTCTCGTTTATCTAAGTGTTCGCTTAATCGCCAAGGTAGCTGATAGAGTACACCATTCACACTCGCTTTAGGGTCTTTCACCACATCCAAAACGCCACATTTGCGACTAGGTGAAAGACGATAAAATCCGAGTCGATAACCTTTGAGTGTCGCATGACCGATGACAAAGAGGTGCGTATTTTCACCAAGGGAGCGCTTCAAATCAACAGGACACATACACGAGCCGTAAGCAAAATAGTAAAACATCGGCTCTTTCTCTTGTACTTCTTGCAGTCTCAAATCTGAGTTTACAGGATGAAGAGTTTGTACCCAAGTATGGTGTACGTGTCCAGTCTGATTGCTCATTGATTGCGAGTATTATCGACTACGTAACAGATCATATTATATCCTAGAATCAAATGCAACTTATCCCGACGGATAAGCCGTAGATTTAACAGGGTGTAGAATATCGGGGTGCAAGGTAGCCCATGCGTGTCAACTTAAGCTGAAAGCTTTGTAATTACGTAACATCATGCCTTGATAGTTGCCGATAATTCTCGCTTCACCCCACCCCGGCTTTGGCTAACGCCAAAACCGCCCCTCCCCGCAGGCGGGGAGGGGATTAAGGGGTGGGGTAAATCAACGTGGGCTAAAGGTTTGAACGTTAAATTGACACCAATGAAGGTAGCCGGGTTCCAACATTACACTCTACTGATAGGTTGTGCTTATCCGCTTCCAAGTGTTGACTATGATACGTAAATCTTCGGGTAAGCTATTTTGAGAAACGTCATTGTATTTCACCGTACCATCGCGGCTGGTGAGGGTGTAGGTGATGTAATCAGCAGCGCCTCTTGGTGCTGGATAACTCACATTGTTGAATTCATCGCTTTGCTGTTCTAGCAATCGCTGAAACCTTTGGACTTGTTCTAAGGGAATGCGGCGAACGCTACGCTCAGAATCATTGCTATCACCAATTTGAACACGAATCAGACGCCCGTCGTCGAGCAAAACAGTTTCGTAGGTTCTACCAGCAAAGCCACCACTGGAGATTTGCCGAAAAATCACGCCGCTATCTAAAGGTAGTGGTAACTCACTTCTAGGAATGGAAATTGGCTTGATCTGTGTATTGTTATCAGCTGAGCTAGCTTTTTCATCTAAAATAACAGTACCAGATTCGCTTACACGATAAACCAAGCGTTGTTGGCGATCGCTCACAGTCACCTCCCAACCTGGTACAACAACTGCGGCGCATAAAGCTAGTGGATCTGCTATACCCAAACAGCTATCGGACCATTGTCGCGGTTCCACCTCAGTTATTCGTAATTGCGAAATTGGCACTTGTGAACGCTTAGAGGCTCGTACCAAAACTCTCTCAGCAATATCTCTGGGTAAGTTAGCATTAGGCGTTTCACCATACTGGCTTGAAAGCTGAATTCGGGAACCGTTGTCATCAGTGACAAACACCCAACGATTTAGCCCAGCACCTACTGTAACTTGCCAAAGCGAGCCATATGTCGATTGTGTTGGTTTAGACTCAACAATACTCAGCGACCTTTGAGGTAAACCCGACTCTTCACTTGCTCGACGCAATACAGCATCTCTGACTTTTGCAGGTAATCTCGCTTCACTAACTTCGCTTTCCTTTTTATTCAACCTAATTTTGGAACCAGTTGTATTGGTGTGATAAACCAAGGTTTGGTCAGCTGCTTTGACAACGACCCGCCAACCTTTTTGCAAAGCCTGGGTACACGCTTCATCTGGTCTTGGTAAGTTCAAACAACCATTCCCCCAAGTCCGTTCTTGAGCTTGAATAACATTTAGCCGAGAAGTTGGTAAATTCAAGCGCCTAGATGCGTCTTCTAGAACAGCATCCTCTATATAATTTGGAAAGTTTTGTGGCAGATTTCTTGTCAGAATATAAGGATTTGCCAAGCGTACAGAACGCCCGTTATTATCAGTGTGATAAATCCATGTGTGACTACCATTTGAAAGGACAACACGCCAGCCAGGAACTAATGCTTGTGTACAAAATTCGTCAGGTTTTGGCAAATTCATGCATCCGTCACGCCAAGTCCGTTGAGTGTAATCAACGATTTCCACTTTTCTGTTGGAAATTTGCTCTCTGTCAGATAAATCTCGCAGTACCGCAGAAGCAACTCGACTCGGTAAGCTGTTTGTTTTAATGTTTTCTTTTAGGACTTCATTAGCTGTTTGGGCAAAGTAGTTGGCTGGAGCAGCCGTTGCGCTTTTTATCGCTGATAAACTGCTACCAATAGATAACATTCCAGATAAAACTAACGCTGTGAATATTCGCGCTTGTTTCGTATTACAATAGTTTTTTAGAGTATTTTTCATAGCACTATGATAATCTTAGCTATAGTGAAAATAGTAAATTTAACGTTTGTATATTAGTTAATAGATATTAGTATGAGCCAGCGGACAAAAACTAATAACTAGCAACTATGAAAAGAACAAATGGTTTTATCATCCCATATAATAAGAACGACTTGGGATAATTAAAGCGCCTGTTTGACGAGGCAGATGTGAAGATAGACGCTACTATGATTGTCTATTGTTCCTTCTTCTCTATACTAAATTTATGCTGGGTGAAAATACCTCACCCAGGAGAGCCATCTGATTGGGTGATTTAGAAAAGAAAAGAACTCACAATTGCGCAGCTAGGAACCCACAAGGAACCACAAATCAAGGGGATTCATAAAGGGGGAACTCTTTGTGTCTTCCCGTATGACTTTGCAAGCGTTTTGCTTCACCCAACCGTAAAGAATTTATGCAGCCATTCTCACTTTAGAGTTGTTTATTTGTGTTAGTTTATACAAAAACTGTATTTCATATGTATGAGATACAGTTTTTGTGGAGTGAGCCTTTTGCCCGCCTTTTATCAAGACCAGTGAGGGCATTTAACGGTAGTAGTATAAATCAAGAAATAGGAGAAACTTCTCCGCAAAAACCAGTAATCTTAAAAAAAGATAAACAATCATGCTAATGGTTGACCTCAGTGGGAATGCTATACGCAGGCGCAAGAGCAACTTTTGCCCACTGACCTAAGTCATTACTGATCGTTTTCTCATACAAAATTTAACTTTTCTAACAAGTAGATGATGAAAAGATTGTTCAAATGGTATAATATATTTCCAGTTAGGGAAACTCAAGCAATCAAAAAACAGGGATTTTTTGCACTCGTGGTAGCCCTAAGCATGGTAGCTGCGGTGTTACTCTCGTTTCCCTCATATGCTCAAAAAAATACTCCTTACCGTCCGCAGATGTCTGAGTTACGGGGTGTGTGGCTAACTAATATAGATAGCGATGTGCTGTTCGATCGCAATCGTCTCCAAGGCTCTTTGCAAAGCCTGAAAAATCTGAACTTTAACACTGTCTATCCTACTGTGTGGAATTGGGGTTGGACACTATACCCCAGCAAAGTCGCACAAAAAGTGATCGGGCGATCGCTCGACCCAGCCCCGAAACTGCAAGGGCGAGATATACTCAAAGAAATTGCCACAGTCGGACATCAAAAAGGCTTAACAGTCATTCCCTGGTTCGAGTTTGGCTTTATGGCGCCAGCTGACTCACAACTAGCCAAAAATCGTCCGCAATGGCTAACCAGTCGCCGCGATGGTAGCAAAATTTGGAAAGAAGGCACCCACGATCGAGTTTGGCTAAATCCCTTTCACCCTGAAGTTCAACAATTTATCCAAGACTTAATTGTCGAAATCGTCCGAAACTACGACATCGACGGCATTCAATTTGACGACCATTTTGGCTTGCCTGCTGAATTGGGATATGATGCCTACACAGTTGCATTGTACAAAAAAGAACACCGTGGTCAAGCTCCTGCAACAAATCCTCAAGACCGAGAATGGGTACGCTGGAGAGCGAATAAAATAACTGACTACATGAAGCGGGTCTTCCAAGCCATCAAAGCGACTAAAAAAAATTGTCTTGTCTCTGTATCGCCTAATCCCCAGCGCTTTTCCTACGAATCCTTTTTGGCAGACTGGGAACAGTGGGAACGGTTGGGACTTGTTGAAGAACTGATTATACAACTATACCGTGATGATCCAGATGTCTTCGTTAAAGAACTAGAGAAGCCAGAAGTGAAAGCAGCACAAAGTCATATTCCAGTGAGCATAGGCATTATGTCTGGGTTAAAAGGCAAATATGTACCTATGCAACAAATACAGACACAAGTACAAAAAGTGCGAGAACGCAACTTTGCAGGGGTCTCCTTCTTTTTCTACGAAACTCTCTGGAACATGACTGGCGAAACATCACAACAACGTCAATCTAGTTTCCAGAAAATTTTCCCAACACCAGTTGCTTATCCGAATCTACTGGCTGGTTGGAAACCTTAATTTTGTAGGGTGAGCCTTGCAGCCCACCCGAAGCATCATCCGCCAATCCCCAAACGCCCAGCTAAACCGGGAGCGAGTGGAAGGAGAGTAGCAACCATCAAGAACAAAGCCAAAAGACCCAAAGCAGCGCGTGCATCATCAGGTTCGCTGATTTCATTTAAGCTGGGACGTTCTAAATCTCGTTGTAAAAACAGAATCACAATTGCCCAGTACATAGCGAAAGAATTACCCAGAGACACTAACCCCAGCACAATGAGTGTGGCTAGTGTTGTTCGTCCTGCAGTTTTGCGTCCGTAAATCGCTTGGACAATGCGACCACCATCTAGTTGACCTGCTGGCATCAAATTTAAAGCAGTAATGACTAAGCCCAACCAACCAATCACCACAAGTGGATGTACATCTACCAAAGATGATTGTAATGCAGAACCGAGGATAACTCGTGCCAAAGTCCCTACAAGAATTGAACCAGAGAAAAACTGATTTGGCAATTGAAATAGACTACCTTGATGAGAAAGCAGTAATCCAACCACCAACATTAATAAAGATACAATTCCTCCAGCCGCAGGTCCTGCTAAGGCAATATCAAACAAGACTTTACGATTAGGTAACAAAGATTCAAAGCGGGTAATAGCACCAAAAGAACCGATTTGCACAGCGGGAAGAAAGTAAGGTAAGCTGAGGCGGATTTGGTGACGCCGGGCGAGTAACCAATGACCGATTTCGTGAGCTGCCAAAACCACTAAGACACCAGCAGCAATGGGTAAAGCTTCTTGGAAGCGTTCTGGGTTGGTAAAGAAATCAAAATTGAGGAGTAACCCCCCAGTCTCCAAGCTTGTGACGATTGTTCCCACCAGCAGAATAACAGCAAAGGCTTTCTGTGGTAAAGTCATCGGACGAGGGTCATTGCGGCTAGGAAGGACAATGACCACGGGTCTACCATCTGTGTTTTCCACTAAAAAAAGACGGTATTTATCACCTATTCGTTCTCGCAAACTTGTAGTCAGACGGTTATGAACCGCTTCTGGATCTCCTCGCAAATTTCCTTTAAAGATGGCTCCTTCTTGGTAAGCAATCGTTTCTGTGGTAAAAAATGTATCAATGCCGAAAATACCTTTAATGATGTTTAAGTCTTCTTCAGGTATCGGCGGAACTTCAAGTTTTAATTGTGCAGATCCTTCCGGAGCAGTGGAATTATCTGTGGGACGGACTTGTAGCGAGGCATCAGCCTCAAGCCTTTGAGTTGCTCGTTGCCTAAGTATCGCATCCTGTCCGGCGGCTCGCAACTGTCTTCCTAAAAAGATGTAGACAACACTGGATGCCACCAACAAGAACAGTATGCCTACTATATTGATGTAAACCCCTGCAGCAAACAAGCCAAAAAATAATAACCAAGGACCCATCAATACCACCGACTGTAACCAGGCTAAGATTCCCAGTTTGCCATAAGGTCTAGCGCGATAAAAGCCCCAACCTAAAATTCCGAAAGCAGCCAGCACAATTGTGGCAATAATAGGTGTTTCTGATGAATTCAACATCTTTAAACCTTTGTTTTTGAAACCAAGCCTGAGTAAGTCAGTTGTTCAGGGATATTAATAATTTATAACGAGGCTGGCGCTTTCTTAGAGATTAATGTAACTCATAATCAGTCTGGTTTGCCTTTGTCAATGCTGAATACAGAGTAGAACGAAGGGCGATCGCCCAAGGGGCAGTGGCAAAGCGAATCACCATGTAGGGCAGATCCTGTAGATCATCGCCTTGTCAGTAGCAAAGACGCACTTGGGTTCGGCGGGCAAGCAAGCACGATGTTCGCACTGTTAAATAAGCATTTTGGTCACAAGCAAGCGAATTTACAGCGCTTATTCTTATGACCACAAATCTTCGGGTGTTCCTTGTTAGGTAAATTCCTGTTGGTTGTAGCATTTTTAGAGTGGGCATGACCCACTCCTGATTGATTTGTCTTTTTGCTAATTAATTTCCAATAGGTGGAGCAAGAGCGACACGGAGAGTTCCACCACCACCAATGCTATTTGGTCCGTTGTTATCAACAATGGAAAATGCTTGAAACAACTTCATAAAATCTTCATAAAACGGACCACTTGAACCCTCAAAATCGTAGCCGAAAGATTTACGAAACTCTTCTGTGACTCCTTTTTCGACTGCAAAGTAGTGAGCATCCCAGCCTGCGTCATCAACAACGTAAGCACCATAATCTTGCAAGGCATGAAACAATTTTTTCGCAGCAGGTGTTTGCAACTTGAGGCTTTCTTCGGTTACATTCGGGGGAATTGCCAGTAGTGTCCCCTGTACAAGAGAGGGGTTGTTACCGTGGTATTGGTTGGCTGCATTGCCATCTGCCCGATCTGCAGGCCAGCGATACCCAGGAGTAGGACTAGAGTGAGAATAGTGGAGGTATTTTTCTCCCCAAATCACAACTTTTAAGGCGTGATGAATTGGTTGGTTGCTCGTGAGTTCACTTTTGCGAATAGAACCACCAATCGAAGAAAGACCAGAACCAAAATGTGCTCCGCCTATGCCATCGCCGTAAATATCAACATTTGGAAAACGCCAACCATAGATGGGACCTGCATTTTGACAGCGAGCAAGAGGTTCAAGCTGTATTAGGGTTTTTCCATCAGGCATCAGAAAGGCTGATGCGTTGTTAGGGGTGTGATATGGATACTTCGTAGCGTCTGGAATGATCATGTCGTCTGGAACTGGTAGCCAGATGTCCATAGGTTTCGTGCCTGTACAGCGTCCTTCACCCCAAGCACCAGGAGCATAAACTGGACGCCACGGATCTCCATCCTTAAGTTTAAAGAAGTATTCGTTATCTGCCGCAGCATAGTGTGCTTTTCCAATGTTTGCGGGAATGTAACGCGCATCCGAGCCTATTGGCATATTCCAAGGCGATGTGGATGCAAATGGCCAAAGAAATTTGTCCCGTGTCGGGGTTTCGCTTAGGCTAGGGGTTGCAAGACAACCAATAAGTAGAGCGGCAATGACACCA